>NZ_SSXE01000192.1 GCF_021699195.1 Nonomuraea sp. MG754425 | reverse complement strand
GGTTGACACCGGACGGGCGTTCTGGCGGGTGCCCGGACGGACGTTTCGGCAGGTGTCCGCGCGGATGTTCTGGCGGGCGTCTGCGCGGGCGTTCCGTGGGCGCTTACGAGGGCGCTTACGAGGGCGTTCCGGCGGGTGTTCAGGCAGGTGGGAGCGGAGGTGGGGTGTGGCGCAGGAGCGTGGCCAGTTCCGGCACGTCGCGGGCCGGTGACCACTGGGGCATTCCGGCCTTCCACACCAGCGCGTCAGGGGTGAGCCCGGCGGCGGGCAGCTCCGCCTCGTCGTACGGCCCGCGCTGCTCGCCGCCCACGCCGAGGAACCACCGATCGGGCTGGGGGAGCGGCGGCGGCCCCGCCTGCGCATCCGGCTGCGCGCCCGGCTGATGGGGCTGGGACTGGGGCGTCAGGGTGGCGGCCAGGTGCTGGCCGGCGGCGATGCCCATGCCCAGTCCCATGCCGTCGGCGGCCCCGCCCGCGTTCTCCAGCGCGTTGGCCGCCTGGAAGCGCGCGTACTCCCCGAGATCCCCGACGATCCCCATCTGCGACCGCTTGTCCAGCGCCTGCTCCACCTCGGGCGGCAGCGAGATGTTCTCGATGGTGAAGGTCGGGATCGCGATCCCGACCCCGGCCAGGTCGGCGGTCAGCGCCTGGGCCAGCCGCAGCCCCATCTCGTGCTGCCCCGCGGCCAGTTCGAGCAGTGGCACGCCGGCCGTGGCCAGGGCGTGGGCGAGCCGTCCCACGACGAGTTGCCGCAGGTAGCCCTCCACCTCCTCGGTCCGGAACTGGGGGTCGGTCCCGGCCAGTTCCCGCAGCAGCGCCCGCGCGTCCGTCACCCTGGCCGCGTACGCCCCGAACGCCCGCAGCCGCACCGGCCCGAACTCCGGGTCCCGCACCATGACCGGGTTCTGCGTGCCCCACTTGAAGTCGGCGAACTGGCGGGTGCTGACGAAGTACACCTCGGCCTTGAACGGCGAGTGGAAGCCGTGCTTCCAGCCCTTGAGCGTGGACAGGACGGGCAGGTTCCGCGTCTCCAGCGTGTGCGTCCCCGGCGCGAACGCGTCGGCGATCTGCCCCTCGTTGACGAAGACGGCGACCTGCGACTCGCGCACCACGAGCCGGGCACCCATCTTGATCTCGTTCTCGTAGCGGGGGAAGCGCCAGACCAGCGTGTCGCGGCTGTCGTCGAGCCATTCGACGATGTCGATGAACTCGCCGCGGATCTTGTCGAACAGTGCCACTTCGTCCCCATCCGTCCATGTCTGGCCAGGTCGGCCACCGTACCAAAGGCCGTTTGACGTCGGATTGGCGTAGAGGTCGGTACGGTGGGGAACCGTGGTGAAGCAACGAGTCGCGCAGCTCGAATACTCGGAGTTCCAGTCCGCCATGCTCGACGAGGCGAAGCGCAGGCGGAAGGCGGCGAAGATCATCGCGGTCATCGAGCACTTCAACGGATCGCTGGGCGGGCTGACCGTCGGCGACGTGGGGTGCTCGGCCGGGTTCATCGCCGACGAGCTCGCGGCGGCCGGGGCGAAGCACACGCTGGGCATCGACATCGACGTGCCGGGGCTGCGCAAGGCGGCCGACCGGTTCGGCGAGCGGGTGGCGTTCGTCTGCGGCGACGGCACGGCGCTGCCGTTCCCCGACGGCTCGATCGACGTGCTGGTCTTCAACCACATCTACGAGCACGTGGTCGACCCCGACGCGGTGGTGGCCGAGATGCACCGGGTGCTGTCCGACGACGGCGTGCTCTATCTGGGGCTCGGCAACCGGCTCGGGGTCATCGAACCGCACTACAAGCTGCCGTTCCTGTCGTACCTGCCGCCCGCGCTGGCCGACCGCTACGTGCGCGCGTCCGGGCGGGCCGACCACTACTACGAGCGGTTCAGGACGCGGCGCGGGCTGCGCAGGATGTTGCGGACCTTCCACGTGTGGGACTACACCTTCCCCGTGCTGGCCACACCGGCCAGGTTCGCCGGGGGCGAGCTGTTCCCCGGGGTGCTGGGCAAGGTGGCCACGGCCGTGCTGTCGCGGGTGCCGCGCGGGGTGCTCAGGCTGCTGCTGCCGGTCGTGCCGACGTACCTGTGGGTGGCCACCAAGACCGCGCGCGCGCCGGCGGGCGTGCGGCTGCCGCAGCCACCCGAGCGGGTGCGCTCTCTGTGAGCGCCGATCCCGTGCTGGACGACGGCGACGCCGCCGCCGAGGGCGTCCCCCGACGACGCTCACCGGCCCGCAGGCTGCTCAGGTACGGCTTCCTGGCCGTCGCGCTCGGCTTCGGCGGCTACGCGGTGGCCAAGCAGTGGGACGCGGTGGTGGCCGGGTTCGCCCGGCTGTCGTGGGGCGCGCTGGCCGCCTCGCTGGTCGCGGTGGTCGCGGCGCTGCTCGGTGCCATGCTCACCTGGCGCACCCTGCTGGCCGACCTCGGCTCGCCGCTGCCCGCGCGCCCGGCGGCCAAGGTGTTCTTCGTGGGCCAGCTCGGCAAGTACATCCCCGGCGCGGTCTGGCCGGTGCTCGCCCAGATGGAGATGGGCCGCGACCTGGGTGTGCCGCGGGCCCGCAGCGCGGCGGCGTTCTTCCTGATGATGCCCATCCAGCTCGCGACCGGCCTGCTGGTCACGCTCGTCACGCTCGGCTGGAACCAGTACGGCTGGCTGCTGCTGTTCGTCCCGCTGCTGCTCGTCCTGCTCGAACCCAAGGTCGTCAACGCCGTCATCGGCTACGTCCTGCGCCGGCTCGGGCGCGAGCCTCTCGAACGCCCGCTCACCAGGCGCGGCATGCTGACCGCGCTCGGCTGGGCGCTGGCCGGCTGGATCGCCTACGGCGTGCACCTCTACTTCATCGCCCCCCAGGTCGGCCCGATCTTCGCCGTCGGGGCGTTCGCGCTGTCGTGGTGCCTGGGCATCCTGACGTTCGTGATCCCGGCGGGCGCGGGGGTCAGGGAGGCCGCGATGGTCGTCGTGCTGGCGCCGCACCTGGACTCCGGCGCCGCGATCGCGGTGGCTCTTTCGTCCCGCATCGTCATCATCATCGGTGACCTGATCTGCGCGGGCTTGGCCGGAATCGCGGCGCGGCGCGACTCGGTGTGATTTGGCCCACGATTTAGGGGAGGCTGGTCCTAAGCTGAATTTCAGAGGGGGACATCCCGTCCCACGATGATCTTGAGGGGAGAAGATCTTCGTATGCCTCGAGTGCTCGTCGATGCGGCGGCGGTCCCCGCGGACCGCGGCGCGCTCATCCGATACGTGGACGGCCTCGTGACCGCGCTCGACCGGGCCGGCGCCGACCTGTCGGTGGTCTGCCAGCGCGCCGAAGCGGAACGATATCGCCGCCTCGCCCCATCGGCCCAGGTCATCGCCGGGCCGGTCGCGATCGCCAACAGAGCCGCCAGGCTGGCCTGGGAGCAGACGGGGCTGCCGTTGCTCGCCCGCCAGACCGGGGCCGACGTGATCCACGCTCCCTACTACTCCATCCCGCTCGGCGCGGGCCTGCCGACCGTGGTCACCGTCCACGACGCCACCTGGTTCACCGAGCCCGACCAGCACAGCCCGCGCGCCGCGTTCTTCCGATCGGCCACCCGCACCGCCGTCCGCCACGCCCGGCGCGTGATCGTGCCGTCCAAGGCGACGCGCGACGAACTGGTCCGCGTGCTGTCCGCCGACCCCACCCGGATCGACGTCGCCTACCACGGCGTCGATCTCGCGCAGTTCCACCCGCCGAGCGAGGAGGAGATCCGCCGGGCCGCCGTGCGGTGCGGGCTGCACGGCCAGCCGTACGTCGCCTTCCTGGGCGCCCTCGACCCCCGCAAGAACGTGCCCAACCTCATCCGCGGCTTCGCCGCCGCCGTACGGCGGCTGGACCGCCCGCCCGCGCTGGTGATCGGCGGCGGCGTGCACGAGGACGACGTCGACGCCGCCTGCCGCGAGGTGGAGGCCACCGTCAGGGTCGTCAGGCCCGGCTACCTGCGCGCGCCCGACCTGTCCGGGTTCCTGGGCGGGGCGCTCGTGGTGGCCTTCCCGTCGCGCGGCGAGGGCTTCGGCCTGCCGGTGCTGGAGGCGATGGCCTGCGGCGCACCGGTGCTGACCACCCACCGCAGCTCGCTGCCCGAGGTGGGCGGCGACGCCGTGGCCTACACCGAGCCCGACGCCGGCAGCATCGCCACGGCGCTGGGCCAGTTGCTGGCCTCCGCCGAGCGCAGGGAGCAGTTGCGGGAGGCCGGGCCGGCGCGAGCCCGCGAATTCACCTGGGACGCCTCGGCCGAGGCCCATCTCAGCTCCTATCAACGTGCGATCGAATAGTTCGGTAACCTCACAGAGTTATGGAGAGCTCTTTGCCAGACCTCGAGGCGATCCTCCTGGTCGGGGGGCAGGGCACGCGCCTGCGTCCGCTGACACTGGGCACGCCCAAGCCGCTGCTGCCGACCGCCGGGGTGCCGTTCCTGGCTCACCAACTGGCCCGCGCCCGATCCTTCGGCGTCCGCCGGATCGTGTTCGCGACCTCGTACAAGGCGTCGATGTTCGAGCCCGCCTTCGGTGACGGGGCGGCGTTCGGGCTCTCGCTCGAATACATGACGGAAGAGACGCCGCTGGGCACCGGTGGCGCGATCCGCAACGCCGCCGAGGCGCTCAGCGCCGGCCCCGGCGACCCCGTGCTGATCCTCAACGGAGACATCCTCTCCGGTCACGACATCGGTGAGCAGGTGCGTGTGCACCGTGCGAAGCAGGCCGCTGTAACGCTCCATCTGACGGAAGTGGACGATCCTTCCCGCTTCGGCTGCGTGCCGACGGACGAGGCCGGGCACGTGACCGCGTTCCTGGAGAAGACCCCCAACCCGGTGACCAACCGGATCAACGCCGGCTGCTACGTCTTCACCCGCTCGGTGATCGACTCGATCCCGCGCGACGAGGTCGTGTCGGTCGAGCGCGAGACGTTCCCCGGGCTGATCGAGTCCGGTGAGCTCGTGCTCGGCTACGCCGACCGCACCTACTGGCTCGACGTCGGCACGCCGGCCGCCTACGTGCAGGGCTCGCGTGACCTGGTGCTGGGCCGGTTGGCCTCGCCCGCGCTGCCCGGCCCGACCGGCGAGTACCTCGCGCTCGACGGGGCCAGGGTCTCGCCGGAGGCGAAGGTGCGCGGCGGCACGGCGGTCGGCGCGCGGGCCGTGGTCGAGGCCGGGGCGTCGGTGGACGGCTCGGTGCTGAGCGACGACTGCGTCGTGGAGGCGGGGGCCTCCGTCACCGACTCCGTGCTCGGTCAGGGGGCGCGGGTCTGCGCGGGCACGGTGGTGCGCGACGCGGTGATCGGCGACGGCGCGATCGTGGGGCCGGGCAACGAGTTGCAGAACGGCGTGCGCGTCTGGCCGGGGGTCGAACTGCCCGAGCGGGCGCTGCGCTACTCCAGCGACGTCTGAAGCAGCACCGTGTCCGGGGCAGACTGGACACGTGATGGAGCGCAGGTGGGTGCCCGGCGGGCCGCTTGACGTGGGGCTGGCGTTGCAGCCCCACAAACGCGGCGGCGGCGATCCCACCTGGCGTCGCACCCCCGACGGCGCGGTGTGGCGCACGTCCAGGACTCCCGACGGCCCCTGCACGCTCAGGGTGGTCGTCGAGGCGGACGAGGTGCACGGGCAGGCGTGGGGCCCCGGCGCGGGATGGGCGCTGGAGACGCTGCCTGCGCTGCTGGGGGCCGACGACGACGTCTCCGGCTTCCGCGTCGAGCACGAGGTGCTGGCCGAGGTCGCGAGGCGGCATCCGGGGTTGCGCATCGGGCGTACCGGCCGGGTGATGGAGGCTCTGGTGCCGGCCGTGCTGGAGCAGAAGGTGGTCGGGCGGGAGGCGTGGCGGGCCTGGCGCTGGCTGCTCGGCCGCTACGGCGAGCCGGCCCCGGGTCCGGCCCCCGACGGCATGCGGGTGGTGCCCGAGCCGGTGGTGTGGCGGCAGATCCCGACCTGGCACTGGCACCGCGCGGGCGCCGAGGCGGTGCGCGCCCGTACGATCGCGAGCGCCGCCTGGCACGCGGCCAAGCTGGAGTCGGCGGCCACCACGCGGGAGCTCGACCGGCTGCTGCGGGCGCTGCCCGGGATCGGGGTGTGGACGTCGGCGGAGGTGCGTCAGCGGGTCTTCGGCGACCCCGACGCGGTCAGTGTCGGCGACTTCCACCTGGCCAAGCTCGTCGGCTATGCCCTCACTGGGGAGCGGACCGACGACCTCGGGATGTTGCGGCTGCTGGAGCCGTACGCGGGGCATCGGCATCGGGCCACCGTGCTGGTCTGGTTGAGCGGTCTGCGCCCGCCCGCGCGTGGGCCCAGGATGCCGGCGCGCGACTACCGGTCGTTCTGACCGGCCCTGAGTGCGTACGGTGAACTCAGGTCGTCGTACTGTGCCTTTATGAGTAACGACTCCGCGCTCCGCCGCGCCCTCGCCCGGGCCAGGGACGGCAAGACGCTTGACGTCACCGAGGCGACCGTCCTCCTGCACGCCCGGGACGGGCACCTCGACACGCTGCTCGACCACGCCTCCCGCGTGCGCGACGCCGGCCTGCGCGCCGCCGGCCGCGAGGGGGTCATCACCTACAGCAGGAAGGTGTTCATCCCGTTGACCCGGCTGTGCCGGGACCGTTGTGGCTACTGCACGTTCGCGACCGCGCCGCACAAGCTGCCGGCGCCGTTCCTGAGCCCCGACGAGGTGGTGGAGATCGCCCGGCAGGGGGCGGCGATGGGGTGCAAGGAGGCGCTGTTCACGCTGGGGGACCGGCCGGAGGACCGCTGGCACCAGGCCAGGGAGTGGCTGGACGCGCACGGTTATGACGACACGCTGTCCTACGTGCGCGCGATGGCGATCAGGGTGCTGGAGGAGACCGGGTTGCTGCCGCACCTCAACCCGGGCGTGCTGAGCTGGCGGGACTTCCAGCGGCTCAAGCCGGTCGCGCCGTCGATGGGGATGATGCTGGAGACGACGTCGCGGCGGTTGTTCGAGGAGAAGGGGCAGGCCCACTACGGCTCGCCGGACAAGGATCCGGCCGTGCGGTTGCGGGTGCTGGAGGACGCCGGCCGCACGAACGTGCCGTTCACGACGGGCGTCCTGATCGGCATCGGCGAGACCGTCGAGGACCGCGCCGAGTCGATCTTCGCGATCCGGCGGGTGGCCAGGGAGTACGGCGGCGTCCAGGAGGTGATCGTGCAGAACTTCCGCGCCAAGCCCGACACCGCCATGCGTGGCCTGCCCGACGCCGACCTCCAGGAACTGGCCGCCACGATCGCGGTGACCCGCCTGGTGCTCGGCCCCCGCGTCCGCGTCCAGGCGCCGCCCAACCTGGTGGACGCCGAGTACGAGCTGATGATCAGGGCCGGGATCGACGACTGGGGCGGGGTGTCGCCGCTCACGCCCGACCACGTCAACCCGGAGCGGCCGTGGCCGCAGATCGACGACCTCGCCGCGCGTACGGGGGAGGCCGGGTTCCGGCTCAGGGAGCGGCTGACGATCTACCCGGAGTACGTGCTGGCGGGGGAGCCCTGGCTCGATCCCCGTCTGCTCGCCCACGTCTCGGCCCTGGCCGACCCGGTCACCGGCCTGGCCCGCGAGGACGCCGTACCGCAGGGCCGTCCCTGGCAGGAGCCCGACGGCGGGTTCGCCGCGTCGGGACGGGTGGACCTGCACGTCGAGGTGGACACCACGGGCCGTACCGGCGACCGCCGTGACGACTTCGACCACGTCTACGGCGACTGGGACGCGCTGCGCGAGCGTCTCGGCACCGTGGCCGCCGCCGCCCCCAGCGACGTGCGCGCGGCGCTGCGGCGGGCCGGGTCCGACCCGGCCGGCCTCACCGACGAGGAGGCCGTGGCCCTGCTCGGGGCCGAGGGCGAGGCGCTGGACGAGTTGGCCGCGATCGCCGACGAGCTGCGCCGGCAGGCGGTCGGCGACGAGGTCACCTACGTCGTCAACCGGAACATCAACTTCACCAACGTCTGCTACACCGGCTGCCGCTTCTGCGCCTTCGCCCAGCGCCGGACCGACGCCGACGCCTACACGCTCAGCATCGACCAGGTCGCCGACCGGGCCGAGGAGGCGTGGGCGGCCGGCGCGACCGAGGTGTGCATGCAGGGCGGCATCCACCCCGACCTGCCCGGCACCGCGTACTTCGACATCGCCAGGGCGGTCAAGGCCAGGACGCCGGGCATGCACGTGCACGCCTTCTCCCCGATGGAGGTCATCAACGGCGCCAGCCGGCTGAACCTGTCCGTCCGCGACTGGCTGGAGGCGGCCAAGGAGGCGGGCGTGGACTCGCTGCCCGGGACGGCGGCCGAGATCCTCGACGACGACGTGCGCTGGGTGCTGACCAAGGGCAAGCTGCCCGCCAAGGAGTGGATCGAGGTCATCACCACGGCCCACAAGGTGGGCATCCCCACCACCTCGACCATGATGTACGGGCACGTGGACAACCACCTGCACTGGGTCAGGCACATCAAGCTGATCAGGCGGCTGCAGGAGGAGACCGGCGGCTTCTCGGAGTTCGTGCTGCTGCCGTTCGTGCACACCAGCGCCCCCATCTACCTGGCGGGCGTGGCCAGGCCGGGCCCGACCGCGCAGGAGAACCGCGCGGTGCACGCGCTGGCCAGGATCCTGCTGCACGGCGCGATCGCCAACATCCAGTGCTCCTGGGTCAAGCTCCAGGACGACCTGTGCCGCCAGGTGCTCCAGGGCGGGGTGAACGACCTCGGCGGCACGCTCATGGAGGAGACGATCAGCCGGATGGCGGGGTCGGAGAACGGCTCGTACAAGACGATCAGCGAGTTGCGCGGGATGGTCGAGGTCACCGGCCGGCCGGTGCGGCAGCGCACCACCGAGTACGGCGTCCCGGCCGAGGAGCGGCTGGCGGCCTCGGCGGCCAGCGACGGCGTCTGCCAGAGCGTCAGGAGGGTCCTGCCGATCGCCCAGTTGTAACATGTTCTAACTAGCACTTGCGCCTGCCCTGTGAGGCGCTGGGAGAATCGTTCCTCCCCATGGAGAGAGGTTCACCGTGCGGTTGGGTCGGCACCGCGCCGCGCTCGCCCCCGAGCAGCGACGCAGGAAGGCGTTCCAGCGCGGCGTGCTGGCGGGGCTGACGGCCGTGGCGATCGTCGCGGCCGGCCTCGTCGTGATCTTCGGCGGCGGTGGCCTCCTGTGCACCACACGAGAGCCTGTTCTGGTGGACGTGGCCGCCGCCGTGGACGTGGCTCCCGCGGTTATGGAGGCGGCGGGCCGGTTCAACGAGACGAAGACGGCCGTGGGCGGCCGGTGCGTGCTGGTCCAGGTGACCGAGCAACCGCCGGCCACGGTCTTACGCACGCTGATCGGCGACCGGGCGGGCGTGCTGGCCGAGCGGCCCGACGGCTGGATCGCCGACTCCTCGGCCTGGATCAGGCTGGCCCGCCAGCAGGGCGCCAGCGCGCTGCCGTCGGGGGAGAGCGTGGTGGCGACCTCGCCGCTGGTCTTCGCCACCCGGTCGTCGCTGGCCCAGCGCTTCTCCGTGGGCCGGACCGAGATGAACTGGCGGATGGTCTTCCCCGCGACCGCGCGCGGGCGGCTGACGCCCAACGCCGATGAGCCCGACGTCGTACGCGTGCCGGACCCCTCGCTGGCCGGGGCGGGCATCGCCACCGTGGCCGCCGCCAGGGACGTCGTCGGCACCGGGCCGGACGCCGACAAGGCGCTGACCGCGTTCGTCCGGTGGGCGCAGGCGGGCTCGGCGCCCGACTACCGCAGCATGCTGGCGGCCGTGGACGATCACACGTTCTGGCAGCGCCCGGTCGTCATCGTGCCCGAGCAGTCGGTGTGGCAGCACAACCTGCGGCCCTCCGCCGACCCGGTCGTGGCCCTGCACCCGCGCGAGGGCACCATCAACCTCGACTACCCGTACGTCGTGACCGCCGCCGACCCCGAGGTCTCGGAGGCGTCCACGGCCTTCGCCGGCTGGCTGCGGGGGGCGCAGGCGCAGGAGATCGTGCGCCGGGCCGGGTTCCGGTCGGGCGACGGCGCGCAGGGGCCGCTCTCGCCCGGCCCGCAGATCCCCTCCACCGCGCCGCGGACCAGGTCGTCGGTGTCGCCGCAGGACATCGACGAGGCCCTGCGCGCCTGGAGCCGGCTCGCGCCGCCGACCAACATCCTCGTCCTGGCCGACACCTCCAAGCACATGGCCGAGCCGCTGAACGGCAAGACCCGGGTGGGCGTGGCGCTGGACGCGGCCAAGATCGGGCTGCAGCTCTTCCCCGACTCCACCCACATGGGGCTGTGGGAGTTCGCCGACCGGCTGGGCGGCATCCGGGGCTACCAGCAGCACGTCGGGCTGGGGCCGATCAACGAGCCCGAAAGCGGGCAGGTCGTCCGCCGCAGCCGGCTGGAGCAGCTCACCAGCTCGATCACCGCCCATCCCCGTCGTGACAGCTCGCTGTACGACGCGATACTCGGCGGCTTCCGCAGGATGACCAGCGGTTACCGGGAGGAGATGAACAACGTCCTCCTGGTGATCACCGCGGGCCGGGACGACGGCAAGGCGACCGAGTTGCCCCGGCTCCTCGACCGGCTGCGGCGCGAGTGGAACCCGGACCGGCCCGTGCAGATCATCGTGATCGCGTTCGGCAAGGGGGTGGACCGGGCCGGCCTGTCGCAGATCACCGCCGCCACGAACGGCTCGCTGCACGAGGCCCAGGAACCGGGGGAGATCATCGACGTGTTCCTGGCGGCCCTGGCGCGCCGTCTGTGCCATCCCACCTGTAAGCCGACGGCCTGAAGCCGTCCGGGCGGCGGAGTGACGGTGTAAAGATCCGCAGTGCCAGGGCCTTAAGGGGTTGCCTCAGGGCCTGCTTGGAGATCAGCATGCAACGGAGGGGAATTTCGGCGCCGCAGGTTTACGGGAACGGGGGTGTGGCGGTGGAATTTCGGCTGCTGGGGCCGATAGAGGTGGAGGCCGGCGGTGCGCTGGTGCCGTTGGGCGGTGCCAAGCCGCAGACCTTGCTGGCAGCCCTGCTGCTGGAGCAGGGTCGGATCGTGCCGAGCTCGCAGCTCATCGACATCCTCTGGCAGGATGAGCCCCCCGACAGCGCCCGCACCACGTTACAGACCTACGTCAGGTCACTCCGTACGGCGCTGGCCCGCCAGGGCGTGGTGGACGCCATCGTCACCCGCGCGCCCGGCTATCTGATCCAGACTCCCAACGGCTCGTTCGACGTGGAGAACTTCTCGCAGCTCGTCACCAGGGCGCGGCACACCGACACGGCCACGGAGGTCTCCAGCCTGTTACGCGCGGCGCTGGAGCTGTGGCGCGGGCCCGCCCTGGCGGGGCTGGAGGACGGGGCGCTGGCAGGGGAGGCGCTGCGGCTGGAACAACTGCGGCTGACCGCCATCGAGGACCGCATCGCCGCCGATCTGACGCTCGGACGCCACAGCGAGCTGCTGGCCGAGCTGGCCGCGCTGGTCAGCGCCTATCCGGCCAACGAGCGGCTCAGGGGGCAGTACATGACCGCCCTGTACCGGACCGGGCGGCAGTCGGAGGCGCTGGCGTCGTTCCGCGAGGGGTGCGACGTCCTGGTGGAGGGGTTCGGCGTGGACCCCGGACCAGAGCTGACCGCCCTCTACCAGGCCATCCTGCACGGCGACCCGGCCCTGCGCGGGCCGTCGGTCGCGGCGCCCGCCGAGCCGCCCTCCCGGTCGGTGGTCCCGGCGCAGCTACCGCTGGCGCCCTCCGACTTCACCGGGCGGGCCCGCCAGGTCAAGACCCTGGTGGCGGCGCTGGCGCCGGAGCCGCGCGCCCCCGTGCAGGTGATCGCCGGACGCGGCGGCTGCGGCAAGTCGGCGCTGGCCGTGCACGTCGCCCACCAGGTCACATCCGCCTTCCCCGACGGCCAGCTCTACGCGGAGCTGGGCGGCATGAGCGACATCCCGGCCGACGCCGGCGAGGTGCTCGGACGTTTCCTCAAGGCGCTGGGCGTGAACCCCGACTCCCTGCCGGCCTCGGCCGCCGAGCGCGCCGACCTGTACCGCAGCCTGCTCGCCGAGCGCCGGGTGCTGGTGCTGCTGGACGACGCCGCAGGCGAACAGCAGGTACGCCCACTGCTGCCCGGCGGCCCCGGCTGCGCGGTCCTGGTCACCGCCAGGAACCGGCTCGGCGGCCTGGCCGGGGCCCGCAGGACCGACCTGGACGTGCTCGACGCCGACGAGGCGCTCGAACTGCTGAGACACATCGTCGGAGCCGACCGCGTCGCCGCCGAGTGGCAGGACGCCCGTGCCATCACCGAGCTGTGCGGGCGGCTGCCGCTGGCGGTCCGCATCGCCGGAGCCCGGCTGGCCACCCGTCCCGGCTGGCCCATGAGCCTGCTCCTGCAGCGGCTGCGCGACGAGCGCCGCCGCCTGGACGAGCTGGCCATCTCCGACCTGGAGGTGCGCAGCAGCGTCGAGCTGAGCTACCGCGGCCTGTCCGCCCGGAGCCGCAGGGCACTGGCGCTGCTGAGCTATGTCGGTGCGCCCGAGTTCTCCTCCTGGATCCTCGCCTGGCTGCTGGAGATCACCGAGGCCGAGGCGGAGGCCATCATCGAAGGGCTGGTGGACGCCTACCTGGTCGACTTCACCCGCGTCGACGAGCTGGGCTGCCTGCGTTACCGGGTGCACGAGCTGATCCGCCTGCACGGCCGCGAGCACGCCGAGGCCGAGGAGCCGGCGGAGGAGCTGACCGCCGCCGTGGGCCGGGTGCTGGGCGGCTGGCTGACCCTGATCGACGCCGCGGCCGAGCAGTCGCCGCCGGAGGAGATCCGCTGGCGGCGCCACCCGGTGCGCACCTACCCGGTGTCCGAGGCCACGGTCGCCCGCGTGGTGGCGGCGCCGTACACGTGGTTCGAGGTCGAGCAGCCCGCGCTGGTCAGCGGCGTGGAGCGGGCGGCCGGGCTGGGCCTGCACGATCTGGTGTGCCACTTCGCCTCCGCGCGGCTGAGCGGCCCCTCGTTCCTGGGCGCGGGCCGCTTCGACGCCCGCGAGCGGATCAACCAGCTCGCCCTGGCCTCCGCGCGCCGCGCCGGCGACCGGCACGGCGCGGCGACCATGCTGGCCGAGCTCGGCCAGTTGCGTTTCATGCAGGACCGCTTCGCCGAGGCCGACCAGTACCTCACCGCCGCGCTGGAGGTCTTCCGCGACCTGGACGAGACGCACGAGCAGGCGGTGGCGCTGGCCGGGCTGGGCACCGTCAGCCGGGAGGTGGGCCGGCTGGCCGAGTCGCTCGACTTCCTGGACCAGGCCGGCCGGCTGCTGCGGGACGCCGGCGACGACGTCGGCATCGCGTACGTGCTGCGGATGATCGGCTCGGTGCAGTTGGAGCGCGGCGACCTCCCTGAGGCGTGGTCGGCGATGGAGGCGGCGCTGGCCGCCTACCGCCGCGTGGGCAGCCGCCGCGGCGAGGGCTTCACGCTGCGCACGATCAGCCTCCACCACCGCGCGACCGGCCGGCTCGACCTGGCCGCGGAGGCCGCGGGGCAGGCGGTGGCCGTCTTCAGGGAGCTGGGCGACCGGCTCATGGAGGCGTACGCCGTGCGCACCCTGGCCAAGACCCGCGTGCGGCAGGGGCGTGGCAGCGAGTTGCTGCCCCGCCTGCGGGAGGCGCTGGCCCTGTGCCAGACCATGAACGACCGGTGGGGACGGGCGGCGACCCTGCGCACGCTGGGCGAGCTGCACCTGGCCGCGGGCGACCTCGACGCCGCCGAGACCTGCCTGACCGACGCGATCGTGTTGTGGGAGGACATGAAGACGCCCGTGTGGCGGGCCCGCACCGAGCGTGACCTGGCGTCGGTGTACCGGGCGAGGGGCCGTCCCGGGGCGGCGGAGGCGTTGCTGTCACGGGCGCTGGCGGTCTTCCGCGACCACGGCGCCAGGGAGTACGGCGAGCTGGCCGGCCGCTGACCGCTCGGTCCGGCCGGGGCCGTGGCTCCCTGGCGCCGTCAGCTCACGCGCGTGCCCAGAGCGCGGGCACGTTCGGCGGCTCCCAGCCCGCGAGTGCGGTGTGGGCCTGCAGGCACCGGTACGTGACGCCGTTGTAGGTGACGGTGTTGCCGGGCGTGTACGCCGTGCCGGCCGCCCACGTGCCGGACGGCACGGTCGTCGTCGGGGTCGGCGTCGGCGTGGGGGTCGGGGTGACGGTCGGGGTCGGCGTCGGGGTCGGGTTGCCGCCACCGCCGCCGATGTTCAGGTCGATGCAGGAGTAGAAGGCGTTGGTCGTGTCGTAGATGTTCCAGACGGCCAGTACCTTCTGCCGGCCCGAGAAGCCGGCGAAGTTGACCGTGTGGGTGAGCGTCGGCGGGGGCTGCTGGCCCTTGCCGTCGATCGTGGCGACCAGGGTGTTGCCGATGTAGTACTCGTAGTTGAGCGTCCGGTGCTGGGCGGTGAACGTCCAGGTGAAGTTCACCGTGCTGCCCACCGAGGCGACCGGCCAGGCCTTGCTCTCGTCGCTGAGCTGGGCGAACTGCGACAGGTTGGCGTGGCAGCTCCGCAGGCCCTTGGGGCCTTCCACGCTCTGCGGCTCGTAGATGATGTTGCCGCAGCCGGAGACCTTGCCCTGCGCGCAGTTGGCCTGGCGGCTGGGCGGTGTGAGCACGTAGCCGTGGGCGAACGCCGGGCTGGTGTTGAACACCGTGGTGGCGACCGCGATCACCACCACGGCGACCAATGTGAGCGTCCTTCTCATGAAGTGGCTCCTTCACATGGGGGGATGGCCCCAATGTAAAGGAAACTTTCCTAACGGTAAACGGGCGGCTTACCGGCGGTCAGCGCGTGAGGAGGAAATCGCCGGGATCGCGCGGCGCCCGGTCGCGCGGCGGCGCGGCGGCGTGCCCGACGGCCACGCAGCCCATCGGGTCCCACGAGCCGGGCAGGTCGAGCACCTCGCGGACGACCGGCCGGCAGAACATCGTGGACGACACCCACGCCGAGCCCAGCCCCTCGACCGCGAGCTGGACCAGGAAGTTCTGCACCCCCGCGCCCGTCGCCACGACGAACATCTCCCGCTCCGAGGCGTTGCGCCGGTCGTCGCGGTAGGTGTGCGAGCCCTCCATCACCAGGCACGGCACCACCAGGTAGGGCGCGTTGCGCAGCACGTCGCCGCGCCTGATCCGCTTGGCGATCGACTGCTCGGAGAACCCGTCGCCGCGCAGGTCGGCGATCCACGCCTCGCGCATGGCGTCGAGCAGCTTGGCCCGGATCTCCGGCGACTCCAGCAGCACGAACCGCCACGGCGTCGTGTGATGGGGAGCGGGCGCCGCGATGCCCGCCGCGACCGCCCTGCGCACCGCCGCGGGATCCACCGGCCGCTCGGAGAACTCCCTGATCGTCCGCCGGGCGAACACGACGTCACGCGACCCGTAACGGAACAGGTCGTCGTCGGCCCGTCGCACCAGCGGCCGGACCCCGGGCCCGTCGCCGGCGGTCACCAGGTGCGCCAGCCCGCGCACGACGGCCACCGGAACCCCGGCGAGCTTGCCCTTGACCAGCTCCGCCGCGCCCGCGATCTCGTCGGCCAGGGCCGTCATCGTGGCGTTGAGCGGGTTGCCGTAGGAGTCGGAGGAGCCACGGAAGTCGTCGAGCGGCAGCACGCCGGCCGCCCCGATGGCCACGTCGGTGAGCCCTTCGCGCCACGGCCGCCCGAACGTGTCGGACAGGATCACCCCGACGTTCACCCCGGCCTGCGCGCCCAGCCCGGCCCGGATGCGCCGGGCGGAGGCGTCGGGGTCCTCCGGGAGCAGCAGCACGGTGCCCGGCTCGGTGTTGGAGGCGTCGACCCCGGCGGCGGCCATCACGAAGCCGTGCCTGGTCTGCGAGATCACGGTGTCGCCGCGCCGGGCGACCACCCGCTCGGTCTCCTCCTCGATGGCCGCCGTACGGTCGGGGGCCCGGCGCACCCGGCCCTCGGCCTTGCTCACGATCTTGGAGGTGATCACGACGATGTCGCCGTCGCGCAGGTCGGCGCCGGCCAGCAGCGCCGCGACGTCGTCACCCGGGCGCACCTCGCCGAGGCCGGGCACCGCGATCACCTCGACCAGGCGCGGGGTGGGGGGCTGTGGGGTCGTGGTCACTGGGCGAGCTCCTGGGCCAGGTCGAGGGCGGTACGGGCGATGTCGGCGGCGGCCCCGGCGTCGTGCATGAGGATCGGCCGGGCCACCACGCGGACGCCGTCGAGCGCCACCCCCGCGTCTTCCTCCGCCACCAGCCAGCCGTCGATCAGCTCGGAGCCGTACAGCTCCAGCACGGCCTGGGCGGTCGTCTCCACGCCGATGGCCGTCAGGCAGGCGTCGGCCATGCCCCGCACCGGCGCGCCGCCGATGATCGGCGAGAGGCCCACCACGGTCTTGGGCAGCAGGGCCTCGCGGATGCCCGGGACCTGGAGGATCGTGCCGATGCTCACGACCGGGTTGGACGGCGGCAGGATCACCACGTCGGCCTGCTCGATCGCCTCGAGCACGCCCGGGGCGGGCTTGGCGGTGTCGGCCCCGACCAGCGCGAACGACTGCGCGGGGACGGAGGCGCGCAGGCGCACCCACCACTCCTGGAAGTGGATCGCGCGCCTGCCGCGATCGTCCTCGATCACGACGTGGGTCTCGCAGCGGTCGTCGCTCATCGGCAGCAGCCGCACGCCGGGTTGCCAGCGCGCGCAGAGCGCCTGGGTGACCTGCGAGAGCGGGTAGCCGGACGCCAGCATCTGCGAGCGCACGATGTGGGTGGCGAAGTCGCGGTCGCCGAGCCCGAACCACTGCGGTTCGACGCCGTACGCGGCCAGTTCCTCTTTGACGGCGTGGGTCTCCTTGGCCCGGCCCCAGCCCTGCTCCTCGTCGATGCCGTTGCCCAGGGTGTACATCACGGTGTCGAGGTCGGGGCAGACCCGCAGGCCGTACAGGGTGATGTCGTCGCCCGTGTTGCCGATGACGGTGATGGAGGCGTCGGGTGCGGTGGCGCGCAGGCCCCGGAGGAAGCGCGCGCCGCCGATGCCGCCGGCGAGTGACACGATGTGCATGCGGCCCAGTCTTCCATCGGGCTTTGACAGTCCAGGCTCGGGACCGGTTTTGACGCTTTTGTCGGCCTAGTACGGGGGTGCTTGGGCGTTTTGATATGGAAGAGGTTCCTGGGACTCCCGGCGGGTGGGTCGGTGATGTGGCAAACTCCCTTCGGGCTAAAGGGTCCGATGGGGGTACTTGTGAGCAAATTTGACGTCGCCCGGCTGAAGGAGCCGGCCGCCTGGGTCATGCTCGTCGGCGGGCTGCTGAGAGTGGTGCTGGCGATCGGTCACATCCTGGTGGGGACGTCCTCCTCCATCGCGGAGCGCGCTGCCACGAACTTGCTGGACCTGACGAGCCCGCTGCTGACGGCGCTGCTGCTCGGCTCCGTGCTGCTGGTCACCAAGGTGGGCGAGCCGTCGCCCAAGGCGAAGCAGATCACGTACGGCGCCGCCGCCGGGCTGGCGCTCGCCTCGGTGTTCGGCATGCTGGCGCTGCTGGCCGGGCTGTTCTCCGGCTTCGGGGCCCGGCCCACGATCGAGTTCGTGCTGCTCGGCGTGCCCACGCTCGCGCTGACCGTCATCGCGCTGGTCTACCTGCTGCCGCAGGTGCTGCCGGAGCGGCCCGCAGCGCAGGTCTATCACGGCCAGTTCGGGCCGCAGCCCGGCTTCTACGGCGACCAGCCCCAGGGGTACGGCTCCCAGGCCGGCCCCGGGTACGCCGGACCCCAGGACCAGCAGGCCGCCTACGGGCAGCAGCCCATGCCGGGCCAGCCCATGTCCGGTCAGCAGCCCATGCCCGGCCAGCCCATGCCGGGTCAGCAGGCCGGCCAGCCCGGCTTCGGTGGTCAGCAGGACCCGCAGGCCGCCGCCGCTTACGGGCAGCAGCCCCCGCCCGCCGGCCAGCCGCAGGGCTTCGGCCAGCAGGGCAACGTCCAGCAGCCCGGCTTCGGCCAGCAGCCCCAGCCCGGTTACGGCCAGCAGCCCATGTCCGGCCAGCAGGGATACGGGCAGCAGCCGCCCTCGGCCCCGGACTACGGCCAGCAGCCCCAGTCCGCCCCGGGTTACGGTCAGCAGCCCGCCTCCACCCCCGGCTACGGTCAGCAGCCGCCCTCGACGTCCGGCTACGGCCAGCAGCCGCCCAGCTTCGGCGGCCAGCCGGAGCAGCCCGAGCCCCAGGCGCCGGCCTACGCCCCGCAGATCAGGGGCGCGCTGCCCGCGGCCCCCTCCGACCAGCAGCAGCCCGAGCCCTACTCCCCGGAGGGCTTCGGCCAGTACACCCCGGCTGACA
>NZ_SSXE01000191.1 GCF_021699195.1 Nonomuraea sp. MG754425 | reverse complement strand
GCCGGAGCCCGCGTCTGCGCCCCGAGCCGCTGCGCCGCCGCCACCGTGGCGTCGCAGTCGAGCACCTCGAAGTACGGCAGCCAGTGCGCCGCCTCCCCCTCAGGGAGCGGGACGATGCCGGCCATCGCCGACGACTCCCCGCCCTCCGCGGGCGAGATCACGGTGTAGACGGTGCCGCCCATCGGCAGGTCCTCGACCCGCCAGCCGAACACCGACCGGTAGAAGGACCGGATGCCGGCGGGGTCGGCCGCGTACAGCTCGACCCAGCTCAGCGAGCCGGCCTCCGTGACCAGGCCGAGCCCGTCGGTCGCGCCCGGCTGCCAGACGGCGAACGCCGCCCCGGCCGGATCGGCGAACACCGCCATCCGGCCCTGCCCCTCGATGTCGAGCGGCGGCCCCACGACCGTGCCGCCCGCCTGCTCGACCGTCTTCGCGACGGCGTCCGCGTCCGGCGAGCGGAAGTACGTCAGCCACGCCGGGGCGCCCCTGGACGGGTTCTGCGCGCTGATGCCGGCGACCGTCTCGCCGCCGACCTGGCAGAAGCGGTAGTCACGGTGCTCGGGGCCCAGCGAGAACGACTCCCAGCCGAACAGGCCGGTGTAGAACGCGGCCGACGCGTCCAGGTCGGGGCTGCTGACGTCGAGCCAGCACGGGGAGCCCGGGAGGTAGTGCGTGGTGAGCATGGCTTGCTCCTTCGCATGACGATGCGCATGACGAAACGGTGGGTGGCCGTGGGTGGCCTCTTCACCTCCGGTGCGGGCCGAGGGGGGCGATGCCACTCATCTCCGGCGTCCACCAGCCTGACACGGCCCGCTGATCGAAGAAGTCGCTTCCGCCAAATCGAATGGGTGTTTGAAGGATGGCCTACACTCGACAGCATGACAGCCCCGTTCCAGGCCTCTTTGCTCGATCTCGACGCCGAACCGGGCCTCGGGCCGCTCGGCGGCACGGTCCGCCGCACCGGCCTCGACCACGGCGCCTGGATCGACCTGCGGCCGGGCTGGCTGGCGGGCGCCGACACGGTCTTCGAGCGGCTGGCCGAGCGGGTGCCCTGGCGCGCGGAGCGGCGGCGCATGTACGACCGGGTCGTCGAGGTGCCCCGGCTGCTGAAGTTCTACGACGAGGGCGAGCCGCTGCCCGACCCCGTGCTCGACGACGCCCGCCGCGCGCTCGACGCCCACTACGCGCACGAGCTCGGCGAGCCGTTCGCCACGGCCGGGCTCTGCTTCTACCGCGACGGCCGCGACAGCGTGGCCTGGCACGGCGACACCATCGGGCGCGGCGGCACCGAGGACACCATGGTCGCCATCGTCTCGGTCGGCAGCCCGCGCCCGCTCCTGCTGCGCCCCCGGGGCGGCGGGCCGTCGATCCGGCGCGAGCTGGGCCACGGCGATCTGATCGTGATGGGCGGCAGTTGCCAGCGCACGTGGGAGCACGCGATCCCCAAGACGAGCCGCCCGTCGGGGCCCCGCATCAGCATCCAGTTCCGCCCGCGCGGCGTCCGCTGAGCGGTGCTCGCCCGGATGCCCGGCTACTTCACCGTCAGCCTGGCCACCCGGCCCTGCTCGCCCGCCGCCCAGCACGAGCGGTCGCGCGTGCAGGCGATCGTGTCGAACGAGCCGCCGTCGAAGGTCTCCCAGCTCCGCCCGCCCGAGTACGTCACGTCACTGCCCGACGGTCCCACGGCGACGGCCGCGAACGGCAGGTGCGGCAGCCACGCGACGCCCGACCGGTAGGCGGGCGGCGGCGTCGCGGCGGGCTGCCAGGAGGCCCCGCCGTCCCCGCTCACCGCCCCCGCGGCGGGCGACTGCTCCTCGGGCCGGTAGTCGCCCCCGACCGCGATGCCCTGGTGGCGGTCGCGGAAGGCCAGGCCGAAGACGCCGCGTGCCGGGTCGCCGGCCGGGATCGGCGTGTCGGCCACCGTCCACGTCCGGCCCCGGTCGCCCGAGTGGAACACCCGGGCCCGCTCGGCCCCGCCGGAGGCCAGCCAGGCGTCCCGCGCGCCCGACACGGCCAGGCACTGGCCGCTCGCCGCGAAGCCCGCCTCGCCCGGCAGCGCCTGCGGCATCCCGTCCGGCGGCAGTGTCCGCCAGGTCCGCCCGCCGTCGTCGGTGGCGAGGATGCGGAAGCGGCCGTCCACGGGGTCGCTCATGGCCAGCCCGTGCCGCCGGTCGAAGAAGGCCATGCAGTCGTAGAACGCCTGGGGCTCGGCGTTCCTGAACGTCTCCGTCCAGGTGCGGCCGCCGTCCTCGGTCCGGTAGACGCGCGAGTCGGTGCCCGCGCCGATGGACAGCGCCACGGCCCGCCGCGCGTCGAACGCCTCGATGTCGCGGAACTGCAGCGCGTCCGTGCCGGGCGGGGAGACGTTCTGCCAGGTACGGCCGCCGTCCACGGTTCGCAGCACGGTCCCGGCCGAGCCCGAGGCCCAGACCACGTCCCGGCTGACGGGTGACAGGCCGCGCAGGCGGGCGGTCACGCCCGTCTCCTTGAGTTCCCAGGCCGGCCCGAGCCCCGGCCGGGGCGTGCCGGGCCGGGCGGAGAGCGCCTGCTGCTCGGGCGGCGGCACGGCCTGGGCGGGGGACGGTACGGCGGCGGCGAGCACGGCCGCCACCGACAGCGCGCCTGACACGATTCGGAGCCTCATGCCGGGCAAACTAACCCAAAGGATCAACGGGGTCCATGGCCCCGGCGCTCTGGCCGTCCGCGATCAGGCCGCCCGGTGGGCCGACCCCCAGGACAGCAGCGCCTCGGCCGTGCTGAACCGGCGGCTGGAGACGGACTCGTCCAGCAGCACGCCGACCAGCACCCGGCCGTCCGACTCGCCCGCGAACGCCAGGCAGTACCCCGCCGCCCGCGTGAAGCCGGTCTTCAGCCCGATCGCGCCCGGCGTGCCGAGCAGCCGGTTGGTGTTGCGCCAGTAGTAGGAGCGGTGCTCGCCACCGGCGGCGAGCGCGTGCTCACCGGTCCCGGCCACCTGCTTGATCAGCGGCACCTGGAGCGCCTTGGCGGCCAGCACGGCCTGGTCCCTGGCGGTGGAGTAGCCGTCGCCGCGCGGCGTGGGCAGGCCGTCGGCGTTGACGTAGTGGGTGTCGTTCAGGCCGAGCGCGCGCGCCGTGTCGTTCATCTTGGCCACGAAGCCCCCGACGCCCGGCCCGTACGTGCGGGCCAGCGCGTGCGCGGCGTCGGCCCCGGAGGGCAGCATCAGGCCGTACAGGAGTTCGCGGACCGTCAGGCGGTCGCCGGCGCGCAGGTTCGCGGTGGTGCCGCCGCCGTCCTCCGCGTACGCGACGTCCGCGCGCTCGATCCGCACCACGTCCGTGGGCTTGGCGTGCTGGAGCACCACGTACGCGGTCATGGTCTTGGTCAGGCTGGCGACCGGCAGGCGTTCCGTGCCGTCCTTGGCGAACAGGACGTCGCCGGAGGCGGCGTCCATCAGGTAGGCGGCACGGCCGTACACGGCGGGGGCGCTGCTCTCCACAGAGGTGACGGCCGGAGCGGTGCCGGTGCTCGCGCCGGCATGCGCAGGCGCGGTCAGCCCTGTGACCAGGGCAAGAGCGCCTGCCGTGGCAGCCAGAAGTGCTTTCCGATTACGCATACGGCACAGAATGCCGGGCCTCTTGGACTGCGTTTGACGAAATCAGGGATATTTCGCGACGAGCACCCCTAGCAGCCCTTATATGGCTGGCAATGCCGAAATGGGTAAATCTTTCCTGAGATAAAGGTAAAAACGGCTCATTCGTCCCACCCGTACGGCGAGGGTGCACCCGGCACCCCGCACGTCCGGCGGCCCAGCCGTGGCGGTCACGCACGCCGCCACGGCGCGGGACCGTCAGCGGCCGGGCCAGAAGTTGTCGGCGACGCGCTCGCCCGCCAGCAGCTCCGAGAACAGGTCCTCCCACAGCGGCATCACCTGCTCCGGCCCGTACGCCCGCGACGTCCGCACCGCCGCCCGCCCCATGCGCAGCCGCAGCTCCCGGTCGGCGATGACCCGGTTCAGCGCGGCGGCCAGCGCGGCCACGTCCCTCGGGGGCACCAGCACGCCGTCCACGCCGTCGGTCAGGACGTCCCCCGGGCCGGCCGGGCAGTCGAAGGCGACCACCGGCAGCGCGTGCGTCATCGCCTCGATCATCACCATGGGCAGGCCCTCGAAGCGGGAGCTCAGCGCGTACACCGAGGCGGCGGCCAGCTCCTGGTCCAGCCGCTCGGTACGGCCCGGCAGCGACACGTGCCCGCCCAGCCCGTGCTGCTCGACCAGCCCGGCGAGCTGCCCCCTGCGCGGCCCGGTGCCGAACACGCGCAGCCGCCACTCCGGATGCTCGGGCACCACCTGCGCGAACGCCTTGATCAGCAGGTCGAACCCCTTCTGCGGGACCAGCCGCCCGGCCGCGATCACCACGGGCTCGGTCTGCCGGGAGGGCTCCTGCTCGACCCGGTGCACCGCGTTCGGGAGCCGCACGATCGGCGTGCCGGGCAGCAGCCGCTGGTATTCGAGGCGGTTCGTACCGGTCAGGACGGTGATCGCGTCGAAACGGCCGTAGTGGCGGGCGATCTCCCTGCGGATGGTCTCGGGGTAGGCCGACAGGTTCATGTGCTCCTGGGCCACGCGGACGACCGGCTTGGGAGCCCGCCGGGCCGCGATCAGGCTCAGCGCCGGCCGGGTGGTCACGAGCACGCCGTCGCTCAGCCCGGAGACGTACTCCATGACGGCCCGCTCCACCCGCTCGGTGAAGTAGCCGGCCGCGAACTCGCCGCGCGGCACGATCTTCCCGCGCACCCTGCGCCAGGCCCGGCGCGCCACCGAGTCCGGCCGCCGGCCGTCGCGCTGGTCCACCAGCGTGGTGACGGTGACGCGGGGGTGGAGGGCGAAGCGCGGGGCGTCGCGCCGGCGTACCGTGCTGACCAGTTCCACGTCGTGGCCGGCGGCGGCCATCGCGTTCGCCTGGTTGACCACCGTCCGGATGGTGCCGCCCATGCCGAAGGCGTGCAGCATGAGATAGCGGATCCTCACGAGCCGGGCACCCGCCTCCCGCGGACGAACAGGTCCGGTGGCCGGTCATCGCGGGGCGGAGGCGGGGGCTGCCGATTCATGCCGAGGCAGACTACCCAGCGTTCCTGGCAGTTGCCTGGCAACGGAGTTCGGCGTTCATGATCAAGGCCGCTAGCCTAAAGGGAGGGACGAGGCGAGGGGTTGCCATGGACGGCGTACGGCCGGCGGACGAGACGGTTCTGAGCATGGTCGCCGAGCACCTGAGCACGGCCACGGGCCGCCCCTGGCAGGCCGGCGACGGGATGGCCAAAGGGCCGGGCAGCCTCGCCGTCCGCCTCGGCGCCCGGCACACCGGCAGCCCCGCCCACCTCGACCTCGACTTCGTGCTCAACGTCGACCGTCCCGGCGACACCACGATCTCCGACTGCGTCACCGGCTACGGCGCCACCGTCACCGAGTCCCTGGACCGGGCGATCACCATGTGGCTCGGCACGACCGCCGGGGCCCTGCTCGAACTCGCCGTCCAGGACGGCTCCCACGCCGCCCACTTCGCCCCCGGCGACCCCGACGGCTTCCCCGGCTGGCACGCCATCCACGGCGGCATCATCGGCTGGGGCACCGGCGACGAGCACGACGCCGTCCAGCGGTGGGCGGTCCAGCACGTCCTGCTGCCGCACCTGGCCCCGGCGCTGAAAGGCGCCTTCGACCGCGAGCACCTGGTGGGCCTCAAGGCGTTCTTCGGCGGCGGGCGAGAAGGCGGGCGAGACGGCGAGCCCGGCGGTCCCGGTGGCAAGGGCACCGAGACCGCCGAGATCCAGGTCAACGGCGCCCGCCACGAGGCGGCCTCGCGGGCGCTGGCCGAGCTCGACTGGCCGCGCCCGGCCGGCGGTCTGTCCTACGCCCGCACCTTCGTCCTGCTCGTCCACCAGGAGTGACCCGGCCGCTCACTGACCGGCGAGCCCCGTGTGCGCCACCCCCCGGATGATCTGCCGCTGGAACAGCACGAACACCACCAGCAGCGGCAGCCCGGCGAGCACCACCGACGCCATGATCTGCGCGTACCGCAGTCCGAACGTCCCCTGGACCACGTTCGCCAGACCGACCGGCAGCGTCATCGTGTTCGGGTCGGTGGAGACCAGGAACGGCCACAGGAAGTTGTTCCAGGTGGTGATGAACGTGAAGATCGACACGGCCGCGAGCACCGGCCGCGACAGGGGCAGCACGATGGTGAAGAACACCCGCCAGCGCCCCGCCCCGTCCACGAAGGCGGCCTGCTCCAGCTCGGGCGGCACGTCCTGGAAGAACTTCACCAGGATGTAGACGATCAGCGGGGCGGCCACCTGCGGCAGGATGATGGCCCACCAGGTGTCCACGAGCCCGAAGGCGACCATCTCCGCGAACAGCGGCGCGATCAGCACCTGGGGCGGCACCATGATCCCGGCCAGGATCAGCGCCAGCAGCGCCCGCTGGCCCCTGAACTGCGTGCGCGCGAACCCGTAGGCCGCCATCGCCGAGAACAGCACGGTCAGGAACGTGACGACGACGGCCGTGACGGTCGAGTTGATCGCCCACTTGACGATGCCGCCGGTGCCCAGCACCAGCGCGTACGCGTCGAACGTGATCTCGCTGCCGAACCACCGCAGCGGGAGCGTGGTGGTCTCCGACTCGGGCTTGAGCGAGGTGGCCACCGCCCACAGGACGGGCGCCAGCCAGACGGCCGCCAGCACCAGCGCGATGAGGAGCAGGATGAGCTGGCTGAGACTGAACCGCTTGGTCACGACGCGACCTCCTCGCGCTTGCGGAACAGCCGGAGCTGCGCCAGGGAGACGATGACGATCAGGACGAACAGGATGTACGACACGGCCGACGCGTAGCCGGTGCGGTAACCGGTGAAGCCGATGTCGTAGGCGTACTCGATGATCGGGCGGGTGGCGTCCTGCGGCCCGCCGCCGGTCATCAGGTAGATCTGGTCGAACACCTTCAGCGAGGCCAGCAGTTGCAGCACCACGATGAGCGCCGTGGTGCGGCCGAGCAGCGGCAGGGTGATGGAGCGCAGCTTGTCCCAGGCGGACGCGCCGTCGATGGCGGCGGCCTCGTACAGGTGCTGCGGGATCGACTGGAGCGCGGCCAGGTAGAGCAGGAAGTTGAAGCCGACCGTCCACCAGACGGTGGTCAGCACCACCGACCACATGGCGGTGGAGGGGTCGCCCAGCCACAGCACGTCGGTGCCGAGCGCGCCGTTGATCAGGCCGTAGTCGGGCGGGTAGATCATCTGCAGCCACAGGATCGACACGACGGCCGACGGCAGCAGGAACGGCCCGAAGAACGACAGCCGCCACAACCACTGCACGAAGCGCAGGTGGTGCACCAGCAGCGCGAACGCCAGCCCGAAGAACACCAGCGGGATCGTGCTCAGCACGGTGAAGACGAGCGTGTTCCACAACGAGCGCCACATGCGCGGGTCGCCGAACGCCTCGAGGTAGTTGCCGAAGCCGACGAAGTGGTTGTTGCCGCCGGCGATGTTCACGCTCGACAGGCTCATCTGGAAGCCGAGCACGGTCGGCCAGACCAGGAAGAGCACGTAGATCAGCAGGAACGGCGTCACGAACACCAGCCCGTGCTGCGTCCAGCCGCGCCGGACCTTGGCCTTGGCGAGGGGGGCCGTGCTCGCGGGCGCCGCGACGGTGGTGGTCATCAGCGCTCCTCGCGGGGGAAGGGGTTCGGGGCGGACATCAGCCGCGTCAGCGCGGCCTTGGCGACGGCCAGGCCCTCCTCCGGCGTCCGCGTGCCGCCGATGACCGGCGAGAACGCCTCACCGAACTCGATCCACAACCGCGAGGCGGACCCGGCGAACCACACCTGCGGGTCGAGGGCGACCTCGGTGATGACCGAGCGGTACTCCGACTGCGGGTTCAGCGCGAGGTAGTCGGGCTCCTCCAGGGCCGGCAGGTACGCGGGCACGTGCCCGGCCACCGCCCAGTCGGCGCTGTTCCTGACGAGGTAGGCGATGAGCCGGTACGTGGCCCGCTCCACCTCGGGGTCCCGGACCCGCTGGTGGGGCAGCACGAACGAGTGGCAGTCGGCCTGCGCCGAGCCGGTGCCGAAGACGGCGGGGAAGCGGGTCATGCTGAACGGCGTCTTGCGTTCCTTGAGCCCGGTGGTCTCCCAGTCGCCGTTCCACAGGAAGGCCGCCTCGCCGTTGGTGAACTTGGCGACGGAGGCCCCGTAGTCCGTCCGCCAGTCGCACAGCCCTTCCTGGCCCAGCCGCTGCATCAGCCGCAGGGCCTCCAGCGCCTTGGCGTCGTCGATGGTGATCGTGGCGCCGTCGTCCGACAGCAGGGTGCCGCCGCTCTGCGGGTACAGCGACCACCACACCCGCCACGGCCCCACGGTGCCGAGGCCGAGGGCGTCGAAGGCCAGCGGCGGCTTGCCGCCCATCGCGTCCTTGGCCTTGGTGAGCTGGGCGATGAGCTGGTCCACGCCGGTGGTGGGCAGCAGCTTGCCGTCGGGGCCGAGCAGCCCGGCCTGCGCGCAGATGTCGGTGTTGTAGTACTGCACCATCGGGTGGGCGTCGAACGGGATCGCGTACAGCACGCCGTCGAGGTGGGCACGCTCCCAGATGGGCGGGCTGAAATCGGCGGCCTTGAGGCCGGCCTCCTCCAGCAGGCGGAGGTCGATGGGGTCGAGGATGGCGTTCGCGCCGATGCCGGCCAGCCGGGCCAGGTGGAAGGTGGCCAGGTCGGGCGAGCGTCCGCCGGAGCCGGCCATCGCGAGCTTGGTGTAGTACGGCTCGCCCCAGGCGAGCACGTTCTCCTCGACGAAGACGCCGGGGGTGTCCTTGGCGAACGCCTGGACCATGTTGTTCATGATGATGCCGTCGCTGGCGCCGAGGAAGTGCCAGTACTGCACGCGGGTCTGGGACGAGCCGAGTCCCACGGGGATCGCGCATCCCGTGGTGGCGGCGCCGAGCAGTGCGAGGCTGCCGCCGAGAAGGTGCCGGCGGGTGATGTCGGGGGGACCGTGCACTGGGGGGCCTCTTCCTTCACCGAGCTATCGCTTGACCATGTTCTCGCTAACATCCGGGAGGTTCAGGGCAGCCGTGAATCGACCTCCCGCGCCGGGCGCGGAGAGGCGGTGGGGCGGGGCCGTCCGGGTCTCGGCGACCGCCGTGCGGACCCCGTGTTTCTGCGGGGTTACCCGAGTGTTAGCGGTAACAAGCTGCATGTCAAGGGTCCATGGCAACCGGTTGCGGTGATCGCCACCCCTTGACCCGGCCAAGTGATAACGCTAACAATCGGGAACCACGAAACGCCCGAGAAACAGGGAGTCGCCCCCGTGCATCAGGCCAAAGTCACCCTCGATCCCGCCTTCACGGTCGCCCCGGTCCGGCGGCGCACCTTCGGCACCTTCGTGGAGCACCTCGGGCGCTGCGTCTACACCGGCATCTACGAGCCCGACCACCCCACGGCCGACGACGACGGCTTCCGCGGCGACGTGCTCGGCCTCACCAGGGAGCTGGGCGTGTCCACCGTCCGCTACCCCGGCGGCAACTTCGTCTCCGGCTACCGCTGGGAGGACGGCATCGGCCCCGTCGAGCGCCGTCCGCGCCGGCTCGACCTGGCCTGGCACAGCACCGAGACGAACGAGGTCGGCGTGGACGAGTTCGTCCGCTGGTGCCGCAAGGCCGGCGTGGAGCCCATGATGGCCGTCAACCTCGGCACCCGGGGCATCGCCGAGGCCCTCGACCTGCTCGAGTACTGCAACCACCCGTCCGGCACCACGCTGTCGGACCTGCGCGTCGCCAACGGCTCCAAGGAGCCGCACGGCATCAGGATGTGGTGCCTGGGCAACGAGATGGACGGCCCCTGGCAGACCGGCCACAAGACCCCCCGCGAGTACGGCCGGCTGGCCGCCGAGACCGCCCGCGCCCTGCGCATGGTGGACCCGAAGCTGGAACTGGTCGCGTGCGGCAGCTCCAGCTCCAGCATGCCCACGTTCGGCACGTGGGAGGCGGAGGTGCTGGCGGAGACCTACGACCTGGTCGACTACATCTCCTGCCACGCCTACTACGAGGAGAAGGACGGCGACCTCGGCAGCTTCCTGGCCTGCTCGACCGACATGGAGTACTTCATCTCCTCGGTCGTGGCCACCGCCGACCACGTCGGGGCGCGGCTCAAGTCCCGCAAGAAGATCGACATCTCCTTCGACGAGTGGAACGTCTGGTACCTGTCGCGCTTCCACGACACCGGGACGCCCGAGGACTGGCCGGTCGCGCCGCCGCTGCTGGAGGACCACTACCACCTGGCCGACGCGGTCGCCTTCGGCGGGCTGCTGATCACGCTGCTGCGCAACAGCGACCGGGTGAGCGCCGCCTCCCTGGCCCAGCTCGTGAACGTGATCGCGCCCATCATGACCGAGCCCGGCGGCCGGGCGTGGCGGCAGACCACCTTCCACCCGTTCGCCCAGGCGTCCCGGTTCGCGACCGGCGACGTGCTGCGGGTGGAGCCGGACTCGCCCGCGTACGAGACGAAGGCGTACGGCGAGGTGCCGCTGCTGCACGCCGTGGCCACGCACGACGCCGAGGGCACCACGCTGTTCGCGGTGAACCGCTCGACCGGCGGGCCGCTGTCGCTGGAGATCGACGCGCGGGCGCTCGGCGGCGTACGCGTCGTCGAGGCCACCACCCTGACGGACGCCGACGTCTACGCCCGCAACACGGCCGACGACCCCACGCGGATCGCCCCCCGCCCGAACCCGGACGTCGAGGCCGGCCCGCTGCGGGTGCTGCTGCCCCCGGTGTCGTGGAACGTGATCCGGCTGGCCTGACCCCCGCCCGCGAGGGCCCGGCTCAGCCGGGCGCGGCCCCGGTGCTCTCGCGGACGACCAGCTCCGGCTCGATCAGCCGCCGCGCCTGCGGCTCGACCCCGGCCATCCGGTCGAGCAGCAGGTGGAAGGCGTACCGCCCGACCTCGCCGAAGTCCTGGCGCACGGTCGTCAGCGGCGGCCAGAAGTACGCCGACTCCGGGATGTCGTCGAAGCCCGCCACGCTCACGTCCTCGGGCACCCGCCGCCCGGCCTCGCGCAACGCGCGCAGCACGCCGAGCGCCATCTGGTCGTTGGCCACGAACACCGCCGTGACCTCGGGGTCCGGGGCCAGGCGGCGGCCGAGCTGGTAGCCGGAGCGGGCGCTCCAGTCGCCGCGCAGCACCTCCGGCACCGGCCGCCCCGCCGACTCCAGCACGCCGCTCCAGCCCTCGATGCGGCCGTTGGCGTCGAGCCAGTCGGCGGGCCCCGCCACGTGCCACACGCTGCGGTGACCGAGGCTGAGCAGGTGGCGGGTGACGCGGGCGGCCCCGGCCCCCTGGTCGACCTTCACCACCGGCACGGGGATGTCGTCGGCGGCGTCCACCGCGACCGCCGGCATCTCCGGCGGCAGGTTCCGCAGCCCGTCGGCGGCCGACTCGTGCGGCGCCACGATGATCACGCCGTCGACGGACTGGGTGCGCAGCCGCTGCACGCCCTCCTCCATCGACCTGCGGTTGAGCGAGCTGAGGCTGGCGATGCTGACGTTGTAGCCGGCGTGCCTGGCGGCCTGCTCGATGCAGTAGAGCGTGGAGGCCGGGCCGTAGAGCGTGGTGTCGATGCTGACCACGCCGAGCACGCCCGAGCGGCCGGTGACGAGCTGGCGGGCGGCCTGGTTGGGGCGGTAGTCGAGCTCGCGCACGGCGGCCAGCACCCGGGCCCTGGTCTCGGCGCGGACGAGGTCGGGGGTGTTCAGCACGCGTGAGACGGTCATGGTGGACACGCCCGCGAGCACGGCGACATCCATCAGCACCGCCGGCCTGCCGGGTTTCGATCTCACCGCGGCTCACCCCCTCACCGATAACGCTAACAGGCGGAGGGGGCGAGCGCGCGATCATTGTCCGCAGGTGGTCAGGCGGGTCGCAGTGCAGAATCTGCACGGTCATCTCGGCTCTCACGGCTCAACACCTTCTGTTACGGCCTGCTGCACTCCCCGTAGCTGCTTCGGCAGCTACTCGCACCGGCGACGCCGACTAACCAAGAAACGAAGAAACTCCGACCGGAGGGCGGCCGGATCACGTACGCGGGATGCGTGATCCTCAGGCAGGCATTCATGTGCGGGGCTCGTCTGCCTGTTCTGATCGGGGGCCGTTGGCACCCCGGATAGGCGTGCTGCCAGGCTCCGCCTGACCCGGTGGCGTCTATGAGGCGCGCTGCTTCGTCGTGCGCGTTCCGAATAGGCCGGTGACGAATGACTTCAGGATCTCATTCGCCCGCTCCTTGGCTTTCTCGCGGCTGGGAAACTCTTCGTCCTTGACGGGCTTCCCGTTCGAAGTTGGCAGGTAGGAACGAAGGGCGACTTTTCTTCCGCTGGCCACGAGCGCGAACGCTCGAATGCCGCCTGCATGCCCGTACGAGATCCCTTCGAGGGGAAGCGATCGAGCCGCGAAGGGAGATGACTCCCAGTGCAGGACAACGGGGTGTTCGTCGCTCATTTCGGCGTCTCCTGCTCTTCCAGCTTTTCCGTCAGCTCGTCGAGGTCCCACGCATGAAGGACGTTGACGCTCGTAGCGCCAAGCTGATTGGGGGTGAGCGGCACGCGCCGCCACGCAAAAACGTATGCAACCGGCTCTGTGCTGATCTCCCACGCGTTGTTGTACGTCGCCCGAAGCTCGTCAAGGGTCATGCCGGAGCGCCTGCGCTCTGGGCTACCAGCAGGGCGGCACGGCCGGGCAAGTGGGCCGGTACGACTTCCACCCTGGCGGCATACGATTCGTTGTCCAGGCCGACGCGCGCCAGCGCGACCATGTAACTACCGGAGCGCTCCCCGACCGACACCGTGGCGACCCGCCAACCGGCATCGGTGTAGATGACGAGTTCCGGAGGATGCCAAAGCGACTCCCCGCTCGCGTACAGCTTGACCGCGCAGCGCGTGGGAATCTGCCGCTTGATCAGTTCAGCGTGAACACCGGTGATGGTCAGATGCGTCAGAAGCAGGTCGAGGGCCGCGTTCTGCTCTGCCGCCGTCTCCTCAGAGATCGGCCGACAGAGCAGTACGGCGCTCGAATCTGTTGTGTGTGTGCCCGCCATGCCTCGACGGTTGGAGTCCAGCGATCAATCATCCAAGGTGTTTGCCGCTCTTTGCCGCACTAGCTGATGGCCGCCCGTGCGTTGCCGATCAGTGCCCTGGCCTTGGCCCCATAGACCGCCGACGCTGCGAGTCGATCAAAGGCCCGCTCATACACGGCTACTTCATGGGATTGGTTCAGGGCGAGGCTCGCGGCAAGGGTCTCGATCTGAACCACTCGGCGGTCCAGTATCCAGAAGCCCGTCAGAGGGAGTGCCTGATGAGGTGCTGTGGTGGGGATGATCCCCAGCCTGACCGAGGGCAGATCCATGTCCTGGAGAAGCTGGTCGAGCTGGGCAGGCATCACCTCACGGGAAACCACGCCGGCACTCAGCGCTACCTCACAGATCACCGCGTGGAAGCGGTGTTTCCTGCGGAAGAGGATGTGCCGTCGCTCCATGCGCGCCTGGACCCCTTGGGTCACGTCATTGGGAACCCGCAGCAACTCCACGACACTGGTCAGCACGGAGGCGGCGTACTCGGGAGTCTGAAAGAGACCGGGAATATAGAACGTCTCGAACATCCGAAACAAACTGGTTTCGGCCTCCATCGTCAGCCGGTCACGCTGGCGCTTGCGCGTTCCGACGCCGAGTTGCCTACGCCACTCCACATACATGGTCTCGATGGAGCGGAGAGCGGCCACCAGTTCGGCAAGCTGCTCTTCGGCGTGGCAGTGCTCGCACCACACCCGTAGGTCATCCTCGGAGGCGTTGCGCCTGCCGTACTCGATGCGAGAGACCTTTGAGGAGTGCCAACCTGCCAAGGTCGCCAGTTGGACGCCTGACAGCCCCACATCCCTGCGGATGTCTCGCAGGCGCACGCCGAGTGCCTCGCGGGCCTTTTGCGCTGGCGTCGACACCGGAGCGGCTACGCGACGTACTGAGCATAGGGAATGGCCCTCGCCCAGACCTGGTCTCGCACCGTGCGGCACCGCTGAAGAAGGCCGGGATCAGAGACCAGGCCGAAGCCTCCTGAGGAGCCGTCCGGCAGGAACAAGCTGAGGACCAGGGTGTCCTCGTCAAGCAGCCAGTAATCCTCTTCGGGCAGGTCGATGTCGAGGGCTTCGTGCCGGGGCAGATAGCGGATGGCCTCGCCTGCCTCGATGTTCTGCGGGTCGATGGTCATGGCCCATTTGATGTAGTCGCTCAAGGGCTCGGTCACGATCCGCGCCCGCTGGATGGCCGTTCCCCGGCGGGTGGATCTCCGGGCGAAGGACAGCCAGGACTGATGCCACTGGTAGTCGTCCGGCTCGCCCAGGAGCCACCTGCGGAATGGTCCTTCTTCGTCCTCGACGCCGTAGGAGTCCCTCATCTCCAGATGGAAGGCTTGCCGACGTCGAAGCCACAGCGCCCGGAAGTCGTCACGGGTTAGGCGCTGCGTCTCCATGTTCGAACCACTCCTTGGGCAGGTGCCGCATGAGTTCCCTGGGAACCTCCAGGAACGTCTCGTGGTCCGGTACGTCCTTGAGGGTTTCGAGGGCTTCGGGGTCTGTGATCTTCCATCCTTGCACCACGATGGTGCCCCGGTCGGTGGCGTACAGGGTCGGGGACTGATCCCCGGTCGTCTCCTTGCCCAGGAACGTCAACTTCATGATCGCTACCTCCGCTGGAGCTTTGCCGCACTTTGCTCGACTCCGCGATCGTCGGCCCAGGTCGCAGCTCCGTCAACCCTCGCCGGAGACGTGTCTTTGTGGGGTGGCACAACGTCAGCACCGGTGCTGACCACAACCATGATCAACCCAGGACAACAAGAAGCCCCAGGCTCCCGGCATGTGCCGTGAGCTGGGGCTGTAACTCCTGTTCGGCCAGGTCGGACCTGGCCTGTCAGGGAGTCTGGTGGACGATACTGGGATTGAACCAGTGACCTCTTCCGTGTCAGGGAAGCGCTCTCCCGCTGAGCTAATCGTCCGTGGAGGTGGCGACGGGATTTGAACCCGTGTGGACGGCTTTGCAGGCCGCTGCCTCGCCTCTCGGCCACGCCACCGAGTCAAAAACCGATCCGAGCGGAAGACGGGATTCGAACCCGCGACCCTCACCTTGGCAAGGTGATGCTCTACCACTGAGCCACTTCCGCGCCGCATTGTGTAGCTGCGTGGTTAACAATAGCGCGTTTCTCGACCGGATGCTTACTCGTGGATCGTGCCCACCGCCCGTGTCACGCCGGAACGGGCGCTAATGGGCCTCCTTGCGGAGCTGGCGGGCGACGCTGCGCTCGGTGGCGGGGAGGCTGAGGAAGATCTCCAGGATGCGTGTGAGGCGGTGGACCTCGATGCGGTGGAAGGCCGGGCCCTCCGAGCGGGCCAGCAGCAGGGACAGCGCCAGCGGCGGGAGCGGGGCGTGGATGAGGTGCAGCCCGCTGTCCTGGGTCAGGGCCATGGGACGGGCGGGCACCTCGGCCGGCGGGACCAGGTCCTGCGGGGCGCGCCAGCTCGCGTAGACGACGCGGCCCTCGGCGGTGGTGGCCGCCCAGTCGGCGCTGAACAGGACCGGCAGCGAGTCGATGAGCGTCGTCAGCGCCCGATCGCCCGCCGTGGTGATGTACTTGAGTATCTCCAGCTCGGGGTAGGTGCCGGGCGCTTCGCGCGTGGGCCAGACACCTTCGATCGTCACGCCCTCGACGCCCTCCAGGCTCTTGCGCAGGGCCTGGCGCGAGGTGCTGTCGGGGCAGAAGACCGTGATGTCGTCCACGGCCTGCCCGGCGCCCCGGTCGAGGACCGTGAGCTGGGTGATGTCGGCTCCCGCCGCCCCCAGGACCTTGGTGACCTGCGCCAGCGCGCCCGGTCGGTCGGGCAGCGCCAGGCGTACGCGAAGAAGCATCCATCCCCCTCAACCCGAAGATGCCGATCACAGACTATCGGCGAATACCGGTTACGGCCTGACCTGCGCTACAACTGTGGGAGTGAAGATCGGGCCTGTCGAGGTGTGGCCGCCCGTGGTGCTGGCGCCGATGGCGGGCATCACCAACGCGCCGTTCCGCGTGCTCTGCCGGGAGCAGGGCGCGGGGTTGTTCGTGTGCGAGATGATCACGACGAGGGCGCTCGTCGAGCGTAATCCCAAGACGCTGCGGATGATCAGGTTCGCCGACTCCGAGCGGCCCAGGAGCATCCAGCTCTACGGGGTTGACCCCGACATCGTGGGCCGCGCGGCCAAGATGATCGCCGAGGACGACCTGGCCGATCACATCGATCTCAACTTCGGCTGCCCGGTGCCCAAGGTGACCAGGCGCGGAGGCGGGTCGGCGCTGCCGTACAAGCGGAATCTGCTGCGGCGCATCCTGCGCGCGGCGGTCGCGAACGCCGGGCCGCTGCCCGTGACGATGAAGATGCGCAAGGGCATCGACGACGATCACCTGACCTACCTCGACGCCGGGCGCATCGCCGTCGAGGAGGGGGTCGCCGCGATCGCGCTGCACGCCCGCACCGCCAAGCAGCACTACGGCGGCGTCGCCGACTGGGAGGCGATCGCGCGGCTGAAGGAGGCCGTGCCGGAGATCCCCGTGCTGGGCAACGGCGACATCTGGTCCGCCGACGACGCTCTCCGGATGGTGGCCCGCACCGGCTGCGACGGGGTGGTCGTCGGGCGCGGCTGCCTGGGGCGTCCGTGGCTGTTCAAGGACCTGGAGAACGCGTTCGACGGCAACCCCGAGCGGGTGCGGCCGACGCTCGGCGCGGTCGCCGAGACGATGGCCAGGCACGCCGAGGGCCTGACCGAGTGCTTTGACATCGAGCGGTACGCCGTGGCCGACTTCCGCAAGCACGTCGGGTGGTACCTGAAGGGGTTCACGGTCGGGAGCGAGCTGCGCCGCGAGCTGGCCACGGCCGAGTCGCTCGACGGGCTGCGGGCCGGGCTGGCCAAGCTGGAGCACGACCAGCCGTGGCCGCCGAACACCGACACGCCTCGGGGCAAGTCGGGCGAGCGGTCCAAGGTGCAACTGCCCGACGGCTGGCTGGACGACCCTTGGGACTGCCCCGTGCCGGGCGGCGACGCGGAGTCTGACATCTCGGGCGGCTGAGCCCGCTCCGGTCTGCTGGCTGATTGTGGTGATCTTGCCCCGAAGCGTTGCTGGTCAGTGCCCGGCGCTGCCTATCCGGTCTGTACCACAGGGTACGAACGCACGTCTGAGACGAATGGCGGCTCCGGGCTCGACCACGGCTGGGCCTAGTGGGGCCCGGCAGGCGTTTCGGTGCCGCAGGGGCCGCCGCCGGTCGCCGGTGCGAGGCGTACGGGCTCGCCGGACATGGTGAGCGTCGGGTAGAACTCCGCGATCCGCTCCGCCGAGCGGCCCACGTAGTGGCAGATGAAGCTGCGGCGGAAGCGGTCGGCGGTGCTGTTGGGCTCGGAGCCGTGCACGAGGCTGCCGTTGAAGAAGAGCACGTCACCCGGGTTCATGTCCACGGGCACCCGGGCCAGGCCGGGCGGCGGGGGCACGTACTCGCGGGTGAACGAGACGTCCTGGTCGGCCTCCTCGGGGCAGAAGAGGTTCATGCGGTGGGTGCCGGGCACGACCTCCAGGCCGCCGTTCGCGCGGTCCACCCGGTCGAGCGCCATCCACGCGGCCACGCACGTGCCCGGCTCGACGCGGAGGTAGAAGTTGTCCTGGTGCAGCGCCTGGCCCCTGGCGCCGGGCGGCTTGAAGTAGAACATGCTCTGGGCTGCTATCGGCTCCTCGCCCAGGAGCTCGCGGAGTATCGCCGCCAGGCGCGGGTCGAGCAGGTAGCGCAGGGCGACGTCGGTCACCTGGTGGGGGTGCATGATCCGCGGGTAGTCGCGCAGGACGTCGTACGGGCGGCCCGGCTCCTGCGGCTGCGGCGTGAAGTGGCCCGGAATGGGGCCCCGGGAGTGCAGGGCCATGAACTCGTCGCGGAGTCCGGCCACCTCCTCCCGCGCGAGCAGGCCGGGTGCCAGCACGTACCCGTGGTCGTGGAAGTCGTTGAGCCTCATGTCTCCCACGCTAGGGAGCGCGGTCGTGCGACGGTATGCCTGTGACCGCTGAGGACCTGTCTGTTCCTGCTGCCGAGCTGATGATCGTGGGCCACTACGACCAGGGCGCCGGATACGCCACCCGCCGTCCTGGCGGCTCGCCGAGCTGGCTGCTGTTGTGGACGGAGGGCGGGGAGGGGCTCGTCGAGCAGGGCGGGGTGTCGTTCCGGGTGCGGGCCGGAGATCTGGCGCTGCTGGGGTCGGGGGTGGCCCAGCACTACCGGGTGGCGCCCGGGGCGCGGCGGTGGCGGTTCTGGTGGGTGCACTTCCAGCCCCGGACGTCCTGGGCGGCGTGGCTGGGGCCGTTCGCCGTGGGCGGCTCGTGCCACCTGGTGGCGGGCGTGCCACAGGGGGTGCGCGAGCGGATCGGGTCGGCGTTCCTGCGGGCGCTCCAGGACACCCGCTGGACGCCTGACCGGCCGTGCCCGACAGGGCTGGCGGGGGCGCGGGTGCCGGCCGTCGTGGTCGGCGGGGCGGCGCGGGAGCTGGTGCTCGGGGC
>NZ_SSXE01000020.1 GCF_021699195.1 Nonomuraea sp. MG754425 | reverse complement strand
GACGGTGGGGGCCGGGGAGACGGTGCTCAGCGACCCGGTGGCCGGCCGGGTCGGGGCCTGGCAGCGGCTGGTCGTGAGCGTGTACCTGCGGGACGGCTGCGACACCCTGACGGGCCGCAACCGCGCCACCGCCCCCTCCCACCCACCACCCGCTCACGGGGCGGTCGCCGTCCGGGAGCCCGCCGTGTCGCCCGGCTTCCGGTCCGTGCCCGGGGACCACGCAGACGACGAGGGCGGTGGCGCGTTCGCCGAGCCGGTCGCGGTGTGGCACTGGCTCGACGCGCTGACCGTGGTCGCGCCGGGACCGGTGCCGGTCGTGGCGGCGCTCGGCGACTCGCTCACCACCGGCGTCGGCTCGGAGACCGGTCACGGCTGGGCGGACCTGCTGGCCTGCCGCCCGGGGCCGGCGGTGGTCAACGAGGGCGTGTCGGGCGGGAAGGTGCTCGCGCCGGGGACCGGCCGTCCGGCGGAGCAGCGGCTGTCGGCGGAAGTGCTCACCAAGCCGGGCATCACCGCCGTGATCCTCCAGGCGGGCGTCAACGACCTGGGCGCGGGCGCGCGGGCGGACGACCTCGTCGCGGCCTACCGCCGGATGGTCGCCACGGCGCACGCGGCCGGGGTCCGGGTGGTCGGCGCGACGATCACGCCGTTCGGCGGGGCCGGCTACCACACCCCCGAGGGGGAGCGGGCCCGGCAAGCCGTCAACGCGTACGTCCGGGAACAGGACGGGTTCGACGGGCTGGCCGACTTCGACGCGGCCCTGCGCGACCCCGCCGACCCCGTCCGGCTGCTGCCCCGCTACGACAGCGGCGACCACCTGCATCCGAGCGCGGCCGGCCACCACGCGCTGGCCGCCGCCATCGACCTGCGATCCCTGACGGGACCCGCGCCGCACCCCGGCGCGGGTCCCGCCCCGCCGTGCCGCTAGGCCGGGTACCGGACGGCCGGCTCCGGGCGGTGGATGCCCCGGGGCCGGTAGCCGAGGGCGTCGGAGATCCCGAGGTAGTCGGCCAGCAGCCAGACGATGGCCAGCCACATCTCCGTGCCCTGCAACCCGGGCGTGCGCGCCGCGCCGTCGCCCCCGCTCAGCGCGAAGCTGAGACCCGCGCCGTCGTGCCAGCCGCCCAGCGCGCGCTCCAGGTGCGTCCTGGCCCACGCCTCGCCCTCGGCCCTGCGGTACGAGGTCTGCCTGCCGAGCAGCCACAGGGGGTGGATGACGTCGAGCACGTTGCAGGCGTTCCCGGTGCCGGGGCCGAAGTAGCGGGGGTCGCGGGACTGGGCCAGCACGGTGTCCACGGCCCGCTCCGCGTACGGCAGCGGCATCCCGAACTGCGCGAACGTGCCCCGCGTGAGCCGGTAGTAGCCGTTGACCACCATCAGCCAGCCGGAGTCGTCGTCCGGCTCGCCCCACATGCCGTGGGTGCGGCGGCAGCGGGTCAGCAGCCAGCCGTACAGGGTCTCGATCTCGCCGCGCAGGCCGAAGCCGGACAGGTTGCGGTAGAAGGCGGTCCCGAGCGAGTCCACCACCGAGCCGGACGTCCACGCCTCCCGCTCCCAGTCGAGGCCGTCGAGCAGGGCGAGCAGGTCCTTCGACGAGAGGTCGTGCACGGCGCGCACGGGGTGGCGGAAGGTGGTCCCGAGCAGGTCGAGCGCGTATCCGGCGCAGAGCACGTGGTAGGCGGTCACCCCCTCCAGCTCCGGTCGCCCGGAGGCCCCGAGTTCGGGGACGAGGCCGGTGGCCGGGTCCTGGCGGTCGCGCAGGAAGGCGACGATCTCCTCGCGGGCCGGGGCCGGCGGCGGGCCGCCGAGCAGCAGGTCGGCGATCTCGACCGCGTCGCACCAGGCCCGTACGGTCGGCTGGGCGCCGGGGCGGTCCACGTACCGGTCGCCGGTCCAGCAGCGGGCCAGCACCTCCCCGGCCTGCTCGCGCGCCCGCCCGGCGAACGCGGTCAGCCGCGCCTCCAGCCCCCCGGCCGGGGCCGTTCGCGGGGTGCGGCGGTCGCGGATCGGGCGGGCCGGGTTGCCGGCGACCATGGCCCAGGCGGGCACGTCCTTGGTCACGACGGAGCCCGCGCCGATGACGGCGTGGTCGCCGATCGTCACCCCGTCGAGGACGACGACGTTCGAGCCGATCCACACGTCGTCGCCGATCCGGATGCCCTCGGAGGTGATGGGCTGGCGGAAGACGGGCCGGTCCGGCGCGGTCCCGTGGTTGAAGCCGAGCAGCGACGTGTGCGCCCCCACCCGCACGGCCGTCCCGAGCGTCACCTTCCCCCGCACCACCGCGTACGGGTTGACCGTGCAGTCGTCGCCCATCGCGATGTCGTCGGTGACGTACGCGTGCGCCGCGATGTAGCAGAAGTCCCCCATGCGCAGCCGGTCGGTGTGCACGGCGGCCAGCGGGGAGATGAACGCCTTGCCCGCCGTCTCGAGCCCGGTCCGGTCGCGGAGCCCGGCCAGGTAGCTCTCCTGGGCCTGGCGGTCCTCCTCGGTCGCGTGGTCCCAGAACAGCCACGGGCAGAAGTCGAACGTGGACGGTTCGGTCATCTGATCAGTTTCCTCTCGCCTCGGCTCAGTCCACCACGGTCAGCGTCATGGCCCAGGAGTGCCGCCGGGCCTCCTGCCGGTACCGCTCGGGCAGGGCCGGGCCGCAGGAGGCGCTGCCGAGTCCGTGCTGGCCGTGGTCCAGGTTCAGCCACACGCGGCCGGAGTCGGTCAGGTCGTGCGGGCGGCGGGCGGCCTGCAGCGCCTCGCTCGTCCAGCGGCGGGCGGTGAAGTCGAGGTGCGGCTCGCCGTCCACGCGCAGGGTGGGCAGGCCCGGCCCCGACAGCTCCAGCCAGCGGGTCTCGACGTGGTTGCCGTTCTCCTGGGGGACGACGTACGGCGTCTGGAGGGCGTCGATCGAGCGGGCGTGGCGGCCGACGCGGGCGGCGGCGCGGCTGTCGGCGTACGACTCGCCCGGTCCCCGGCCGAACCAGGTGACCTCCGCGTACCCGCCGGGCAGCGAGAAGCGCGCGCCCACGCGGGGCGGGCGCACGGTGAGGTGCCCGTAGGCGGTGTCGTCCCAGTCGCCGACGGGGTCGGCCTCGATCAGCAGGCGCAGGTCGCCGTCGTGCCAGCGGTAGGTGCAGGTGGTGCGGAAGCCGAGCGTGCGGGTGCCGGGACCGCTGCGGCCCCGTACGACGAGGGTGTGCTCGTCGGGACGTTCGACGCCGCCGGCCCGGTGCAGGAAGCGGTCGAGGCCGGCCGCCTCCCAGTCGGCCGCCAGCGCGTTGCGGGTGCCCTGGCCGCGGTCGTTCTCGGTGGGGGCGCGCCAGACGTCGAACACCGGCCCGGCGAGTTCGAGGTCGCCGATGCGCGTCAGCCGGCCCGTCCTGCCGTCGAAGGCCGCCGCGCCCAGCGCCACCCCGTCCGGCGCGCGGGTCGCCGCGACGCGGCCGGACGTCCGGCGGGCGGCGGGCACGCGGCGGTGCGGGGCGGCGCCGAGGCGGGTCTGGCCGAAGGCGATCACGTGCCCGGCCGGGGCCCAGGCGGTCTCGCCGGCGAGCACGGCCTCGACCGTGAGCCAGGTCTCCCCCTCGGCGGCGACGGCCCCGTCGGGGAACTCGGGCAGCGCCGCCCGCACCGTGGCGCGGGCCGGGCAGGCGGGCACGGACAGCGTCCCGGAGCGGCCGCGCACGCCGTCCGTCTCCAGCCACCAGCGGAATGTGAGGTGCCCGAGCGAGATCAGGTCGTGCTTGTTGGTGACGACCACCTCGCGCGACCCGTCGAAGGCGATCCCCACCGGTTCGATCGCCTTGCGCAGCTCGGCGAGCCCTGGCGACGGCGTGCGGTCGGGGAACAGCAGCCCGTCGAGGCAGTACCGCTCCCCGTTCGGCTGGTAGTCGATGTCGCCGCCGTGCCGGTAGTAGCGCCGTCCGAGCGGGTCCGTCCCCGCCAGGCCGTGGTCGATCCACTCCCACACGAACGCCCCGCAGAACCGCTCGTGCGACTCCAGGATCGCCTGGTAGTCGTCCAGCGACCCGGGCCCGTTGCCCATCGCGTGGGCGTACTCGCACAGCAGGAACGGCAGCCCGCGCCGGCGGACGTCGTCCGGCGATCCGGCGTCCACCCCTTCGGGCGGCTCCTCCTCGCGCCGCCCGATGCGCTCCAGGTCGTCGAGCGACGGGTACATGAGGCTGTGGAAGTCGGAGTGCCGGTAGGTGGGGTCGCGTTCGTAGTGCAGCGGGCGGGTGGGGTCGCGGTCGCGGATCCAGGTCTCGATGTCGGCGAAGGCGGAGCCGCTGTCGCTCTCGTTGCCGAGGGACCACACGACCACGCTGGGGTGGTTCTTGTCGCGCTCCACCATGCGCCTGGCCCGGTCGAGCAGGGCGTCGCGCCACATGGGCGCGGCGGGCGGGTTGCCCTCCCAGCCGGAGTAGATGAAGCCGTGCGTCTCGATGTCGCACTCGTCCACCACCCACAGGCCGTACTCGTCGCAGAGCCGGAGGAACTCGGGGTGCGGCGGGTAGTGGGCAGTGCGGACGGCGTTGACGTTGTGCCGCTTCATCAGCTCGACGTCGCGGACCATGGTGGCGAGGTCGAGCGAGCGGCCCCTGTCGGGGTCGTGCTCGTGCCGGTTGACGCCCCTGAACAGCACCGGCGCGCCGTTGATCAGCAGCCGGCCGTCGGCGATCTCGACGGTCCTGAAGCCGACCGCCAGCTCGATCGTCTCGCCGGCCGCCGCGAGCGTGCCCCGGTAGAGGTGCGGGTCCTCGGCGCTCCACGGCCGTACGCCGGGCACGGTGACCTGCTCCCCGGTCCGGACGGACAACCCGAGCGACGGGATCTCGACCAGACCGGGGGCGTCGGCGGTGACCAGCAGCGTGCCGGAGCCGTCGCGGTAGGAGGCGTGCACGGTGAAGTCGTCGATGCCGCCCTCGGGCCGGGCCAGCAGTTCCACGTCGCGGAAGATGCCGGGCAGCCACCACATGTCCTGGTCCTCCAGGTAACTGCCGGACGACCAGCGCTGCACGCGGACGGCGAGCAGGTTGCCGCCGGGCCGCACCCGCTCGGTGACGTCGAACTCGAACGGCAGCCTGCTGCCCTTGGAGTGGCCGAGCGGTTCGCCGTTCAGCCAGACGGTGCCGCAGGAGTCGACGCCCTGGAAGCGCAGCACGGTCCGCCCGGCGGGCCAGATGGAAGGCAGGTCGAAGTGCAGCCGGTAGTCGCCGGTGGGGTTGTCGTCCGGCAGGTACGGCGGATCGATGGGGAACGGGTAGGCGGTGTTGGTGTAGAGCGGACGGTCGTGTCCCTCCAGGACCCAGTGCGACGGCACCCTGATGCTCTCCCACGCGGTGTCGTCCAGCGACGGGTCGGGCAGGGAGGGGCCGGTGCCCGCGGCGGTGGGCGAGAGCCGGAAGCGCCACTGCCCGTTGAGCGACAGCCGGGGCGCGTCGGAGACGAAGTACGCGCGCGGGGCGCGCCGCCCGGAACCCGGCTCGGGGTCCTCGTGGAATTCGGCCATCACAAACGTGCCTCCCGGCGAGGTGAGCCAAAACGTTTTAACCCTATAAGCGCGACTCGGGCTACACCAGATCTCACAGGCATTGACATACGGCCGTGAATAAATATATCATCCGGTAAATCGTTTTAAGATTCGCTGGGGATCTCATGACGCCATCACCCCCGACGAGCGGCACCGGCATCCGCTTCGGCACCGCCTACTACTGGGAATACCAGCGCTCCCCCGACCTCGAACGCGACCTCGACCTCATGGCCGAGGCCAGGATCGACACCATCCGTGTCGGCGAGTCCGTCTGGTCCACCTGGGAGCCGCGCGACGGCGAGTTCGCCCTCGACTGGCTGACCCCCGTCCTCGACGGAGCCCACGAGCGCGGCATGCGGGTCCTGCTCGGCACCCCGACCTACGCCGTCCCTCCATGGTTATCGCGCAAGCACCCCGAACTGGCCGTGGTACGGGCCGGCGGGCGCGCGGTCCCGTGGGGCGCGCGCCAGGAAGTCGACTTCACCTCGCCGGTGTTCCTGCGCCACGCCGAACGCGTCATCCGCCAGGTCGTCGGCCGCCACGGCGGCCATCCGGCCGTGCTCGGGATCCAGCTCGACAACGAGCCCGGCCTGCACCTGATCCACAACGACCGGGTGTTCGAGCGGTTCGTGTCCTGGCTGGCCGACCGCTACGGCGACGTGGCGCGGCTCAACGAGGAGTGGGGCCTGGCGTACTGGTCGCACCGCCTGGGCGACTGGGGCGAACTCTGGCGGCCCGAGGGCAACACCACCCCCTCCTACGACCTGGCCTGGCGGCGCTTCCAGGCCGAACTGACCACCGAGTTCATCGCCTGGCAGGCGGACCTCGTGCGCGAACTGGTCCCGGAGGACCGGGCGCTCACCACGTGCCTGGCCTACCAGCGTCCGGCGCTGGACGACGTGCGGCTGTCCGAGCGGCTGACCGTCACCAGCGGCAACGCCTACTACCTGCCCCAGGACGCGCTGACCCGCGACGGGCCTCCCGAGATCACCTGGTTCAGCACCGGCCCGGCCGGGCTGTTCCAGGCGGCCGACCGCATGTACGGCTCGAAGGGACGGCGGTTCTGGGTGACCGAGACCAACGCCTCCTCGATCGCCGGCTCCCAGCTCAACCTGCCGCCCTACGACGGCCAGCTCCGCCAGGCGGCCTGGGCCCTGGTGGCGCGGGGGGCGGAGATGATCTCGTACTGGCACTGGCACACGCTGCACGACGGCGCGGAGACGTACTGGGGCGGGATCCTGGGCCACGCGATGACGCCCGGCCGGGTGTACGGCGAGGTCGCGGCGCTGGGCGCGGAGCTGGAGCGGGCGGCCGAGGACGTCACGGGCCTCACCCCGGACGCCGACGTCGGCTTCCTGTACTCGCACGACAGCAAGTGGGCGCTGGAGTTCCAGCCGCCGCTCACCCTCGACGGCCGCAACCCCGACAAGGACTCCTACGAGCGCATCGTGGCGACGTTCTACCAGGGCGCGATCGACGCCGGCCGCCAGGTGGCGTTCCTGACGCCCGAGCGGGAGTTCAATCGTTTGCCCACGATCGTCGCGCCCGCGCTCTACTGCCTGACGGACGACCTGGCCGACGCGCTGACCTCGTACGTGCGCGGCGGCGGGCACCTGATCCTGACCTTCCGCACCGGCTACGCCGACGGGGAGGCCAGGGCACGGGCCGAGATCGCGCCCGGCCCGCTGCGCGCGCTGGCCGGGGTGCGCTACCTGGAGTACTCGACGCTGCTGGAGCCGCTGCCCCTGCACGGGCCCGGCCTCCGGGACGTGGCCCGGCACTGGGCCGACGGCCTGGAGCCGGAGGGGGCCGAGCCGCTGGCCCGCTACGACCACCACCACTTCGGCCGCTGGCCGGCGATCACCCGGCACCGCGTGGGCGACGGCGCCGTGACGTACGTCGGCACGCTGCCCGGCAGGGAGCTGACGGCCGAGCTGTTCCGGCGGCCCCCTGCCCCGCCCGCCGTCGATCCGGCCGGGCCGGGCCTCGTCACCGCCGGCGCGCCGCAGGTCACCGTGCACTCGGCGGTCAACGCGCGCGGCGAGCGGCTCTGGTTCGCCCACAACTGGTCCGAGCGCGAGAGCACGGTGACGATCACCGCCCCGGCGACCGAGGTCACCGGCACCCGCGCACCGCTACCGCCGGGCGAGCTGCGCCTGGCCCCCTTCGACGTACGAGTGGTGAGATGACCGATTTCCGACCCACCTGGGAATCCCTGCGCGCCCATGCCGTCCCGCAGTGGTTCGGCGAGGCGAAGTTCGGCGTCTGGTCGCACTGGGGGCCGCAGTCCGTGGCCCGCTCCGGCGACTGGTACGCCCGCCACCTCTACGGCATGCAACCCTGGTCGGAGCCCTGGGAGCGCAAGCGCGCGACCCGCCAGCACGCCCACCGCCGCGCCCACTTCGCCCCGGGCACCGGCACGAAGGACCTGTTCCACCGCTGGCGCGCCGAGCGCTTCGACCCCGACGAGCTCATCGACCTGTACGTGGCCGGCGGTGCCCGCTACTTCGTCGCCCTGGCCGCCCACTGCGACAACTTCGACCTGTGGGACTCCTCCCGGCACGGCTGGAACGCCACCCGTGTCGGCCCCGGCCGCGACATCGTGGGCGCGTGGGAGCGGGCGGCCCGCCGCGCCGGGCTGCCGTTCGGGCTCAGCTTCCACAACAACTGGACGTGGCGCTGGCTCGACGTGGCCCACGGCCGCGACCCGGAGACCGGCGAGCCGTACGACGGCGGGCTGAGCGCGCGCGACGGGACCGGCACCTGGTGGGAGGGCCTCGACCCGGCCGAGCTCTACCCGCGCCGCCACGAGCCGGGCGCCAAGCCGCCACCCGGCGAGGCGGAGCGCTTCTACGCCCGCGTCCGCGAGGCGCTCGACCGCTACCGTCCCGACCTGGTCTACCTCGACGACGGCCGGCTGCCCTTCGACGCGGGCAGCGTGGTGGAGTCGCAGCCGGTCAGCACCGCCGGTCTCGACCTGCTCGCGCACTACTACAACACGTGCCCGACCGGCGGCCTGGTCACCATCAAGGACGTGCCCGAGGCCGACCGCACGGCCGTCGTCATGGACTGCGAGCGCCGCCAGCTCGACGCGGCCCAGCCGCACCCCTGGCAGTTCGACACCAGCGACGGCGAGTGGTTCGACTGCTCCGACGACGACCCGATGTTCCACCCGCGCAAGAGCGCGCAGCAGATCATCCACACGCTGATCGACGTGGTCAGCAAGAACGGCTGCCTGCTGCTGAACATCCCTCAGCACGCCGACGGCACGGTGGACGCCCACGCCAGGAACCTGCTGACCGAGGTGGGCGCCTGGCTGCGCACCTGCGGCGAGGGCGTGTACGGCAGCACGCCCTGGCTGCGCGCGGGCGAGGGCACGACCGGGCTGGGCGAGACCAAGGGCTACGAGGGCTACAACGAGGCCGAGCGCGCCTACCGTCCCACCGACCTGCGCTTCACCCGGCGCGGCGACGTCCTCTACGCGACCCTGCTGGCCTGGCCCGAGGACGGCTCGGCCGCCATCACCAGCCTGGGGAGCGCCGCCGGGCTGGTGCACGGCGCTCCGGCCGCCGTCGAACTGCTCGGTCACGGGCCCGTCGGCTGGCGGCGGTCCGAGCGCGCGCTGCACGTGGACCTGCCGCCGTCGCCGCCGACCAAGGCCGCGCACATGCTCAAGATCACGGGAGTGTCATGGTGAAGAACCTGCGAACGTGCGACCTGACCGACCCCCTCGGCCTGGAGACCACCCGGCCCGCCTTGAGCTGGCGGCTTTCCGGCGTCTCGGCGCAGACCGCGTACCACGTGCGTGTGGACGGGCTGTGGGACAGCGGCGAGGTCGAGTCGGACGACCAGCGGGTGCGCTACGGCGGCGAGCCGCTGGCGAGCCGGACCGCCGCGCGCTGGCGGGTGCGCACGCGCGACGCGGCCGGCAACTGGTCCGGCTGGAGCGAGGAGGCCCGCTTCGAGCTGGGCCTGCTGTCGGCCGCCGACTGGGACGCCTCCTGGATCACCCACCCGGACTGGTTCGACGCGGACGACGACCCGCGCGTCGGCGAGGGCCACCCGCTGCCGCTGCTGGCGGGCGAGTTCACCGTGGACCGGCCGGTCGCCTCGGCCCGGCTGTACGTGGCGGGGCTGGGCGTCTACGTGGCCTCCGTGAACGGCGCGCCGGTGACCGACGCCGTGCTGGAGCCGCCGTACTCGGACTTCACCCGGCGGGTCGTGTACGCCACGCACGACGTCACGGCGCTGCTGCGCGAGGGCGCGAACGCGGTCGGGGTCGCGCTCGGCCCGGGGATCGCGCACGTGTTCCCGCACCAGGACCGCTACATGAAGTTCTTCGGCTCCAAGGCCGCGCCCAAGGCGATCGCGCAGCTCGAGGTGAGCTACGCCGACGGCACGTCCGAGCGGTTCGGCACGGACGCCGGCTGGCGGGCCACCGAGGGGCCGACCACCCGCTCGCACTGGTACGGCGGCGAGGACCACGACGCCCGCAGGGAGGTCGCCGGCTGGGACGTCCCCGGCACGGACCGCTCCGGCTGGCGGCCGGTGACCGTCCGGCCCGACGGGACCGACATGCTGCGCTCGCGGACGTGCCCGCCGATCAGGGTCACCGAGGAACTGCCCGCGACGGGCAAGCTCGTCGCCACCGACGGCACGGCCGTCTTCGACGTCGGCGCGGTGGTGGCGGGCTGGGCCGAGCTGCGGCTCGACCTCCCGGCCGGCCGTCACCTGCGGCTGCTGCCCGGCGACCAGCTCGACGCGTTCGGCCGGGTGGTGCAGTCGAAGCCCACGACCGGCGCGCCGATCTTCAGCACGTACGTCACCAAGGACGGCCCGCAGAGCTGGCATCCCGCCTTCCGCTACGACGGCTTCCGCTACGTCGAGGCGCAGGGCCTGCCCGAGCACGTCGGCGCGGAGGCCGTGAAGGGGCTGGTGCTGCGCGCGGACAACGCGCACATCGGCGAGTTCGAGACCTCCGACCCGCTGCTCAACGACATCCACCGGATCATCGACCGCGCGGTGCGCGGCAACATGTACAGCGTCCTGACCGACTGCCCGCACCGAGAGAAGCTGGGCTGGCTGGAGCAGGCCCACCTGCTGTTCGACGTCGTGGCCTACAACTACGACGTGGCCGCCTACTGCCGCGAGCTGCTGGTCGGCATCGCCGAGGCGCAGACCGAGGAGGGCCTGGTCCCGGACACCGCGCCCGAGTACGTGGTCTTCGACGGCGCCTTCAGGGACGACCCGAACTGGGGCGGCGCGCTGGTGCGCATGCCGTGGCAGATCTACCGCTGGTACGGCGACACCACGGCCATGGAACGGCACTACGACGCGATGCGCCGCTACGTGGACTACCTGACGGGCCGGTCCGAGGACGGCATTCTCGGCTACGGGCTCGGCGACTGGTTCGGCCTGGACCACACGACGCCCGTGCCGCTGGTGGGCACGTGGGGGTACTGGCGGGCGGCCCGGACGATGGCCCGGGTCGCGGGCGTGCTCGGCCGCGACGACGACGCCAAGCGCTACCGGGCGCTGACCGACGCGATCTCGGCCGCCTTCACCGGCGCGTTCTTCAAGGACGGGCGGTTCGGCGGCGGCGGGCAGGCGTCGGAGGTGTTCGCGCTCGACATGGGCGTGGTGCCCGACGAGCTCGCGCCGGGCGCGCTGGACCGGCTGAGCGAGGCCGTGCGCACCGGGGAGATCACGGTCGGCGAGATCGCGCTGCCGCCGCTCTACCAGGTGCTGACCAGGGCCGGCCGGCACGAGGCGCTGTGGGGGTTCGCCACCTCCACCAGCCACCCGAGCTACGGCTACCAGGTGCGGCACGGCGCGACGGCGCTCACCGAGGCGTGGGACGGGCCGACGCGCGGCCTGTCGCAGAACCACTACATGCTGGGCGCCATCGACTCCTGGTTCTACCGGGGTCTGGGCGGCATCGGCCAGGCCCCCGGCTCGAACGGCTTCCGCAGGCTGCTCGTCGCGCCCGCCGCGCCGGGCGACCTGGAGTCGGTGCGGGCCGCCACCGAGACCCCCTACGGGCGGGCCGGCGTGTCCTGGCAGCGCTCGGACGGTGCCTACGCGCTGGAGGTCGAGGTGCCGGCGGGCTCGTCGGCCGAGGTGCGGCTGCCCGACCTGGGGCTGACCCGGCACACGGCCCCCGGCGCGGCCGTGCCGATCGGGGAGCGGGCCTGGGAGGTGCCCGCCGGGCACTGGACGTTCGGGTCGAGCCGATGAGCGGCGTCCGGGCCGAGCCGGGCCACGACGCCGCCCGCGTCCGGACCCCGCACAAGGCGGGCCGGCTGCTGGTCGGGCCGTCCGGTGCGCCCGGCCGCTTCGACGGCCTGTTCGTGGACTGCCCGTTCGTGTGCTCCGACGGCGGCGAGTACCTGATGACGTACGTCGGCTTCGACGGCACCGGCTACCAGACGGCGCTCAGCCGCTCGCCCGACCTGGAGACCTGGTCGCCGGGCGAGGTCGTGTTCCCGCGCGACCCCGACCATCCGTACCGCCGCTACAACGCGGCGCTGACCTCGATCGTGCGGGACAACCGGCTGGCCTCCGACGGCCAGGTGACGTGGATCGACGGCCGGGCGGTCGGCACCTACCACGCCTATCCGGAGCCGGGCATGGAGGCGGGCGCGGCGATCATCGGCTTCTGCGTCAGCGACGACCTGCGCGCCTGGCGGGACACCGGGTCGGTGCTGCGCCCGCAGGACGGCGGCGAGTGGGAGCGCGGCGGCCTGTACAAGTCGTGGCTGATGCGCCACGACGGCCGCTACTACTGCTTCTACAACGCCAAGAACCGCACCTACGACGGCTGGCGCGAGCAGATCGGCTACGCCGTCTCCCCCGACCTCGAACGCTGGGAACGCCCGAGGCGGACCCCGGTCGTGCCGAACGGCGGGCCGGGCTCGTTCGACGAGCGCTTCGCCTCCGACCCGTGCGTGCTGCGCGACGGCGACTGGTGGGTGATGTTCTACTTCGGGCTCTCCTTCGACGGCCACGCCCGCGAGGGGTACGCGGTCTCGCGCGACCTGCGGACCTGGGAGAAGAGCGAGGAGATCCTCGTGGACGTGGGCCCGCCCGGCTCGGCCGACGACACCTACGCGCACAAGCCCGCCGTCGTGACCCGCGAGGGCCGCCTGCACCACTTCTACACGGCGGTCCGGCGGGTGGAGCCGTACCAGGTGGGCGGGCACACGATGGTCGAGGAGCGCGGGATCTCCGTGGCACGTTCATGAACGGGGGCGCGAGAAGGGTCGTCAGCAGGCGCGCGGCGCTGCGGGGCCTCGCCGGGGCGGCCGGGCTGGCCGCCCTGTCCGGCTGCCGGGTGGTCGAGGGCGGCCCGCCGCCCAACACGCAGGGCCTGAGCAAGAAGCCCGCCCCCGGCCGGCGGGTGAACATCACCTTCTACAGCCTGTTCGGCGGCGTGGACGGCCAGGGCTGGGTGGAACTGGCCAGGCGGTTCGAGTCCGTCCAGGACGAGATCGGCGTCGAGGTCGTCTACGCCCCGCCGACCGGCCAGGGCGAGCAGCAGAAGCTGCTGGTGTCCATCGCCGCGGGTGACCCGCCCGACCTGGCGATGGTCATCCCGTTCCAGGTGCCGCAGTGGGCGGAGCTGGGCATCATGACCGACCTCACGGACCTCGTACGCGGGGCCGGACTGGCCGAGCGGGACTTCCTGCCGGCCGTGTGGCAGGGCATGCGGTGGAAGGAGCGCGTCTGGCAGCTCCAGTGGGACGTGGACCCGAACTTCCCCTTCTACTGGAACAAGGCCCTGTTCGAGGAGTGCGGCCTCGACCCCGAACGCCCGCCGCGCACGGTCACCGAGATCGACGAGTTCTCCCGGCACATCACCCAGGTCGGCCGGTCCGGCGCCTCCCGCGTCGGGCTGGTGCCCTGGCAGGTCGCCGGTTTCGCCAACGCCGCCTTCACCTGGGGCTTCGCCTTCGGCGGCAGCTTCGTCGACCCGCCTACCGGCCAGGTGACGCCCGACGACGAGCGGGTGGTCGCGGCCGTCGACTGGATGGCCGGGTATGCCAGGTCGCTCGGCGGCGCCGACCGGCTCAACGTGGCGCCGCCCACACTGCAGATGAACCCCTTCGGCTACGGCCACATGGGCATGGCCCCGCTCGGGCCGCGCAGCGTCAAGCAGATCCTGGAGGCGCGGCCGGACTTCGACTACGGGGCCACGCTGCTGCCGTACGAGCCGCCCGGGGCCTCCGAGCCCGGCGCGGGGACGTGGATCGGCGGGTGGGGGGCGTTCATCCCGTCCGAGGCCAGGCACCCGGAGGCGGCGTGGGAGTTCCTGCGCTGGTTCGCCGCCACGCCCGAGGGCACGCTCGCCGAGTTCGAGACCGTCAACTACCCGCCCGGTTACCTCGGGTCGCCGGCGCTGGAGCGGATGAAGGCGGACCGGATGCTCAAGCCCTCCTACGACGCCATGTTCGCCGCGACCAACATCAAGCCGTCGCTGCCCGCGACCAACTACTTCAGCCAGCAACTGGAGATCCACGTCGCACGGGCGATCTACGGCGAGGTCACGGCGGCCGAGGCCCTGCGGGTGGTCAAGGAGAACACCCGCCGCGAGGCCGAACGGTTCAGGAACCAACTGGGACTGTGATGCGCAGAAACGTCTTCTGGGGCCTGGTGTTCACCTCGCCCGCGATCGTCGGGCTGTTGTGGTTCACCGCCTACCCGGTGCTGGCCTCGCTCTACTACAGCTTCACCTCGTACACGATGGTCAACCCGCCCGAGTGGATCGGCCTGGCCAACTACGCGGACCTGCTGACCGACCAGGTGTGGTGGTCGTCGTTGTGGAACACGCTCTACATCGTCTTCTGGTCGGTCCCGCTCGGGATCGTCGTGGCGCTCGGGCTGGCGCTGCTGCTCAACCTGGGCGTGGGCGGCAGGCCGGTGTACCGGACGGTGTTCTACCTGCCCACGATCGTGCCGGCGGTGGCCTCCGGCGTGCTCTGGATGTACATCTTCGACCCCCAGTACGGCCTGCTCAACGACGCCCTCGCCCGGATCGGCGTCACCGGCCCCGGCTGGCTGTCGGACCCCGGCTGGGCCAAGCCCGCGCTGATCGTGATGAGCGCGTGGGGCGTCGGCAACCTGATGGTCATCATGCTGGCCGGGCTCCAGGACGTGCCCGCCACACTGCAGGAGCAGGCCGCCTCCGACGGGGCGGGCCCGCTGTCCAGGTTCCGGCACGTCACGCTGCCCTACGTCAGCCCGCACATGCTGTTCGCGCTGGTCACGGGGCTGATCGGCGGGTTCCAGTTCTTCACGCCGGTGTTCGTCATGACCGGCGGCACGGGCAACCCGGCCGGCTCGACGCTGGTGTCCGGGCTGTACCTGTATCAGAACGCGTTCCAGTACTTCAAGGTCGGCTACGCGTCGGCGATCGCCTGGGTGCTCTTCGCGATCGTCGCCGCCCTCACCGTCGCCACGTTCCGGCTGGTGGGCCGCCGCGTCTACTACGGAGGTCAGTGATGTACCGGCGGCTGCTGCAGGCGATGGCCGCGCACGCCACGCTCATCACGCTCAGCATCGTGTTCCTGCTGCCGTTCGCGTGGATGGTCACGACCTCGCTGAAGACGGTGGACGTGCTCAACGCCTTCCCCATCGTCTGGTTCCCGGAGGAGATCACCTTCTCGAACTACGTGGACGGGCTGCAGGTCTTCCCGTTCCCGCGCTACTTCCTCAACACGATGATCGTCTGCGCGTTCTCGATGCTGGGGGCCGTGCTGTCGAGCTCGTTCATCGCGTACGGGCTGGCCTGCATCGAGTGGCCGGGGCGCAACGTCGTGTTCGTGGCGCTGCTGGCCACCATGATGATCCCGTTCTACGTGACGATGGTGCCGCTGTTCTCGCTGTTCCGCGAGATGGGCTGGACCAACACGTACCTGCCGCTCATCGTGCCGCACTTCTTCGGCGGGCCGTTCTTCGTCTTCCTGCTGCGGCAGTTCTTCCGCGGCATCCCCCGGGACCTGCTGGCCGCGGCGCGCGTGGACGGGGCCGGTGAGCTGCGCATCTACGCGCGGATCGTGCTGCCGCTGGCCAAGCCGGCGCTCGCCGCGGTCGCGCTGTTCCAGTTCCTGGCCGCCTGGGGCGACCTGCTGGGACCGCTGATCTACCTGTCGGACTCCGACCTGTACACGCTGTCGCTCGGGCTGACCTACTACTCGACCCAGTACAGCACCCAGTTCGGGCCCCTGATGGCGGCCAGCACGGTGATCCTCATCCCGGTCATCGTGCTGTTCTTCCTGGCCCAGCGCACCTTCATCCAGGGCATCACGCTGACCGGGGTGAAGGGCTGACCCCCCCACCAACGCAACGGAGGACATCGATGCAGCCATTACCCCGCCGGAGCTTCCTGGCCGTCGCCGTCGGCGGCCTGCTCGTCCCGCCGCTGGTCGCCGGACCGGCGCAGGCGAGCCAGGCGGACGCCGCGTGGAGCAGGGTGCCGCAGATCAGGCGCCGCATCCGCCCGCCCCGCTTCCCCGCCCGCGTCTTCCCCGTCACCGGCCACGGGGCCGTCGGCGACGGGAACGTCATGTGCACGGAGGCGTTCGAGCGGGCCGTCCAGGCGTGCGCGGCGGCGGGCGGCGGACGGGTGCTGGTGCCCGCGGGCACGTACCTGACCGGCGCGATCCACCTGGCCGACAACGTCGAGCTGCACCTGGAGGCGGGCGCGACGATCCGGTTCAGCCGCGACCCGGCCGACTACCTGCCGGTCGTGCACACCCGCTACGAGGGCATCGAGCTGATGAACTACTCCCCGTTCATCTACGCCCACGGCAAGACGAACGTGGCCATCACCGGCTCCGGCGTGATCGACGGCCACGCCGACGCCACCCACTGGTGGGACTGGTCGAAGGACCCGGCCCCGTCGGAGGGCCCCGACAAGAAGCTGCTGGCCCAGCAGGCCGAGGACGGCGTGCCGGTGGCGGAACGGGTCTTCGGCGAGGGCCACTACCTGCGGCCGAACCTCATCCAGCTCTACCGCTGCCGCAACGTGCTCATCGAGGGCGTCACCGTCAAGGACTCCCCCATGTGGAACATCCACCCGGTCCTGTGCGCGAACGTGACCATCCGCGAGGTCACCGTGGACAGCCCGAACGGCCCCAACAACGACGGCTGCGACCCCGAGTCGTGCGTGGACGTGCTCATCGAGCGCTGCGAGTTCAACACCGGCGACGACTGCGTGGCGATCAAGGCGGGCAAGAACGCCGACGGCCGCCGGGTCAACGAACCGTCGCTGAACGTGCTGGTCGACTCGTGCGTGATGCGCGACGGCAACGGCGGCGTCACGGTCGGCAGCGAGACGACCGGCGGCGTGCGCTGGGTGTTCGCGTGGAACTGCACGATGAGCAGCCCGCACCTGGAGCGGGCGATCCGGATCAAGACCAACCCGGAGCGCGGCGGCTACGTCAAGGACCTGTACTTCAAGGACATCACGGTGGGGCAGGCCGCCGACTCCGTCATCGAGGTGGCGCTGAACTACGAGAACAAGCACACCGGCCCGTACTTCCCCGACGTCGGCGCGATCGACGTCAGGAACCTGAAGGCCGGGACGGCGCCCAGGGCGTTCTACCTGATCGGCAACCCCGGCAACCCGATCAAGGGCGTGCGGGTCAGCAACAGCGTGTTCGAGGAGATGACCGAGACCGACGTGGTGACCGACGTGAACGATCTGGAGCTGCGTAACGTCTGGGTCAACGGCCGGCGCGTGTAGGGCTGCACCCACAACCAGACGGCCGCCGCGGTCATCCAACCTGTCATGGGAAGCGCGCTCATCGACGGGGACCCGCAGCGGCTCGGCGACTACTGGCTGGCCGGCCGCCTCGGTGCGGGCGGCCAGGGGGTCGTCTACGAGGGGTACGACCCGGCCGGGACCCGGGTGGCGATCAAGGTGCTGAGCGGCGACCCGGCCGGGCAGCCGGGGCTGCGCGACCGGATGGTCAAGGAGGCGGTCTCCGCGCAGCGGGTGGCCTCGTTCTGCACCGCCCGGGTGCTCGACGCCGACCTCGACGGGCCCAGGCCGTACATCGTCAGCGAGTACGTTGAGGGCGTCAGCCTGCGCTCCGCCCGTCGCGTCTTCGCCGGCGACGAGCTGCACCGCCTGGCCACCGCGATCGTCACGGCGCTGACCGCCATCCACGACGCCGGCGTCGTGCACCGCGACCTCAAGCCCGACAACGTGCTGCTCGGCCCCGACGGGCCCCGCGTGATCGACTTCGGCATCGCCCGCACCCCCGAGATGTCGCTCACCTCGACCGGCCTGGTGACGGGCACGCCCGGCTACATGGCGCCCGAGGTGTTCTCCGGCGAGCGGGCGGGGCCGGCCGCCGACGTGTTCGCCTGGGGCGCCGTCGTGCTGTACGCCGCCACGGGGCGCGACCCGTTCGCCGGGGAGGCGCTCGGCGCGGTCATGCACCGCGTGCTCTCCCACGACCCCGACCTGTCGGTGCTGCCCGGGTCGCTGCGCGAGCCGGTGCGCGCGGCGCTCGCCAAGGACCCGGCGCTGCGCCCGTCGGCGCGCGAGTTGCTGCTCGGCCTGGTCAGCGGCGACGGCGTGATGAACACGCCGCGCCTGCTGGCGCTGGGCGCGGGCGACGGCCGCCGGGTCGGGGCCGCGTCCGACGACCCCGCGCTCGGCGAGCTGGCCGAGGACGCCTACGCCGCGCTCGCGCCGACGGACCGGGACCTGGTGCCCGAGCTGTTCCTGCGGCTGGTCACGGTGACCGACGAGGGCGAGCTGACGCTGCGGGAGCCGCGCAGGTCCGAGCTGCCCGACGGCGTGGACCGGGTGCTGGAGGCGTTCCCGTACCTCGTGTCCGGCGCCGATCCGGTGCGGCTGCTGCGTCCCGCGCTGCCGCTGGCCTGGCCCCGGCTGCGGCTCTGGATCGAGGCCGACCGCGACGGGCTGGCCGTGCACCGCCGGATCAGCACGGCGGCCGGGCGCTGGCGGGAGCACGGCCGCCGTGACGCCGACCTGTTCTCCGGCAGCACCCTGGACGACGCCCTGAGCTGGGCCGCCGCCGGACGCCGCAACATCACGCTGACCCCGGCCGAGCGGGACTTCCTGGCGGCCGGGGCCCAGCTCACCCGGCGGCGCTCGCGCCGTACCCGGCTGGTGTCCGTCGCCCTGGCGGTGCTGCTGGTGCTGGCGCTGGCCGCGGGCGGGCTGGCCGTGCAGCAGGGCCGCACGCTGGCCGAGCAGCGCGACGCCGCCGAGTCGGCCCGGCTGGCCGCCGCCGCCGACACCGTACGCGGGCAGGACCCCGTGCTCGGCATGCTGCTCAGCGTCGCCGCCGGGCGGCTGTCGCCCACCGACGAGGCCAGGTCCAGCCTGTTCGCCTCGGTGGCCGACCCGGCCGACGCGGTCTTCCACGACCCCGACACCGGCCCCGACGTGGTCCGCGCGCTCACCCCGGACGGCCGCTCCCTGGTCAGCGTCAGCCCGAAGGAGGTCAGGATCTGGGACGTGGACAGCGGGCGGCGGACCGGCGGCTTCACCGGCCTGCCCGGCAGGCAGCTCCGCCAGGCGGCGGTCAGCGCGGACGGGCGGCTGCTGGCCATCGCCGACAGCGCGGGCATCGGCGTCAGGGACCTGGCCACGGGCCGGGCGGTGGGCCGGCGCGTCCCCGCGCCCGAGGAGCTGGAGGTGTCGGTCGCCTTCAGCGGCGGCCTGCTGCTGGTGACGGTCGGCGACAGCAGGAGCGTCGTCGACTGGCGTACCGGGCGGGAGACCGCGCTGCTCACGGACACCAGTCCTTTCGTGCACCCGGGCAGCGGTTACGCCGTGCACCCGGGCGGCGGCCACGCCGTGGCCGGCCAGGCGATCTGGGCGCTGCCCTCGGGCGCGCGGCGCACGGGCTTCCCGGGCGTGTGCGCCGCCTGCCCGAGCTTCCCGGCCTTCAACCGCGACGGCACCCGCCTGGCCGTCAGCGACGACGCCGGCCTGACCGTCTACGACACGCGCACCCGCAAGGAGCTGGTCGCACTCAGCGACTGGGAGGTCGGCGCGAGGCCCGTCTTCAGCCCGGACGGCGACCTGATCGCGGGCGTCGGCGAGCGGGTGAGCGTCTGGCGGCCGGACGCCGACGAGCCGCTGCTGCTGGAGCGCGAGCCGGCCGACCGGGCCGGCGGCGTCGCGTTCGGGCCCGGCGGGCTGCGCTACCTGAGCGAGGACGCCGTCGTCACGCTCAAGCCGAACCCGCCGCCCGGCGAACCCATGGACACGGTGCGGCTGAGCGGCGACGGCCGTCTCGTGGCCACCCACACGCTCGACTCCACCAAGGTCACGCTGAACGGCGCGGAGCACGAGGCCGGCTCGTTCAACGCCTACGACGCCGAGTTCGCCTTCAGCCCCGACGGCCGCGCGCTGGCCATCAGGAACAGCGACGACGTCTCCGTCCGCGACATCGCGACCTGGCGCGAGCTGGCCCGGCTCACCCCCGGCTTCGCCATCACCAGCGAGGCGGACACCGCCCTGCCGACGCCCAAGGGCCTCTGGACGGCCGGGGAGAAGACCTTCACCCTCTGGTCGCTGCCCGGCGGGCGGCGGCTCAAGGACGTGCCCAGGCCACGCCTGCTCGGCTGGGCGACCGACGCGAGCGGCCGGCTGGTGGGCCTGGACGCCGACCGGATGCGGGTGGTGGACCTGGAGACCGGCGAGCCCGCCGGGGACCGGCTGTCCCTGCCCGCGCTGGCGCAGAACGTCTGGTTCAGCCCCGACCTGAAGCTGGTCGCGGTGGACTTCTCCGGCAAGGTCGGCGTCTGGGACACCGCCACGGGCGCGCGGGTCGGCGACTGGCTGCGGACCGGCGGCGCGGCGTGGGACGGCGTGTTCTCGGCCGACGGGCGGCTGTTCGCGTTCGCCTCGCAGGACAAGACGCTCAGCCTCTGGGACGTCGCACGCGGGCGGCCCATCGGGTCCGCGGTCCGGCTGGCCGACAGCGCCCGGTCGGTCGTGTTCACCGCGGGCTCCGCCGAGTTGCTGGCCATCGGCAGGGGCGGGCGGCCGACCCGGCTCCCGACGTCCGTCGGCGCGCTGGCCGGGGCGGCGTGCGCGCGGGCGGGCCGCGGCCTGACGGAGACCGAATGGCACCGCTACCTGCCCGACCGGCCCTTCGAACAAGGTTGCCCAGCGGCTCTGGGCTGAGCGGCGTTCGGGACCACTCCCGCCGTCCCCTGCGGGAGTGGTCCCGGTCCGTGTGCCGCGCGACGCTCAGCGGTGCGCGACGGGGGCCGGGGCGGTGACGGCCGGCCTGCCGGACGGGCCGCGGCCCAGCAGCAGCGTGCCCAGCCACATCATGGCCATGCCCACGGCCACCAGCGCCGAGCCGCTCCCCTCCTCGAACGCGGCCACCACCAGCAGCGCCACGCCCGCCACGGTGACGGCGGCGCCGGCCGGCGTGACCCGGTGCAGCAGGGCCAGCACGACCGCCTGCGCGAGCACCGCGACGTAGAAGACCTGGGCGCCGGCGCCGTACACGAGCGGCTCGACGCCCGGGACGTCCTTGGCCTGTGCCAGCAGGGCCCGCATCGCGGGGCCGTCCACCGCGGCGAACCCGGCGTACAGGTCGATGACGACCTGGGTGAGGTTGGCCGCCAGGCCGAACATCGCCACACCGGTCACCGACTCCACCAGTGCCCGGCGCCCGCCCGTCACCGGCTCCGCCAGGCCGCGCATGGCCAGCGTCATCAGGCCGAGCAGCAGGAAGGCCGCCAGCCACACGAGGTGGGCGGCCGTCCACCAGGGCCCCGGTTCGAGGCCCCCGCGCACGGGGAGCAGGAGGGCCCAGCCGCCCAGCAGGGCGGCCGGGCCGGCGGTGAACGAGAGCTGGGCCGGGCGGCTCGCGGGGTTCATGGTTGCCACCATGCCGCGCGCGGGCCGCCCGGCCCATCCGTGATCGCCCCTGATCTATCCCTGGCCCGGTGTCAGGGGCCGCATCAGGTGAAGTAGCGCAGCCACACGTACACCCAGGCGAGCACCGTGCTGATGACGGTGACGATGATGCCGTACCGGGTGAACTGCCAGAAGGTGATCTTGTGCCCGTTGCGCGCGGCGATGCCGAGAGCCACCACGTTGGCGCTGGCGGCGACCGCGGTGCCGTTCCCGCCGAAGTCGGCGCCCAGGGCGAAGGCCCACCACAGCGCCTGGCCGGTCTGCGGGTCGGGGGCCGCTTCGACCACGCCCTCGACGATGGGGGCGGTCGTGGCGACGTACGGGATGTTGTCGAAGAACGCGCCCAGCGCGCTGGAGCCGAACAGCAGGGCCGTCGCGGCGACGAAGTAGTTGTCGCCCAGCGTGTCCAGCGCCCACGTGCCGATCGCGGCGATCACGCCGGTGTGCACCAGGCCCGCGACCATGACGAACAGTCCGATGAAGAACACCAGCGTGGGCCACTCGACCTCGTTCAGCACGTCGGAGACGTTGGCGCGGGAGACCAGCAGCATCACCCCGGCGCCGACCAGCGCCACGATCGACGGATCGATGTGCACCACCGCGTGCAGCCCGAACCCGATCACGACCCCGGTCAGCACCACCAGGCAGCGCACGAGCAGCTTCGGGTCGGTGATGGCGCGCCGCTCCTGCAGCGCCATGACCTCGGCCACGTGCTCCTCGTTGTACTGGAACGAGCTGGCGAACAACCACCGCGAGAGCAGCACGAACACGGCGAAGATGACGACCACGATGGGCGCCATGTGCACGAGGAAGTCGTTGAAGGTCAGCCCGGCGCGGCTGCCGATGATGATGTTCGGCGGGTCGCCGATCAGCGTGGCGGCGCCGCCGATGTTCGAGGCGAGCACCTCCGCGATCAGGTACGGCTGCGCGGCGATCCGCAGCCGGTTGCACACCACGATCGTGACCGGCGCGACCAGCATGATCGTGGTGACGTTGTCGAGGAAGGGTGAGGCGATGGCGGTGATGGCCATCAGCATCACCATCAGCCGGTACGGCCGGCCTCTGGACTTCTTGGCGGCCCAGATGGCGAGGTAGTCGAAGACGCCCGTCTGCTTGATGATGCCGACGATGACCATCATGCCGAACAGCAGGAAAATGACGTTCCAGTCGATGCCCTCATGCTCCGAGAAGAACACCTCGGCGCCCGGGATCAGGCCGAGCACGGCCATCAACCCCGCGGCGACCAGCACCACCTTGACCTTGTTGGCCTTCTCCGTCGCGATGAAGTAGAAGGCGACGAGGAAGATCCCCAGTGCGATGAAGGCGCTCATCCCGCATTCCCCGGCGGTCCGGACCGGGTAACCGCGCCGGATGAGTGCGGGGCGAGACAACAGCGGAACATAGAGACCTCCGTAGGGTGGGCATGCTTCGGCCCGGGCGGGCCTGGGTGCCCGTCCGGTGAGTGGGGATGGGTGTCAGTCGTCCTGGCCGGAGAGCGCGAGGCAGGTCAGCAGCCGCTCCAGCGTGATGGCCCCGGTCAGCCGGCGCTCGCGGTCGACGACCGCGACGATCGGACTGCGCAGCCGGGCCATGAGGGCGGCGACCTCCAGCAGCGTCGAGTGGAGCGGCACGGTCGCGGGGGTGGCGGGCTGACGCGGCAGGCAGTCGCCCACCGTCAGGTCGCCCAGCTCACCCCAGAACAGGTCGGCGTGGGCCTCGTCGATCGTCCGGCAGAGCGCCGGATCCTCCTGGTACGCCCCCGGGACCGCCAGCCGCAGCACCTGGGTGCCGGGCAGCACGGCGGACGGCCGGCCCTCCTCGTCCACGACGATGAGGCCGGGCATCCTGGCCAGTGCCATGATCCGCACGGCTTTGGTGACAGGGTCGCGCGCGGTCACGGTCGGCAGGTTCACTGCGATGTTGCTGGCGTCCACGTCGCTGTCTCCAATCCGGTTCCGGTCCATCCTCGGGGAGAACATGAGCCGGCGGCTATCGGGTCCGGCACCCATCTGGGCAGGGATAGAACATGTAGTGACGGAATTCTCAATGGGGGTCAGACCGCATGGACAACTACCCCCAGCGACGAACAGGCTGGTGAGATGAACGATCGCTCTGACGTCGGCACGGGGGACGTGCCGCCGGACGGGGCCCGGCGCGCGGGGAGGCCGAGCGCGAGGATGCCGGGCATGGGGATGCCGGGCGCGCCGGCGCAGGCGCTGTTCCGGCGGCTGTTCGTGATCAACGGACTGGTCTTCGCGGCCGGGACACTCGTGCTCGCGCTCTCCCCCGCCACGGTCTCCGCCCCGGTCGTGTGGGCCGAGGTGCCGGTGCTGCTGGTGGGGCTGGCGGTGATGCTGGCCGCCGACGCGCTGCTGCTGCGCCGCGGCCTGGCCCCGCTGGACGCGCTGACCGCGCTCATGCAACGCGTGGACCTGCTGCGCAGCGGAGACCGCCTGTCCGACAGCGGCAACAGCGATCTCGCCTACCTGATCGACGCGTTCAACTCGATGCTGGACCGGCTGGAGGCCGAGCGCAGCGCGAGCAGCGCGCACGCGCTCGCCGCGCAGGAGGGCGAGCGCCAGCGCATCGCCCGCGAGCTGCACGACGAGATCGGACAGAGCCTGACCGTGGTGCTGCTCGGCCTCAAGCGGGTGGTGGACCGCGCCCCCGACGACCTGCGGGAGGAACTGCACGGCGTGCAGGAGACCGTGCGCGCCAGCCTCGACGAGGTCCGCCAGGTCGCCCGCCGGCTGCGTCCCGGTGTGCTGGAGGATCTCGGGCTGCACAGCGCGCTCAGCGCCCTGGCCAGCGACATCTCCCAGATGAGCGGCATCCCGGTGACCCGCTCCGTGCAGCACGACCTGCCGGCCCTGGGCGCGGACGTCGAACTGGTCCTGTACCGGATCGCCCAGGAGAGCCTGACCAACATCGCCAGGCACGCCCGCGCCACCCGTGCCGCGCTGTCGCTCGCCGCCGAGGAAGGCCGCCTGGTGCTGCGCATCACCGACGACGGCCGGGGCGGCGCGATCCGGGACGGCGCCGGCATCAGGGGCATGCGCGAGCGCGCCCTGCTCATCGGAGCCCGCCTGACCATCGACTCCCCTCCGGGTGCGGGCACCCGCGTCAGTCTCGTCATCCCTTCGGATCGGAGTGCGACCACGTGAACAAGACCCGGATCCTGCTGGCCGACGACCACGCGCTGGTCCGCCGGGGGCTGCGGCTGATCCTCGACGCCGAGCCCGACCTCGAGGTGGTCGCCGAGGCCGCGGACGGCGCGCAGGCCGTGGCCGCGGCCACGGAGGAGACGGTGGACCTGGCCATCCTCGACATCGCGATGCCGCGCATGACCGGGCTCCAGGCGGCCAGGGAGATCTCCCGGCGGGCGCCCGGCGTGCGCATCCTGATCCTGTCGATGTACGACAACGAGCAGTACTTCTTCGAGGCGCTCAAGGTCGGCGCGTCCGGGTACGTGCTCAAGTCCGTGGCCGACCAGGACCTGCTGGAGGCGTGCCGGGCCACGATGCGCGGGGAGCCGTTCCTCTATCCCGGCGCGGTCACCGCGCTCATCCGCGACTACCTGCAGCGGGACCGCGAGGGCGAGCGCATGCCGGAGAGCATCCTGACGCCGCGGGAGGAGGAGATCGTCAAGCTGATCGCGGAGGGCAACTCGGCCAAGGAGATCGCCGAGACGCTGGTCATCAGCGTGAAGACGGTCGATCGGCACCGGGCGAACATCCTGCAGAAGCTCGGCATGCGCGACCGCCTGGAGCTGACCCGCTACGCCATCCGCGCCGGTCTCGTCGAGCCCTGATCCCGCCGGACGGCCGCTCGCGGGCCCCGGTGTTACGTTGGAGGCAAGGCATGCCCGGCACCAGCGCGAAGGATGTGGTCCCCGTGCTCTACCTCTTCGGCTTCGATCGGATCGGCGTGGCCGTGAGCGACATCTACTTCGTCGATCCCAACCCGCTCGAAGGCCAGGAGGGCGCGGAACGCGGGGTCCGGCTGGAGCTGCGCCGGCTGGCGCCCGGCGAGCTGAAGGGCTCGATCTACTCCGCCCGTCCCATCACCGTCGAACGGCCGATCTGGCGCGTCGACCTGCTCGAATCGGTCACCGGCACGCCGGGCAGCTTCGACCGCACCCACCACCACCCCGGGGTCAAGGGCTGGGAGCCGGGCCGGCGGGTGTTCGACGAGCGGCTGTCGGCGGAGCCGCTGGAGTGGCTCGGCGAGCGGCTGGCCGACCTGGAGGGCGTGCTGAAGGAGTCCGGGGTGGCGCGCGACGAGGTCACCGACGCGGACGTGACGGGTCTGCGCGAGCGCGCCCCGGAGATCGTCGAGACCGTCGGCCGGCTGCTCGGCTCCGTGCGCGCCGCCGGCCCGGGCGCGCCCGCCGGGGCCGAGCCGGCGACGAGCGTGCGGGCGAGCTGGCTGTAGCGACCACGCAGGGTCACTCCGCCTGACCGGCGCGCGCGGCGAGCTCCACCACCGCGCCGATCAGCTCCCTGCCGTTCAGCAGGACGAGGTCGTTGTGCCCGGCCCCGGGCACCTCCACGGTCGTCGCGCGGGCGGCGGCGGCCACCGCGCGGCTCAGGCGGGCGGGCACGATCGTGTCGCCGGTGCCGTACACGACGACGACCGGGGCCCGTACGGAGCCGACTGCGGCGGCGACGGGGAAGCGGTCGCGCAGCAGCGCGCGCACCGGCAGGAACGGGTAGCTGACCTGGCCGGCGTCGGCCAGGTCGGTGAACGGCGAGCGCAGCACCAGCCCGGCGGGCGGGCGTTCCAGCGCCAGCCTGGTCGCGACCGCCGCGCCGAGGCTCTCGCCGAAGTAGATCACCCAGGGGCTCGTGACGAAGTCGCGCGCGGCGAGGGCGTCGAGGAACAGGCCCTCCTCGGTCGGGCTGCCGGGGTTGCCGCCGTAGCCGCGGTAGTCCATGAGCAGCACCGGCAGCCCGTGCGCGGCCAGCGCCCTGGCCAGCGGCGCGCGGTGCGACCGGTTGCCCGCGTTGCCGCCCGTGACCAGCACGGTCACGTCACCGTCGCCGGGGACGTACCAGGCGGCGAGCCGCAGCCCGTCGCGGGTGGTGAGCGTGACGTCGCGTGCCCCCGGGAGCACCGAGGCGGCCGGGGGCACGGGGCCGCGGTCGGGCAGGTAGATCAGCCGCCGCTGGAACACCCACAGCAGCCCGAGCAGCAGGATCAGCACCGCGGCGACGATCAGGGCGGTGCGCGCGAACGTCGTCACGCCGACCACGGTACGCACGGGGGCGGCGCGGCGCACCCACGCCCCACGCCGCCCCGGACCTCAAACCAGCACACCCGCCAGAACCACGCGACACACCCCGCGCCCCAGACCAGCACACCCGCCCGAACCACGCGACACACCCCGGACCTCAGACCAGCGCGCCCGCCTGGACCACGTGGCGCACGTGGCCGGGGTCGGCCAGCACGCCGATGTCCTCCAGCGGGTCGCCGTCGAGGACGAGCAGGTCGGCGTGCGCGCCGACGGCCAGCGTGCCGATCTCGCCCGTCAGGCCGACCAGCTCCGCGGCCCCCGAGGTGGCCGCCCGCAGCACGTCGATCGGCCGCTGCACCTCGGCCCGGAGCCGGAACTCCTGCTTCTGGTGCCGGTGCATGCCGCCGAGCAGGTCGGTCCCGTACGCCATGCGCACCCCGCCGCGGGTGGCCCGCTCCAGCGCGACGAGCCCGGCTTCGAGCACCGCGTCCACCTTGCGCCAGCTCTGCTCGGGCAGCCCGAAGTCGCGGCCCTCCTCCTTGAGCGCCCAGTACGTCACGAGCGTCGGCACCAGGTACGCCTCGTGCCGCAGGAACAGCTCGACGCTGGTGTCGTCGAGCAGGTTGCCGTGCTCGACGGAGCGCACGCCCGCCTCCAGCGCCCGGTTCACGGCGCGGGCGGTGTAGGCGTGGGCGGCGACGTACCGGTTGGCGGCCTCGGCCTCCTCGACGATCGCGCGCAACTCGTCCATGGAGTACTGGGTCGAGTCGATGCGGTCGGTCGGCGAGGCCACGCCGCCGGAGGCCATGACCTTGATGTGGTGGGCCCCCTTGCGCAGCTCGTCGCGGGCGGCGGCACGGACCGCGTCCACGCCGTCGGCCACCCGGCCGACGCCCGCGCAGCACGGGTGCTCGTCCGTGAGGTGCTCGCCCCGGCCGCGGAAGTCGGCGTGGCCGCCGGTCTGGCTCAGCCCTTTGCCGCAGAACAGCAGGCGCGGGCCGCGGATGAGGCCCTCGGCCTGGGCGTCGGCCAGCCCGAAGTCCGCGCCGGACGCGTCGCGGACCGTGGTGAAGCCGCGGCTCAGCATGTCGCCCATGATGCGGGCGCTGTGGGCGGCGACGTAGGCGGGCGACATGGAGCCGAGCGAGCCCAGGTCCGCGGTGGAGGCGGTGACGTGCACGTGCGCGTCGATCAGGCCGGGCACGACCCGCGCGCCCGCCAGGTCGAGCACGCGGGTGCCGTCGGGGGCGGTCAGGCCGTCGCCGGTCTCGGCGATGCGGCCGTCGGCGCAGCGCAGGTCGGCCTCGGCGTACTCGCCGGTCGAGACGTCGAGCAGGAGCGCGTTCCTGAGCAGCAGGCTCATGCCGCACCACCGGTGAAGCCGGCGGCGGCGTCCTTGGCGAGCGCCTCGGCGGCGGCCACGGAGGCGTCGTCGTAGGTGCCCTCGGCGTGCAGGATGTTCAGCACGCCGAGCACCTCGCCGTCGTCGCCGAGCACGGGCACGTTGATGATGGAGGAGCAGCCGAGGCTCGCGATCAGCTCGTGGTCGGCGAAGATCTGCCGTACCGCGGCCTGGTCCGGGCCGAAGTACGGCCGCCGTCCCTCGATGCAGGTGGCCAGCCAGTCCTGGGCCACCTCGATCGTCTTCTCGCCGCCCACCGGGTACTGCTCGGGGTGGCTGCTGTGCACGCGGCGCAGCGCGCGCCGCTGCGGCACCCAGGCCAGCACGGTGAACAGCCGTACGCCGATCTCCCGGCGCACCCTCTCCTCCAGTTCCTCGAACCCGGTCATCTGGCCGCCTCCTCCGTCGTCGTTTCGGTCAGCTCTTCAAGTGATCGTCCTGCGGTGGACAGTCCGAACACGACCACGCACACCACTCCTGCCACCAGCACCGCCGTGGTCAGTCCGAACACGCCGGCGAAGCCCAGGCTTGCGGCCGACAGTCCGATGATCGTCGGGGCGAGGATGCTGCCGACCCGGCCGAACGCGCTGGACAGGCCGGTGCCGGTGGCGCGGATCCAGGTCGGGAAGACCTCGGGGGTGTAGGAGTAGACGCCGGCGTAGGTGCCGTTCAGGAAGAACGACAGCACCGCGCCCGCGATCGTGATCATGACGGGCGTGTCCATCTGCGACAGCCAGAACGCGCTGACCGCCGAGCCCGCGAGGTAGAGCGCGATCGTGTTCTTGCGGTCCATCCGCTCCGACAGCCAGGCCGCCGAGAAGTATCCCGGGATCTGCGCCAGGTAGATGATGATCGAGAACTCGAAGCTCTTGGTGACCGTGATGCCGCGCTGCACGAGCAGTGTGGGGATCCACGAGAAGAACCCGTAGTACGAGAACGTGATCACGAACCACACCAGCCAGATCACCGCCGTGCGCTTGGCCATGGCCGGGCTCCACAGGAAGCGCAGCGCGCTGATCAGGTTCACCTTCGGCGTCTTGACGGCGGGCGCGGCGGCGGCCTCGGGCACCGGCGGGAGCGCCTGCCCGGTCGCCTTCTCCACGCGCCGCTCCAGGTCGGCGACCACCGCCTCGGCCTCGGCCGTACGGCCCTGCTGGAGCAGGAAGCGCGGCGACTCCGGCAGCGAGCGGCGCCACCACAGCAGCATCAGGATCGGCAGCGCGGTGATCACCTGGGCGATCCGCCAGCCGTCGTCGAAGGTCGGCACCACGAAACGGCCGATCAGCGCCGCCATCACGAACCCGAACGAGAAGAACCCGGCCAGGGCCCCGATGAACCAGCCGCGCCGCTTGGCGGGCACGAACTCGGACAGGAACGGCGCGATGATCGCGCTCTCCGCTCCGGCACCGGCTCCGGCCAGCACCCGGGCGCCCAGGAACACCTCGTAGTTCGGCGCGAGTGCCGCCACCACGGAGAAGACGGCGTAGAAGGCGAGCGCATACATCATCACCTTCTTCCGGCCGATCCGGTCTCCGAGCAGGCCCGCGACGGTCGCGCCGAACAGGAATCCGAACGGCGTCGCGGACCCGATGATGCCGAGCTGGCCGTTGGACAGGCCCCAGGCCTCCTGCGCGCTGGGCAGCAGGAACGCGACGACGGCGGAGTCCATGCCGTCGAAGGTGTAGCCCAGGCCGCCGATCAGGAGCAGGACATAGTGTGGACGGCTCAGCGGGAGCCGGTCCAAACGGGCCAACAAGGTCATCGAACACACCTTTCCCCAGGTCATGGCCCTGCAAGTCGAATGCGAAGCAACATATAGTGCAGATTGGTAAAAATGCAACGGTCATTGCACGTTAGCTTCGTCGCAACCACATAGCATGGTGCGGACCGCACGACCGCATGACAGCGAACCGGCGCTCGGGAAAGGGACGAGGTGACGCGACGCCCCACGGACAGCTACGAGGACTGGCTGCGCGACCGCCTGCCCCCGCGCGGCCTGCGCGGCAAGGCCGCCGCCGTGCTGGAGGTGCTGCTCTCGCACCCGCGCCGGGCCTCGTTCGAGTCGGCCGGCGAGCTGGCCCAGATCGCCGGCGTCAACGTCGCCACCGTCACCCGCACGGCGCAGACGCTCGGCTTCGCCGGCTGGCCCTCCCTGCAGCAGGAGCTGCGCGCCCGCTACCTGTCCTCGCTCAGCGCCGGCCAGGTCGCGGCCGAGCACCGGGGCACCGGCTCGCCCAGCTCCCGCTCGCTGCGCCGCGACCTCGACGACCTGGCCCTGCTCAACCGCCGCCTCGACGAGAGCGTGCTGGTCACGATCGCCCAGGCCATCGCGGAGGCCCGGCGTACGGTGATCGTCGCCGACGGGAGCTACGCGGCCGTGGGGCTCGCGCTCGCCCACAACGCCCGGCTGGCCGGCTACCCGGTGCAGTCGGTCACGGGCGGTGACGCGGAGCTGGCCAACGCGATGGCGGTCATCGGGCAGGGCGACGTGCTCATCGCGATCAGCTTCTGGCGCCTGTACGAGAGCACGGTGCTGGCCGCCAACGAGGCCCGCTCACGCGGCGTCCGCGTCTTCGCCCTCACCGACGCGGCCAGCCCCGCCCTGGCCAGCGCCGCCGAGGAGGTCGTGATGGTGCCCGCGGAGGGCGAGGCGTTCTTCCCGTCGCTGACGGCCGGCGTCGCCGTGGCGCAGGCCCTGGTCACCCAGCTCGCCGCCATCGACCCGGCCCGTACGGGGGCCTCGATCGAGGCGGCGGAGGCGATGTGGGCCAAGTTCGGCCTGCTGCACCGCCGTCCCGCCGCGCCCGCCAAGCCCTGAGACCCGAGGCTCACCGTACGGCGGCGAGGATCAGGCTGAGCAGTTCGTCGCGCCGGTCGGCCAGGTAGAAGTGGTCGCCGGGCAGCACGTGCAGCGCGAAGCCGCCACGGGTCAGCGCGGCCCAGCCGCCCGCGTTCGAGGCGTCCACCTCGGGGTCCTTGTCGCCGATGACGGCCGTGATGGGGCAGTCGACCGGCTCGGCCGCCGGGTTGCGGTAGGTCTCGGCCAGGCGGTAGTCGGCGCGCACGATCGGCAGCACGTACGAGCGCAGCTCCGGCTCGTCCAGCACCTCGCGCTCGGTGCCGTCGAGCCGGCGCAGCTCGGCGACCAGCTCCGCCTCGGTGCCCAGATGCACGGTTCCGGGGCGGGCCAGGTTCGCCGCCCGCCGCCCGGAGACGACCAGGTGGGCGGGACGCACGCGCAACGCCGTCTCGTACGCGACCAGCGAGCCCATGCTGTGCCCGAACAGCACGGCCGGGCGGTCGAGCAGCGGGCGCATGGCCTCGGCGATCCGGTCGGCCAGCAGGCGGGCGTCGTCCACGAGCGGCTCGCCCACCCGGTCGGCCCGGCCCGGGTACTGCACGGCCCGCACCTCCACCTCCGGCGGCACCGCCCGGTGCCAGTCGCGGTAGGCCGAGGCGGCGCCGCCGGCGTGCGGGAAGCAGAACAGCCGCAGGGCGGCGTGCGGGCGGGGGTCCATCGCGTGGAACCAGGTCATGCGCTCTCCTCCGCGCCGGCGGGCGGGGGCCCCGGCGTGCTCCGATCGTAGGCCCGCGCCTGGCGGCCCGCGATCTCAGGCGTCGAGGAGCGGCTCCAGCTCGGTGACGGCGTGCTCGCGGTGCACGTCGAGCGTGCGCACCGCCTCGTCGGCGGCGCGGCGGCGCAGCGCGTCGAGGGTGGCGCGGTGCTCCTCGACCACGCGCTCGCGGTTGCCCGCGGCGCCGTAGTACATCGACCGGTAGGCGTCGGTCGTGTCCCACAGCGTGCGGATCAGCCGGGCCAGGCGCGGCATCGCGGCGCAGTCGAACAGCGTCATGTGGAACGTGCGGTTGGCGGTGGCCATGGCGAGCACGTCGCCCGCCGCCGCCGCGTGTTCGACGTCGTGCTGGGCCGCCTCGATGCGGGCGAGGTCGGCGTCGGTGAGCCGGGCCACCGCCGCCCGCACCGCCTCCTCCTCCAGGAGCTGGCGGATGCGGTAGACCTCGCGCAGGTCGTCGAGCGAGAGCACGGCGACGCAGTAGCCCTTGTGCGCCTGGTAGGTGACCAGCCCCTCGCCTTCGAGGGTCTTCAGCGCCTCGCGCAGCGGGACCCGGCTGACCTGCAGCTCCTCGGCCAGCGCGTCCTGCCGGATGGGAGCGCCGGGGCGCAGCCGGCCGGTGGTGATGGCGCGGCGCAGTTCGCCCAGCACGAACTGCTGGGCTGTGGGCGGCCTGCGTCGTGCCTCGTCCGGACTCACCGCCCCAATATCTCACGAACCCACGCCGCGTCCTGTCCGAGCGCGGGCGGCGGCCGGTGGTAGGCGGGCGGGGTGGCGCTGAGGCGGATGGGGTTGGCGACCTGCCCGACGCCGTCGAGCTCGACGGACGGCTCCAGGCCGAGGTCCTCGGCGAGGGCGAAGGCGGCGGCCAGGTCGTTGATCGGCCCGCACGGCACCCCGGCGGCGGTGAGCCGGTCGAACCACTCGTCCGCCGTGCGCTCGGCGAGGGCGGCGTCGAGGTCGGCGACCAGGCTCTCGCGGGCGGCCACGCGGCCGGGGTTGGTGGCGTAGCGGGGGTCGCGGGCGAGGGCGGGCCGGTCGAGGGCGGCGCACAGGGCCTGGAACTGGCGGTCGTTGCCGGCCGCGATCACGATCGGGCGGTCGGCGGCGTGGAACACCTCGTACGGGACGATGCTCGGGTGCCGGTTGCCCATCGCGCGCGGGACGACCCCGGCCGCCGCGTAGGCGGAGGCGTGGTTGGTGAGCGCCGACAGCAACGACGACAGGAGCGACACCTCGATCCGCTGCCCCTCGCCGGTGCTGTCGCGGTGGCGCAGCGCGGCCATGACGCCGAGCGCCGCGTGCAGGCCGGTGATGACGTCCACCAGCGCCACGCCCGCCTTGGTGCCCGGCCCGTCCGGCTCGCCGGTGACGCTCATCAGCCCGCCGACCGCCTGGGCGATCAGGTCGTAGCCGGGCAGCGCGGCGCCCGCGCCCGAGCCGAAGCCGGTGATCGAGCAGTACACCAGCCCGGGGTTGAGCTCCCGCAGGGCGTCGTGGCCCAGGCCGAGCCGGTCCATCGTCCCGGGCTTGAAGTTCTCGACGAGCACGTCGGCCCGCGCGGCGAGCGCCCGCGCCACCTGCAGGTCGGCGTCGGCCCGCAGGTCGAGGGCGATCGAGCGCTTGTTGCGGTTCACGCCGAGGAAGTACGTCGCCTCGCCGCCGGCGTACGGCGGCCCCCAGGCACGGGTGTCGTCCCCGGCCCCCGGCCGCTCGACCTTGACCACCTCGGCCCCGAGGTCGGCCAGCAACATCGTGCAGTAGGGCCCGGCCAGCACCCGGCTGAAGTCGGCCACCAGGAGGCCGGAGAGCGCACCGCTCATGCCGGCGACCCGAGGTAGACGGTGACGGTCCGGGTGTAGAACTCCCTGGCCGCGCGCCCCTGTTCCTTGGGCCCGAACCCGCTCTGCTTGGCCCCGCCGAACGGCACGTACGGGAAGGTGCCCGCCGACTCCGAGTTGACGTGCAGGACGCCCACCTCCAGCCGCTCGACCGCGCGCAGGGCCACGCCGAGATCCCGGGTGAACAGGGCCGCCGAGAGGCCGTGGTCGCTGAGGTCGGCCAGCCCGAGCGCCTCCTCGGTGCTCGACGCCCGCACGGCCCCCACCACCGGGCCGAACAGCTCGGTGCGCCAGAAGTCCACCCCGGTCCCCGGCAGGTCGAGCAGGGTGGGCGGCACGAACCAGCCGTCACGCTCCAGCGACCCGCCCCCGGCCAGCGGCCTGGCGCCTTCCCCGACGGCCTGGGCGACCCCGGCCGAGACGCGGTCCCGCGCGGCCGAGCTCACCAGGGGGCCCATCTCCACGTCGGGCGACAGCGGGTCGCCCACGACGAGCCGCGCGGCCCGCCCGGCCACCCGGTCGAGCAGTTCGTCGGCCACCTGGGAGGCGACGATGAGCCGCGAGGTGGCGGTGCACTTCTGCCCGGTCGAGCGGAACGCGCCCAGGCACACCTGCTCGGCGGCGTGGTCGAGGTCGGCGTCGGCGAGCACGATGGAGGCGTTCTTGCCGCCCATCTCCGTCTGCACCGGCTTGGCCAGTTCGCCGCAGCGCGCGATGACGGCCCGCCCGACAGCCGTGGACCCGGTGAACGACACCGCGTCCACGCCCGGGTGATCGACGATGGCCGAGCCCGCCTCCGCCTCGCCGTACACGAGGTTGAGCACCCCGTCCGGCAGGCCGGCCTCGACGAGCGCCCAGGCCAGCCGGTGGGCGAGCAGCGGCACCAGCGAGGACGGCTTCCACACCACGGTGTTGCCGTACGTCAGCGCCGGGCCGATCTTCCAGGCGGGGATGGCGATCGGGAAGTTGAACGGCGTGATCAGCCCGGCGACGCCGATCGGCTTGCGGACGACGAGCACGCTCTCGCCGGGGCGCGGGGAGGCGAAGACCTCGCCGCTGTCGCGGTCGGCCTCGCCGGCGTAGTAGCGCAGGATGCGGGCCGCGCCCCGGACCTCGGCGACGGCCTCGGCGAGCGTCTTGCCCTCCTCGCGGGCCAGTTCGGCGCCCCACGCGTCGGCGTGGCCGTCCACGAGGTCGGCGGCCCCGGTCAGGACGGCGGCGCGGGCGTGGTGCGGCGTCGCCGCCCAGCCGGGCGCGGCCTCGCGGGCGGCGGCGATCGCCCGGTCCACCTCACGCGCGGAGGCGAACCGCCCGCGCGCCACGACCTCGGAGGGCCGGGCGGGGTTGGTGTCGGCGAACTCCGCGCCCTCGCCCTCGACCCAGCGGCCACCGATGAGATTCAGAACGTCCATGGTCAACGCACCCTAACTGTGTCATATTGGATTTTCAATATTGGATCCAAAATACGGAGCCCGGCATGATCGCACCCACCGCCCTGTTCGCCCTGGACACCCTCCTCACCGACGAGGAACGCGAGATCAGGAGCACGGTCCGGCGCGTGTGCGACCGGGAGATCCGGCCGCACGTCGCCGGCTGGTTCGAGTCCGGGGAACTGCCCGCCCGCGAGCTGGCCCGCACGCTCGGCTCCGTCGGCGTGCTCGGCATGCACCTCGACGGGTACGGCTGCGCCGGCATGGGCGCGGTCTCGTACGGGCTGGCCTGCCTGGAGCTGGAGGCCGCCGACTCCGGGCTGCGCAGCCTGGTCTCCGTGCAGGGCTCCCTCGCCATGTACGCGATCTGGAAGTACGGCAGCGAGGAGCAGAAGCAGGAGTGGCTGCCCGCGATGGCGGCCGGCGAGCGCATCGGCTGCTTCGGCCTGACCGAGCCCGACTTCGGCTCCGACCCGGGCGGCATGCGCGCCACGGCCAAGCGCGAGGGCGGCGACTGGGTGCTGAACGGCACCAAGATGTGGATCACCAACGGCTCCGTGTCGGACGTGGCCGTGGTCTGGGCGCGCACGGACGAGGGCGTCCGGGGCTTCCTGGTCCCGGCCGGCACCCCGGGCTTCACCGTCAACGACGTCAAGCACAAGATCTCCCTTCGCGCGAGCGTGACCAGCGAACTGGTGCTCGACGGCGTGCGCCTGCCGGCCGACGCCATGCTGCCCGGCGCCCGCGGCCTGTCGGGGCCGCTGGGCTGCCTGAACGAGGCCAGGTTCGGGATCGTGTTCGGGGCCATGGGGGCGGCGCTGGACTGCCTGGAGACGGCCATCGCGTACGCGGGCGACCGCGAGGTGTTCGCCAGGCCGCTGTCGTCGTACCAGCTCACCCAGGAGAAGCTCGCGGACATGGCGCTGGAGCTGGGCAAGGGCCTGCTGCTGGCGGTGCACCTGGGCCGGCTGAAGGAGGCCGGGACGCTCACCCCCGAGCAGGTGAGCGCCGGCAAGCTCAACAACGTGCGCGAGGCCCTGGAGATCGCCAGGAAGTGCCGCACGCTGCTCGGCGCGAGCGGCATCACCCTGGAGTACCCGGTGATCAGGCACTCCGTGAACCTGGAGTCGGTGCTCACCTACGAGGGCACCTCCGAGATCCACTCGCTGGTCATCGGCAAGGCGCTGACCGGGATCCCGGCGTTCAAGTGAGGCTCAGAAGGTCTGCCAGGTCGCCTCGGTGACCTGGCAGGGCCCGCCCTGGTGCACCCGCAGCCGCCCGGCGGGCAGGTCGAGCCCGATCGTGGCGAGCGTCTCCCAGCGCTGGTTGAGCGGCTGCGTGAGGTCGGGATGCGCGCAGACGGGGGCGCCGTCGGGGGCGTGGCTGAGCATGGTCAGCGCCCGCCCGTTCTGGTCCGCGCCGCTCAGGCCCTCGACGTGCTCCTCCAGGTGCCGCATCCGGTCGTAGGTGGCGGGCCGCTCGGTGGCGTGCCGCTCCCCCGCCGCCAGCCCGGGGTCGAGGAAGTGGTTGCAGTGCAGCAGCACGCCGTCGGGGCCGGGCGGGATGGCCGCCACCCCGTCGGGGGAGATCTCGATCGAGGCGGCCTGCGACTCGGTGACGACCGTGATGACGGTCGAGGCCGAGACCCTGGCCGAGCGGGCGATCTCGGTCGCCTCCGCCACCGAGGACGCCTCGTCGAGGATGCGGCGGGCGATCAGGTGCACGGGCACGCCCAGGTCGGCGCTGTCGGAGTCGTGGCGCAGGATGTTGAAGTGCACGCCCAGGCCGGCCGTGGTGATACCGATCTTGGCCAGCGTCCCGGCCTCGGTGAACGTGCGCACGACGCGGCCGGAGTCCAGCTCGTACTCCCACAGCACCGGGGCGTCGCGCAGATGGTCGTGCCAGTCCCAGGTCTGCACCGTGCGCGGCGGGCCCTCCTGCGGCAGCACCACCGACGTCGAGCACTCGCCGTGACCGATCATGTCGATGGCGGCCAGGATCTCGGTGCGGGCGTTGACCACCGAGACCTGCCAGGGCTCCAGACCGGCGCCCGCCGCGATGCCGGCGATCTCGCCGGCCAGCGACGGCGACCAGGCTTCGGTGGCCTCCAGTGCCCGTTCGCCCCACGCGCGCACCTGCCCGGCGCTCGCCCCGGCGACCGTGAACAGTTCGGTGTAGCCGGTGAGGTTGGCGGCGACCCGCTCGCGCAGGTGGGTGCCGAACTCCTTGCCACGGGCCCTGGGTTCGATCTGACTGGACGTGAAAGTGGGAAATGTCATGACCTGTCCATCAACTCGGCGAGCCTCGGGTTCTCGGCGCCGGCGCAGGCGCGGACGCGGCTGTACCGCTCGGCGTCGATGTCCTGGCTCAGCTTGAACACGCTCTGCTGCGTACGAACATGCACGCGAAAGGCCACTACCCCAGGCAGCAGGGCCCGGAACCTCTCACGGGAGGCGGGCGTCGGCTCCCACGAGGGCGAGCGGGACGCCTCCGCCGCCGCGACCGTCCGCTCCACCACCTCCAGGGCGTCGTCCATCAGCTCCACCCGGCCGGTCACGTGCACGGCCGCGTAGTCCCAGGTCGGCACGGCCGGGTCGGTCCCGTACACGGTGGGCGAGACGTAGCCGTGCGGCCCGGAGAAGACGACGAGCACCTCGGGCGAGGACTCGAACGAGCGCCACTGCGGGTTCTTGCTCGCCATGTGGCCGATCAGCGTGCCATCCTCGACGCTCTCCCCCTCCAGCAGGACGGGACAGTGGGTGGCCACGGGCACGTCCTCGACGACGCTCACGACCATGGCGAACGGGTTCTCCCTGACCAGCGCGTCCACGCGGGCGGGATCATCGACGGCGTAACGGGGTGCGGTCCACATGTCGTCACTCCGCCGCGCTCAGGATGGCGTCCCACGCGACCTCGGAGGCCAGCGTGCCCAGGCCGGTGGGCTTGACCCCGGCCAGTTCGACCTCGTCGGTCGTCATCGCGAACATCGTGTCCCCGTCGGTCAGTGTGTGGAACGGCTGGATGCCCCGGTGCATCGAGCTGTGCACCTGGCGGCCCACCTGGAGCAGCTCGACGTCGGTCAGCCTGACGTTGGTGATCATCACGGTCAGCGTCGTGTTGCCCATGACGGCCGGGGCCCCGGTCAGCTCGGCGTAGTCGGCGCTCGGGTGGCGGCGTAGGCCCTGGGCGGCGTGGTAGTTGCCGCGCACGACCCGGCCCTGCCGGTCGACCACCGCGCCCACGGAGTTGACCACCGTCGCGACCAGCACCTTGATCTCACCGAACGTGCCGAACGCGGCGCCCTGCCCGGAGAACTCCGCCCGGCCGAAGTCGATCTTGCCCGCGCTCGCCGTGCGTCCCGCGCCGCACCGGCCCACCGGGAACTCGCCCTCCTTCGCCCACCGCACCGCGGCCCGGCCCAGCTCGGCGTCGGGGTAGACGGCGTTGTCACGGCAGGAGAAGTCGTAGATCACCGCCCCCGACACCAGTTGCAGCTCGTCCCACCTGGTGACGTTGTCGCGGCTGAGCAGCAGTTCGTCGCTCACGCCCGCCGCCGCGGCCAGCCCGTACACCGAACCGCCCGCCAGGCAGACGGCGTGGTTGTAGTCGTAGCCGCCGCTCATGCCGACCGCGCCGCCGCGGGCGTCCACGGCCGTGCGCGCGCCCGCCGGGAGGTGGATCACGGTGCAGCCGGTGGGGCCCTCGCCGTACTCGGCCGTGCCGACGCGCACGCCGGGCAGGTCGAACGCGACCGAGCCGCGCCCCGGGCTGGGCTGCGGGGTCAGCGGCAGGTCCGCGTTGCGCGGCACGCCGGGCGCGAACGCCGACGGCGTCGCCGGCCTGGGCTCGTACGTCACAGTGCCTCCAGAAGCTGCTTCGAGTACTCGTGGGCGGGTGCGGTGTAGAAGGTGGGCGTGTCGGCGGTCTCGACGATCTCGCCCGCGCGCATGACGGCGATCCGGTCGGCGACGTAGCGCACCGCGCCGAGGTCGTGGGAGATGAACAGGGCGCTGAAACCGTACTCCGCCTGCAGATCCTTGATCAGGTTGAGGATCTGCACCTGGACGGAGACGTCCAGCGCACTGACGGCCTCGTCGAAGACGATGAAGCCGGGCCTGGTGATCAGGGCGCGGGCGATCGAGACGCGCTGGCGCTGGCCGCCGGACAGCTCGTGCGGGTAGCGGCCGGCGAAGCCGGCGTCCAGGCCGACGTGCTCCAGCATCTCGGCGACGGCGTCGCCGGCCGGCCGGCCGAGCACGTCCAGCGGCTCGGCGACACTCTGGCCGACGCGCATGCGCGGGTTCAGCGACCAGTGCGGATGCTGCAGCACGGCCTGCATGCGGCCCGCCAGCGCGCGCCGCCGCCGGGGGAACGGGCGGCCGTCGAACCTGACCGTCCCGGCCGTGGGACGCTGCAGGCCGAGCGCGACCCGGCTGGTGGTGGTCTTGCCCGAGCCCGACTCGCCGACCAGGCCGAGCGTCTCGCCCTCGGCGACCGACAGCGAGACGTGCCGCATGGCGTCGAGGTGGATGCGCCGCAGCGGCGGCCCGGCGGCGAAGGTGACGGTGACGTCGTCGAGTTCGAGGATCACGCCGTCACCTCCCGCCGCCGGGACAGCTCCGGTTCCAGGTCGGCGGCGCGGTGGCAGAGCACGTCCTGCTCGCGGATCCGCACCGGGGCGGGACGCTCGTGCCCGCAGCGCTCCTCCGCGAACGCGCAGCGCGGGGCGAACGCGCAGCCCGGCGACGGCCCGGTGAGCACGGGAGGCCGTCCGGGGACGGGCTCCAGGCGCACGCCGTGGGCCGCGGCGGCGGGCGCGGCGCCGGCCAGCGCCGCCGTGTAGGGGTGGGCGGGATTGCCCAGCACCTCGCGGGCGGGGCCGCTCTCGACCACGCGGCCTCCGTACATGACCGCCACCCGGTCGCAGCGGCGGGCCACGGCGGGCAGGTCGTGGCTGAGCCACAGGATGCTGGCGCCCGCGTCGGCGGCCAGCGAGAAGATCACGTTCGACACCTCCTCGCGCACCTGGCTGTCCAGCGCGGCGGTCGGCTCGTCGGCGACGAGCAGTTCGGGCGAGGTGGCCATGGCCATCGCGATCGCCACCCGCTGGGCCATGCCGCCGGAGAGCTGGTGGGGGTAGGAGCGCAGCACCCGCGGGTCGTCGAGCTTGACCCGTCCCAGGTGGAAGCGCACGTCGCCGCCCCGTCCGAGCACCAGGCGGAGCTGGTTGCCGACGCGCATGGTCGGGTCGAGCGAGCCGATCGGGTCCTGGAAGACGAACCCGAGGTGCCGTCTGCGCAGGTGGCGCAGCTTGGCGTCGGGCAGGTCGAACACCGGCTCCCCCGCCACCAGCACCTCGCCCCCGGCGCGCCGGGCGGCCCGCGGCAGCAGCCGGCCGACGGCGGAGCCGAGCGTGGACTTGCCCGACCCGCTCTCGCCGACCAGCCCGACCGTCTCGCCCTGCGCCACCTCCAGGTCGGCCCCGTCGAGCGCGCGGGTGCGGGCGTAGTCGATCACCAGGTTCCGTACGGAGAGCAGGCTCATGTCAGTGACCTCGTCTCTCTGGGTTCGAGCCGGTCGCGCAGCCCGTCGCCGACCACGTTGATCGCCAGGATGGCCGCCACGAGCACCACGCCGGGGCCGAGGATCAGCCACGGCGCGGCGATCATGTACGTGCCGCCCTGCTGGATGAGCACCCCCAGGGACGCCTGCGGCGGCTGCACCCCGAAGCCGAGGAAGCTCAGCCCGCCCTCGACCGCGATGCCGACCGACAGCGCGTACGTGCCCTGCACGGCGATCGTGCCGGCCACGTTCGGCAGCACGTGCCGGACCAGCACGCGCGGCAGCCCGGCCCCGCTGATCACGGCGGAGGTGACGTAGTCGCGCTGCGCCACGGCCACGGCGGCGGCCCGCACCAGCCGGGTCATCAGCGGGATCGTCACCAGCACGATGCTGGCCAGCGCCGCCGTCTGCCCGGGGCCGAGCACGGCCGCGACCAGGATGGCCAGCACGATGGCGGGGAAGGAGTAGAGCACTTCCACCAGGCGCATCACCAGCTCGTTCAGGTAACCGCCACGGTATCCGGCGAGGATGCCGAAGGCCGCGCTCAGCACCGCCGTGACCAGCACCGCGACCGACGAGAGCAGCAGCGTGGTGCCGACGCCCTCCATGACGCGGGGCAGCACCGAGCGGCCCAGGTTGTCGGTGCCGAGCCACCAGCCCGGCCCCGGCGGCTGCAACCGCGGGCCGACGATGGCGTCCGGGTCTCCCCCGGCCCCGGCCGGCGAGCCCAGCGCGAACAGCACCAGGACGAGCAGGCAGGCGAGCCCGCCGATGGACAGCCGGTCCAGCTTCCTCACGAGCGCCTCCCCGCCAGCACGCCGAGCCGGGGGTCGATCGCCCCCACGAGCAGGTCGATCAGCACGTTCATGACGATGAACACCCCGGCCGCCAGCAGCACCCCGGCCTGCACGACCGCGTAGTCCCGGCGGCCGACGGCCTGCACGATGTACGAGCCGACGCCCGGCAGGTTGAACACGTGCTCCACGATCAGCGCGCCGCCCAGCAGGTACGCCACCGTCGTGCCGATCAGCGTGACCACGGGGGTGGCGGCGTTGCGCAGGATGTGGTGCCTGACGATGGACCACGGCGACTCCCCGCGCCCGACGGCGGCCGTCACGTACGGCTCGACCAGCACGCCCATGACCGCGTCGCGGGTGGTGCGGGCGGTCACCGAGATGGCGAAGACCGACAGCACGGCCGCCGGCAGGATCATCGTGGCCAGGTTCGCGGCCGGGTCCTGGGTGAGCGGCACCCAGGAGCCGACCTTCAGGCCGAGCGCGTACCGGGAGAAGACGAACACCACCAGGCTGCCCAGCACGAACTCCGGCACGCTGACGCCCAGCCCGCTGAGCAGCCGGCCGGCCGCGCCGCCGCCCCCCGGACGGGCGCGCACGGCGGTGAGCACGCCCAGCGGCACCCCGAGCAGCACGCTCGCCGCCACCGCCAGCACGGTCAGCTCGGCCGTCACCGGCAGGCGGGCCAGCAACTCGGCCCCGACCGGCTGGCGGCTGATCATCGAGATGCCGAAGTCGCCGCCGGACACGGCCGCCAGCCAGTGCCCGTACTGCATGAAGACCGGCTGGTCGAGCCCGTAGCGGGTGGCCAGTTCGGCCTTCTGCTCGGCGGTGGCGAACGGCCCGAGCACCGTCTCCGCGAAGCCGCCGGGCATCAGGCGCACGGCCGCGAAGATCAGCACGGAGACGCCCAGGAGCGTGGCGGCCGAGCTGAGCGCCCGGCCGGACCACCACATCAGCAGCCGCATGGCTACCGGGACTTCTTCACGCGGGCGTCGGCGACCAGGCGCAGCACGTTGCCGTAGCCCTCGGTGGCGTACAGGCTCGGGCTGAGCGCGTCGGTTCTGAAGGCGACCGTGGCCGGGCGGGTGACCAGCGGGATCATCTGCGCGTCCGCGTCGGCCTGCGCGCACACCTCGGCCAGCGCCCGGTCCCGGGCGGCCCCGGCGGGTTCCTTGCCGGCCGCGTCGATGGCCGCGCTGAGGGCGGGGTCGGGCCGCATGAAGCCGGCGTTGAAGCCGGCCGTCTCCGGGTTCCACCACTTGGTGACCATGCCGGGGTCGGCGTAGCCGGCGAACCAGGACAGGGCGGCGTCGAACTCGGCCGGGGCCTTGCCGTACACCTTGCCCGACCAGCTCGCCTCGTCCATCTGCTCGATCTTGACGGTGATGCCGGCCTGCTGGAGGTTCTGCTGGATCACCTGGGCGACGGCCGGGGCCGGCTCGGTGTTGAAGATGGTCAGGGTGAACGACAGGTTCTCCGCGCCCGCCTCGGCCAGCAGCCGCTTGGCCTCGTCGGGGCCCTTGGCGGCCGACGGCAGCGCGGCCGGGTCGCAGGAGCCGGGCAGGCCCGCCGGCGTGACGGCGGTGGGCTCGCCCTTGCCGCCGAGCGCCACCTCGGCGATCTGCTTGGTGTCCAGCGCGATGTTGATCGCCTGACGCACCTTGGGGTCGGCCAGCTTGGAGCCCGGCTTCAGGCTGTTGAGCATCAGGTAGTAGAAGTCGGTGGTGGCCTGGGTGACGACCTTGACGTCCGCGGCGCCGGCCAGCATCGACTCGGAGTCCACGTTGCCCAGCGTGGCCAGGGCGGCGCCGCCGTTCTGCAGCGCGGCGATGCGCGCGGCCTCCTCAGGGGCGATCGTGATGTTCAGGACGTCGGCGGCGGGCTTGCCCTGGTTCCAGTACGCGTCGTTGCGCCTGAACGTCCACGACACGTCCTGGCGGTGGTCCTCGACCACGTACGGGCCGGTGCCGAGCAGGGTGGTGGCCGGATCGACCGACTTGTCGTCGATCTCCTTCATCGGCAGGATCGCGGCCGGCACGTTGGCCAGCGCCGCCAGGAACGGCGTGTACGGCTCCTTCAGCGTGACCTTGACCTTGCCGTCGCCGTCCTTGGCGATCTCGTCCACCGGGCCGAGCTGGCCGACCCACACCGACTTCGAGGCCAGCAGCCGCTTGAGGCTGCCCACGACGTCGTCGGCGGTCAGCTTCCTGCCGTTGGAGAAGGTGACGCCCTCGCGCAGGTGGAAGACGTAGGTCCGGTCGTCGGGAGTGTCCCACTTCTCGGCCAGCAGCGGCTGGATCGCGAAGTCGGGGCCGACGGTGACCAGCGTCTCGTAGGACAACGAGAGCAGTTGCCAGGTGGTGGCCACGTCGGCGAGCTGGGGGTCGTAGCCGGTGGCGGCGCCGCTGTCGATGTGCACCTGGACGTTCAGCGTGCCTCCCGGCGCGAGCGCCTGGTCGGCGACGGCCAGATAGCCGGGCGCGGCGCTCTCCTGGGCGGCGTCCGTCGGGGTGGTGATCGGTCCGGTGGCGGCGCAGGCCGACGCCAGCAGGGCTGCCGCGACACCGCAGGCCAGGCGTAGGGGACGCATGGGCCTCTTCTCCTCTTAATGGCAGGACGAGCGTTCCGAGGCGCTCGGCGGGACGTCGAGCGTCGGGTTCCGGTCGAAGAACCCGACCGGCTTGAGTACGAACCCGCAGGTGTCGACCGGCATGATCGGCCAGTCCTCGGTGCGGGGGAAGTGCGTCAGGCCGAACGTGTGCCACAGCACGATGTCCTGCCCGTCGATGTCGCGGTCGGCCCTGGTGTAGGCGGGCAGGCCCGCGCCGCCGGGATGCTGGTTGACCAGGTCGCCGGCGGGATAGCGCTCCGCGGGGTGGTAGCGGGTGACCCACAGGTGGCTGGTCGCGAACTCGGCCCTGCGGTGGATGCTGGAGCCCGGCGCGGCCATCAGGGTCGGCCTGCCCTCGGCGTGCAGCGCGTAGCCGACGGGGCGGCCCAGCCGGTTGCGCACCTCGGGGTTGACGACGTGCCAGGTGCGCTCCGCCTTCAGGTCGGCGTCGCGCCTGGCCTCCCGCTCGGTGCGCAGCCGGGTGACGGCGCGGCCGAACGCGTTGCCGTGCCCGGACTCGATCGGCCTGGCCTCGATCTCGTCCACGGCGTTGGCCACGCCGTCCACCGTCATGTCCAGCCGGGCGCTGAACAGGTGCTGGTGGTACGGCGCGGCCAGCCCCGGGGCCACCTCCGACGCGTACGGGGCGGCGCGGTCGTCGTAGACGCCGGTGAAGACGATGCCGGTGGCCTTGACCTCCAGCTCGATGGCTCCGTCGAGGTAGAGGTACCAGTAGAAGCCGTAGTCGTAGTTGCCGACGGTCACGAAGAACGAGATCACCAGACGCCGCTGCCTGCGGGTCTCCCTGGAGCCGTTGGCCGGGTCGGTGTGCTTCCACAGCACGCCGTAGTCCTCTTCGTGCATGCAGACGGCGTTCTTGATCACCTTGGGCGTGCCCGCGCCGTCGGTGACGACGACGTCGAAGTAGGTGATCTCGCCGAGGCAGTCGCAGCCGAGTTCCAGGGAGTTGGCGAGCTTGCCGAGCTGGTACTCGCCGGTGTCGAAGTAGTTCTGCCAGAAGCGGATCGGGCTCGGGTCGCCGTACGGGACCACCATCTCGGCCACCGACGCCCGGTAGACGATCGGCCTGGTGCGCCCGGCGTCGTCGAAGCCGATCCGGTGCAGGGTGAGGCCCTCGCGCATGTCGTAGCCGAGGCGCAGGCTCCACTTCTCCCAGGTCACCAGCGGGCCGTCGATCGTGAAGCTGGGACCGTCCGGCTGGGTGATGTGGATGGGCTTCTGCGTGGTGCGGTGGGGGCCGTCGGTGTAGTCGCCCGGCTCCTGCGGGATCGGCTGGGGGCCGGTGTCCACGATCTCCAGGACCTCGCCCTTGACCAGGTCGATGTAGGCGACCAGGCCGTCCACGGGGTGTGCCCACGGGAGGCTCTCGGGCGTCGGCATCCGGTGCGCCAGCACCCTGGCCACCCGTCTGCCCGCCTCGTCCGGCAGCCCGAAGTGACCGGCGCTGAGGGCGGCGAGATAGACGCCCGCCGGGTCCTCGATCCCGCGCGTGGCCAGGGCCGCGGCCCAGCCGGGGTGCGCGCCGAGCACCCGGCGCACCAGCGCGTGCTCCTCGTCCAGCATCGGCACCTGGCCGTCGGTCAGCGGGTCGATCGGGGCCACGCGCTCCACCTCGCCCCGGCCGAGCGACACGATGACGTCGTGGGCGGCCTCGGTCTCCAGGTCCAGCAGGTACGCGCGGGCCCGGCGGTCCGGACGGGCGCCGCCGCCCTCGTAGGCCAGCACCTCGTCCTTCGGCGGCTCCTCCAGCCCGAGGTAGGCCACCCGGACCGTGCTGGTGAGCCGGCCCTCCGTCGTGAGGACGCGTCTGACCTCGTCGATCTCCCGCGCGGCGAGCGGGTCGAGCGGGTGGGGGTGCTTCCCGGCGGACAGGTGCAACGTTCGGCCCCTTTCAGATGCCGGAACGTTCCGGCAAGTTTCGCGCTAACTTAATTGCGATGACCGGAGGGCACAAGACCTGGAGCCCAGGCGAAACACATCGTTTACCGGAACCGCCGCCGCCGGGCGCGGGAATGACCGGCCGGAAGGACGGCTACCATCGGGGCGTGCGAGCAGACGAGCCGGTCACCATCCTCACCGTGGCCCGCGAGGCGGGGGTGTCCAAGACGACGGCGTCCGACGCGCTGCGCGGCTCCGGGCGGGTGTCCGAACGCACCCGCGAGACCGTCGCCGCCGTGGCCGAACGGCTCGGCTACGTGCCCAACGGCTCGGCCCGCCACCTGCGCCGGGCCAGCACCGGCACGATAGGGCTGCACGTGCCCGAGGTGCTGACCCGCTCGGCGTACTACATGTCGTTCGTGTTCGGCGTGGTGGAGCAGGCGGCGCGGCACGACTACGACGTCACCCTGATCACCTCGGGCCAGCACCGCGCCCGGCCGCCACGCGTGGACGGGCTGGTGCTCGGCGACCCGCTCGGCGGCGACCCCGTGGTGGAGAACCTGATGGCCACGGGCCTGCCGACGGTCTCGTGCGAACGTTTCCCCGGCGCGCGGCAGGCCGACGGAGTGGTGTGGTCGGAGCACGCGGAGATGCTCGCCCGGCTGCTCGGCCACCTGCGCGCGGCCGGCGCGGCGCGGCCGGCGCTCATCGTGGCGGGCGACGAGAGCGACTGGGCGGCCGGGGTGCACCGGGGCTATCTCGGCTGGTGCGCCGCCCAGGGGGTGGCGCCGCTGGTGCGCCGGGTGTCGTTCGACGCGACCGGCGACGAGATCCGCGCCGCCGCCCGCGCCCTGCTCGGCCCCGGCTCGCCGATGGACGCCCTGGTGTGCGCGCCGGCCGGGGCCGCCACCGAGGTCGCGCCGCTGCTGCGGGAGTCGGGGTCCGGCGTGCTGCTCGCCTCGTGCGTCGACAGCGCCGCCACCCGGATGGCCGACCCGCCGATCACGTCGATCGACCTGCGCCCGCGCGAGGCGGGGGCCAGTTGCGCGGAGCTGCTGTTCGAGCTGATCTCGGGGGCCGCGCTGCCGGGCACGGAACGCCTGCACGCGATAGAACTCCAACTCCGCACCTCCACCGATCCTCTCCGGTAGTGGAAGGGGGAGATCGCGGCGTGGGCGGGAAGAGGGACAAGCCGTTCAAGCCCGTGCGGCCGAGCGCCGGCAGTCAGGCCGGCGGCGGCCGGCGCGAGGGCGGCACAGGCGAGTGACGGCTGACCAGGTGGAGGCGCTGATCCGTCAGGTCAGCGCGGTCTCTCCTGCGGGCGAGCGGGTGTACGACGCCTTCCGCGCGGTGCCCCGCCACCTGTTCGCCCCGCCGGTCGGCCTGGTGGACGCGGACGGCGGAGGGAAGCGGGTCATCGACCGCGACGCCGACCCGCAGGACTGGCTGCGTGCCGTCTACCTCGACACGGCCATCGTCGCCCAGCTCGACGACGGCGCCACCGACATCAGGACGGCCGAGGGCGACTTCACGTCGTCGGCGTCCGCGCCGGGCACGGTTGCGGACCTGCTGGAATGGCTGTCCCCCGAGCCCGGTCAACGCGTGCTGGAGGTCGGTACGGGCACCGGCTGGACCGCTGCGCTCCTGTCCCATCTGGTCAGCCCCGCCGGGGCGGTGACGTCGATCGAGGTGGACCGGACGGCGCGGCGGCCGGAGGACAAGCACTGGTCCGAAACGGACGTCGTCCCGCGTACCCTCGCCTACGCCCCCGCAGGGGCGGGCCTGGCGATCTCGGCGCTCACGGGGGTCGGCTCCGTGTACGCCGACGACCGGGACGAGGACGGCGAGGTGTTCCGGCTGTGGCTGTCCGACCCGGTGGACCCTCATTCGTGGGGCACGGTGGAGTGGCGGCCCGGCGAGACCGGGCACGAGGTCTACCAGGTGGGCGACCGGCCTCTGTGGGACGAGGTCACCGACGCCTTCTTCCGGTGGGTGTCGTGGGGCGAGCCCGGCCCCGGACGGTTCGGGATGACGGTCACCCCGGACGGGCAACGCGTCTGGCTCGACACCCCCGACCACGTGCTCTGACTCCCGCAGCGGTGGCTGTCCGCGCCCCTCATGCCGGACGCGGCGGACCGCGCCCGGCGGGCGAGGGAAGCGTTCACCCAGGGCCGCGAAGGGTGTCGAGTGCCCTGCGGCGCGGTACCCCGGCTAGAAGGTGACGTCGCTGCAGAAGTAGTAGGTCTGGTCCATGTGCGAGGCCTTCCAGACCGTGAAGACCACGTGACGGCCGGTGCGCGAGCCCTTGCTCAGGCCGGTGATCGGGTACTCCCCGGCGGGCGCGTACTTCGGCGTGGTGCGGATCAGTTCCAGGTGGTTCCAGCCGAGCCGCGTGGTGGTCGCGTCGTAGCCCTGGCGGGTGATGTAGACGAGGATGTAGTCCGCGCCGTGGTATGCCTGGTCGGTGAGGCGGATGTTGAACGTGCTGCCGAGGCTGGTCGTCTTCCAGGCGCCGGGCGTGTCCATGGAGCGGTAGCGGCCGTCCTGGGTCTGTCCGGCGCTGCAGAGCTGGCCGTTGGGGATGACGCCCTGGTGGTTGCCGGCGACGCCGTCACGGTAGAGGCCGTTCCAGTTCCACATGGCGTTCGTGTTGTCCTGCCACGCCTGCCAGCACATGGGGTCCTGCTGCTGCATGGTGGGGTTCTGGAAGTCGCTGCCCCAGCGCAGCCAGCAGCCGTAGTTGCGGGAGGCCGGGTCGACGACCGAGCCGTGCGCCGACGCGGTGCCGGCGAGCGGCACAGTGAAGATCATCGCCAGGGTCGTCAGCAGGATCAGGGCGCGCTTCGCCCAGCGGGGTGGTGCTACTCGGGGCATGTGCGGTCTCCGTGTTCCGGTCGGGGTTCCGGTGGTGAGGAGCGCTCCCGGTGGGCGACGGTATCTGACGAGCGGGGCGCGGCCAAGTGAGGACGCCGGTCAGCGGCGGGCGGGCGCGGGCGGCGGGGGCGGTGAACAGCGGAAAGGGCTTTCCATGCATAGATCAGAGAGTTGAAACTTTCAACCTGCCGATCATCGCCCGAACCGACCCTGCCCGTTATGTGATGGAGCGCAAACTTAAAGTGACGGAAATGGGGGAAGTAGCATGTGGGCGAGGTCGAGACTCCCGATACTGAGTGGGTGACCGCTATGGCGACGATCGAACCGACCGGACAACCGGCGACTCCCCTGGGGAACGCGCCTTTCACGGTCGACGACCTGCTCGAGTTGCCGGACGACGGTAACCGCTACGAGCTGTTCAACGGGAGCCTACTGGTGAGCCCTGCCCCCACCCCTCCGCACCAGCGCGTCATCTACCGGCTACAGCGGATCCTCGACGACGCCCTCCCACCCGGGCTGGAGCCCTTGTCGACGGTCAACCTGCGGGTCACCGCCAGGGATTTCTACATCCCCGACCTCGTGGTCGTTCGCGAGGAGATGACCGAAGAAGTAGACCTCATGTTCTCGCCGCACCACATCCTGCTCGCCGTCGAGGTGGGCAGCCCGAGCACCACGAAACGCGACGAGATGCTCAAGGTCGCCGCATACGCGGAGGCCGGGATCCCCTGCTACTGGCGGGTCGAGCCCGGCGAAGGACCGACCCTGTACGTCTACGAGCTCAAGGGCACCCGATACGACCCGCCGTCCGTCCACAAGGCCGGCACGCCCGCCAGCCTGACCGCGCCGTTCCGCATCACCTTCGACCCGGCGGCCCTCGTCAGCGGACGAAGGTGACCTGGACCCCGGCTCCGCCGGCCCCCTCCTGCCGGGAGCGCCGGGGTCCAGGAGTGTCAGTCCCGCGGTTCGGCGGGGGTGCGGGCAGCCAGTGAGGTGTAGACGGTCACCTCGTCGGGTCGTAGCAGGCCGTCCTCGATGGCGCAGATGAGCAGCTTCTCCTTGGTGGGCGCGGGCCGTCCGGCCGCCGCGTACTTGACCCGGGCCCGGTCGATGTACTGCCGCACCGTCCGTTCCTTGATCCCCATGCGCGCCGCCACCGACGCCTTCGACATCGACTGGAACCAGTACAGCAGCGCCGCCCGCTCCTTGTCCGACAGGTGCGGCCGGTGCGGGCCCTCGTCGGTCGCGATGGCCTGGGCCATCGGCGGCGTGACGGAGGGGCGGTCGGCGGCCACCTCCAGGATGGTCTCCACGCAGGACTCCCGGGTGGCCCGGCCCTTGCCGATGAAGGCCGAGGCGCCGGCGTCCAGCACCGCCCGTACGGTCTCCGGCTCCTCGTGCTCGGAGAAGACGATGACCCGCTGACCGCCCGCGCACAGCTCGGCGACCCGGTCGAGGACCATGGTGCCGTTCAGGTTGAGGTCGAGCAGCAGCACGTCGGCGGCCGTGCCGCGGACGGACTCGATGGTGGGGCCCTGCGCGACCAGCTCGACGGGGGTGGGCGGGCCGAACCACGACCGTACGCCGTCCACCACGACCTGGTGGTCCTCCACCAGGGCCACCGTCACCGGTCCTGCCAGATGCTGTTGACCCATATCTCGCCTCCCAGCCGCTGGTAGCTGACGACGACCCCGCTGGCCTCGTGCACGGGCGCCGGGCTGATGGGCAGGTCGTCGTTGTCGGCCACGACCGCCACGCTGACCATGGTCGACATGGCCGAGACGGTGACCCTGGCGCGGGTCCGCGCCCCGTCCAGCGCCCGGACCGGCGCTCTGAGCAGGTCCTCGCGCACGCCGTCCGGCAGGTCGGGCAGCCGGTCGCCGAACGGCGGGGCCGTCACCAGGACCTGGCGCCGCTCGGCCGCGTCGATGCGCTCGCGCAGCACGGACACCAGCTCGTCCGGGACGTCCTCCCGCTCGGTGATGAGCCGCCGCAGCCGCATGGCGCCGGCCGTGCAGTCCTCGCGGACGCGGGGGTCGCCGGGGTCGGCGCCGTTGGCGAGCTGGGTGAGCAGCGACTCGGCCACGTCCCGGATGGCCTCGTAACGGCGCAGCCGGTCGGTGTGGATGCGCTGGGCCGACTCGCGCCAGGCGTCGTCGGCGGCGAGCCTGCGGGCCAGCAGCACGGTCTCCTCGGCGCGGGTGCGCAGCAGGTGGCAGCCGGCCATGTAGCCGAGCTGCATGGTGACGCCGCCGGCGATGACGACCAGGTACTTGGCGATGGAGACGCGGTCGAACGTGCCGGAGATCGCCATGGCCGCCAGCATGATGCCGGCGTTGGCGGCCAGGAACACGGTGATCTCGGCCCGCCAGCGCGGCCGGCCCCAGGTCAGCATGACGCCGATCCAGCCGATCGAGCCCCATCCCCAGTCGCTGATGCCGAGCAGTTCCTCGGGCCGGCAGGCCACGATCACGGCGACGTCCACGGCCAGCGTGGCGAGGACGAGCTCCCTGATCCGCTCAGGGCCTCGCGAGGTGGCCGACAGCGACAGCGCGCCGACGACGAAGATCGCGGAGTAGAGCACCCAGGCCGCGGCGGCGACGAAGGGCCAGCGGAAGGAGCTCCAGCCGGTGAGGGTGACGGTGAGGTCGTAGCCGAGGTGCCAGACGGCGGCGATGACGACGGCGCCGAGCGCGGTGTAACGGGCGTACCGGCGGGCGATCTGCTCGATCTCCTCGGTCATGGCCGCCACCACAGGCTCACCCGGGTGCCCCGGTCGCCGGAGGAGATCTCGGCGCCGCCGTTCGGCAGCGAGCGCATCGTGTCGAGGATCGAGCCGCGCACGCCGAACCGGTCGGGCGGCAGGCGGTCCTGGTCGAAGCCGGGGCCGGCGTCGGCGATCTCGACCACGATCCCGCCGTCGCGCCGGGCGGAGACGAGTTCGGCCTCGCGTACGCCGGCGTGCAGGGCGACGTTGGCCAGCGCCTCGGTGACCGCGCGGGCGAAGCGCTCCGCGACGTCCCCCGGCACGGTCTCGGGGGTCAGGCGGCGGCGTACGTCCAGGCCGGCGGCGCGGCCGGCGACCTCGTCGAGCAGCGCGTCGAGGGCGATGGGGGCGGAGCCGGCGTGCGGCTGGTCGCGGAGCTGCTCCAGCGCCGCCAGGTCGGTGTGCACCTGGGCGCGCAGGGTGGGCGACGGCTCGTCGTACGTGCCGAGGCCGACCATGGTCAGCGTGTGCAGCGAGGTCTCGTGGATGCTGCCGACCTGGCGCAGCTCGTCCTCGCGGCGCAGCCGTGCCACGATGAGCGAGATCTCGGCGCGGGCGCTCTCGCGCAGGAAGGCGTCGGACGAGGCCGCCGAGCGCCGCAGCAGCGTCATGAGCAGCACGATCGCGAGCAGTTGCACGAGGTGGATCCCGAGGGATCCGAGCACGTCGTGGGCGGGCGAGGCGAGCCGCACGCCGGTCGCGAAGGCGGCGGCCAGGCCGAGCCCGACGGGCACCGCCACCCTGGGTCGCCAGGTCACCCCGGCCATCACGACGGTCATCGTGACCAGCCCGTGCACCCAGCTCGACCCGGTGACCATCGCCTCGACCGGGACCAGGTGAACCTGCGCGAGACACAGCGCGACCGTGACGGCCGCATCACCGGCCACCAGCCAGTGGGGCAGCAGGTCCTTGCGGACGAACACGCGCACGTACAGGAGCGTCCACCCGAGGTGGAGCGCCAGCATGGGCGCCAGCCACGCGGCCGAGACCGGCGGGACCGCGCCGAACAGGGCCGCCACGACCGCGACCGAGCCCACCGCGCTGCGCGCGCCGGCTCCCGTGCGTGCGACGGCCCGGGTGAGCTGGCTGGTGGCCGAGTCGTATCTCGTGGAGCCGGTGAGAGCCATGAGCCGTCCGCACACGATATGGGCACAGAACGGATCTCACGATAACCGGTATAAAGGCGTGCGAAAGGGTTTCTCTCCGTGTTCCCCCGCAGTCTTTCGCGGCGTACGTGGTGACGCGTCGCATCGTGGGCCTCATGTCGTCTTCGTCGGCTCTGCTGCGGAGTTCCCGCCCGCACCGAACCCTGGCCCGTGACCGTGCCGGCGGCATGACGGCTGATCGGCCGTCAGAACGCTACGACGGCCGATCGGCCGTCAGTCGCGGCCGTTCGGGAAGGCGTCTACTGGGGCGCGATGGGGAGGGGTTTCATGACGGTGTTCGTGATCACGTTCCTGCTGGGCTGCCTGTCCGTGATGACGGTCAGGGGCAAGCGGGGGAACTGGCCGGCGGGCATGCCGGTGGCGCGACCGCGGCTGGTGGCGGTGGGGGGCACGTACGAGGGCGGGCGAGGGGTCCCGTCGGACGCGTACGTCGTCCAGGAGCGGCTGGTCGCGGCGGCCCGGGGGGTGGGCGGCGCGCTGGCCCTGGGCGCGGTGGTCGCGGCCCGCCCGCAGCACGGTGAGCAGAGCCTGGACGAGTGCGTGCGGGCGGCGCGCGACGCGTCCCGGCGCGGTGTGGGGACGGGGCCGGCCGGCGACCTCGACCTGGTGGTGCTGGAGCGGGCGGAGAGCCCGCTGCTGCGGTTCGCGCACGTGGGCGACGGCGAGATCTGGCACTGCCCGAGGGGCGCGGAGCCGCTCCGGCTGACGGCCCCGCGCGGGAGCGCGCTGCCCGCCGCCCCGGACCCGGAGGTCGGCTCCGTGGTGCTGCGTCCGGGCGACCGGGTCGCGATCGTCAGTGCCGGGGCGGTCGAGGCGCTGGGGGCGGCGCGGATGCGGGAGTTGTTCGGCGGGGGCACGTCACCGGGGGCCTGCCTGGACCGGCTGTACGACGAGATGGCGGCCGTGGAGCCCGGATGCGACGCCACGGTGATCATCGCCGAGTTCGTGACGGCGTGACGCCCGGTCAGGCCCGGCGGGTGGCGAACCGTCCCGCGTACTCCCTGACGGCCAGTGCCAGCGCCAGGGTCTCGGGGCCCAGCAGCAGGCCGGCGCAGAGCAGCCGGTACCAGAATCCGGCGGACAGCGGCCCCTCGGCCAGGCCGTCGGCCGCCCAGCTCAGGACCGCCGCGAAGACGGGCAGCAGCAGGAGGCAGAACCAGGCGGCCACGCCGAGCAGTCCGGCCAGCCACACCCAGCGGAACCAGCGTCCGGCCCGCAGGTCGGCCTCGGTCGCGTCCGCCAGTTCCGCGGCCTGCTCCGGCGTCAGCCTCCCGAAGGCCCGCCGCAGCATCAGCGACTTCACCCGCCACAGGTTGCGGCAGCCCAGGGCGTTGACCAGCACGGCGTACAGGTCGGTGCGCAGGAAGACCAGGCACTGCCAGAGCATCTGCATGACCTTGATGAACACCCAGGCGGCCAGCAGCGACCCGACCAGGGCGGGGGGCGTCCAGAGGCCGGAGTCGATCAGCAGCCGCCCGGTGAGCAGCGCGGCGAGCAGCACCGAGTCCACGGCGAGGCCCGCCAGCAGCGGGCCGTAGCGGCGGCGGCGCGGGAGCGTCCAGACCTGGGTGAGGTCCGTCTCGAAGACGAGCATGATCATGCGACGGTCGACGCCGAAACGGGTCTGCAGGCCGAGGGCCCGCGCGCCGAGCCAGTGGCCGCACTCGTGGCTGGCCGCGGCGAACCACACGAAGGGCAGCCAGGCCAGCGCGCTCAGCCCGATGTCGTCGAAGGGGAAGGCGTCCACGGCCGGGTCGGGAACCAGATCGGGACGGACGGCGAAGACACCCAGCGCGAAGAGCAGGCAGGCGGCGTAGCAGGCCCAGGCCACGGGGCCGAAGAAGGGGCGTACCGCCTCCGGGCGGACGCTGGTCATCCAGCGGCGGGCCTGGATGGGCGCGGTGCGCACGGGTTGCGCCGCGTCCCCCGAGCCCTCCTCGCCGGTGTCCTCGGCCAGGAAGCCGAGTTCACCGAGGGTGGCGACGAACGACGGCACGTCCACCGGCTGGCCGGCGAACGCCTCGGCCTCGGCCGCCGCCTCGTCGAGGCTCGCCCCGCGCCCGAGGGCGGCGATGACCACGCCGCCGACCGCCGGCATCGTCACGAAGGTGCCGGTGGCGGGGTCGCCCACCAGCACCTCGTCCTCGCCCTCGGGAACGACGCTGAGCGGCCTGAGCCGGACCGCGGCGGAGCCGGACGTCGTCACCGGCGCTCACCCCTGCCCGGCGCCAGGCGGCAGACCCGGCAGTCCGGGTTCCCGGGCAGGGCCTGCCACTGGGGCGTGAGCCCCTCGCGCAGGTCGAGGGTGACCCGGAACCCGGCCGCGCGGGGCGGTTCGTAGCCGGTGAGGTAGCGCTGCGCCTCGAAGGCCAGCAGCGAGCCGACCTGCATGGCCATCGGCCCGGTGAGCGGGTTGCTCAGCTTCATGTTCTCCGCGATCCGGTACGCGATCCCCTCCGAGCCGTCCTCGGCCGGCCGGTCCGCGTAGTCGCAGGCCAGGCAGGGTGTCCGGCCCGGATCCACGGACAGGTACATCACCTGGGAACGGTTGGCGCCGCCCAGGACGTACGGGACGCCGGCCCGGACCGCCGCCTCGTTCGCCCAGAGGTTGGCGTGCGGGTGGCCGTCGAGCCCGCCCGCGATCAGGTCGATGTCCTGGACCAGGTCCGTGAGGTCCTCGGGGGCGGAGATCCAGCGGTCGACGGCGGTCACCTTGATGCTCGGGTCGTAGTCGCGCACCCACGCGGCCGCGCGCTCGGCCTTCGACAGGCCGATGTCCGCGTGCCGGTAGAGGAACTGCCGGGCGAAGTTACGGGGTTCGACACGGTCCTGGTCGACCAGCGTCATCGCGCCGACGCCGAGGCCGGCCAGGCACTGCACCAGGGAGGAGCCGCCCCCGCCGACGCCGAGCACCAGGACGTGGGCGGCGCGCATCGGCCGCAGGAACGTGGCGCGTCCGCGGTCCAGGTCGGCGTAGGTGCCGTAGAAGCTGAGGTTGGAGAAGTGCCGTTCGTCCTCGTCGGGGTCGCCGAGGCCCCTGTCCTCGGCGGCTTCGACCAGGCCCAGGCTGTCGAGCCCGCGCAGGCCCCGGCCGACGTCGTCCTCGGAGAGGCGGAACCCGTACGCGCCGAGGGCGGCGCTCAGCTCGGCGACGGTCTGCGGGGTCCGGCGCAACTCGCTCAGGAGTGCGGCCACCTGCCCGTCGGGGTCGCTCAGGGTCACCGCCTCGCGGGCGTCGAAGACCACCACGAGATCCTCGCCGGCCGTTTCCCACTCGCATTCCTTCAACGCCACCCGCATCGTGCCTCCCGGGCCGGTACGCATGTTGAACCCGCGGGGAGGGGGAGCGGCGCGTTCGGGCGGAGCGTCCTGCCTCCCTCCCCGCGGGAGAAATCGTCAGGCGGTGTCAGCGCCTCACGTGGCAGGGTTCTGGGTCGCCTTGACGGACTCGACCTTCTTGACCTTGATCTCCATGATGTGCCTCCTCATGAGGTTGTGCGGCTTAAGCACCGCATGGGAAAAGCCTGCATTTTGGTACTGATTTAGAGCTGATTTTCGGCTGAGCCGATCGCTAAGCTGCCAGGAGGTGATCATGCAGAGGTGATCAGTGGCTGGAGACGGAGACCGGTGACCGGGGACGGCGTGACGTTCCGTCTGCTCGGACCGGTCGGCGTGTGGGCCGGCGGGCGGCTGCTGGGCCCGTCCGCGGCACAGGGACGGACCGTCCTGGCGGTGCTCACGCTCGAAGCCGGACGTCCGGTGTCCGTGGCCCGCCTGGAGACGGCGCTGTGGGGCGCCGAACCGCCCGACCTGTCCCGCAACGCCGTTCAGCAGCAGATCTCCAGGATTCGCCGGCTGCTCGCCCCGTTCCCCGAAGTGACGCTGGAGACCTCGGCACGCGGCTACTGCCTGACGGTGGCGCGCGACCGCGTCGACCTGTTCCGGTTCCGCGAACTGGTCCGCGCGGCCGACGGCGAGCCGGAGCCGGAGCCCGCCGCGGACCTGCTGCGTCGCGGGCTGGCGTGGTGGCAGGGCGCGCCCCTGTCGGACGTCGCGGGCCGGTGGCTGCCCGACGTCGTCGTGCCGGGCATCGAGGAGGAGCGGCTGACGGCACTGGAGCGGCGGGCCGCGCTCGACCTGCGGCTGGGGCGGCACCAGGAGGTGGCGGCGGAGCTGGCGGCCCTGGTCGCGGAGAACCCGCTGCGGGAACGGCTGGTCTCGCTGCTGATGCGGGCGCTGCTGCGATCCGGCCGCCGGACCGAGGCGCTGGCCGTCTTCCGCCGGGTCAGGCGTCACTTCGCCGAGGAACTCGGCATCGAGCCCGGCGCGGACCTGCAACGGCTGCACCAGGCGATCCTCGCCGGCCGGGAGGAGGCCGCCGGACCGGCAGCCGTCACGACCGCCCCCGCCGTGCCCCGGCACCTGCCCCCGGACATCGAGCTGTTCACCGCCCGCGAGGCGGAACTGGCCGCCCTGGACCGGCTGATGCCGCCGGCCGCCGGCGCCGCGCCCGCCGCCCAGGTGACGGCGCCGTGCGTCATCACCGGCGCCGGCGGCGTCGGCAAGACCACCCTGGCCGTGCACTGGGCGCACCGGGCACGCGGCCGGTTCCCCGACGGCCAGCTCTACGTGAACCTCCAGGGCTTCGGCCCCACCCACATCGCCCGGCCGCCGGCCGAGGCGGTGCGGCTGTTCCTGGACGCCCTTCAGGTGCCGCCGCAACTGATCCCCGCCACGCTGGAGGCCCGGGTCGGGCTCTACCGCAGCCTGCTGGCGGAGCGGCGCATGCTGATCCTGCTCGACAACGCCCTCGACGCCGACCAGGTCCGGCCGCTGCTGCCCAACGCGCCCGGCTGCCTGGCGCTGGTCACCAGCCGCGCCGAGCTGACCGGCCTGGTCGCGGCCGAGGGGGCCCGCACGCTGTCGCTGGGTCTCTTCCCGCCCGCCGACTCCCGTGAGCTCCTGACGCGCCGGCTCGGGGTGGACAAGGTGGGCGCCGAGCCGCAGGCGGTCGACGACATCGTCTCCCGGTGCGCCGGGCTGCCGCTGGCCCTGGCCATCGTGGCCGCCCGCGCCCACGCCCGTCCGGCGTTCCCGCTCGGCACGCTCGTCTCGGGGCTGGACGACCTCGACGTCTTCGACGGCGGGGACGCGGCGACGAACATGCGCACGGTGTTCTCCTGGTCCTACCGCGCGCTCAGCCCGGCCGCCGCCCGGCTGTTCCGGCTGCTCGGCCTGCTGCCGGCGCCCGAGATCTCCACCGCCGCGGCCGCCAGCCTGGCCGGGACACCGGTACGGCAGGCGCACCGCCTGCTCACCGAGCTGACCCGGGCCCACCTCGCGACGGAGCGCTCCCCCGGCCGGTACGGCTGCCACGACCTGCTCCGGGCGTACGCGGAGGAGCTGACCCTCGCGCACGACCCGGAGAGCGAGCGCCACGAGGCGCTCCACCGGCTGCTCGACCACTACCTGCACAGCGCCCACCTCGGTGACCGGCTCCTGGACCTGTACCACCGCGTGCCGCTGACCCCGGGACCGCCGCGGCCCGGCATGGTCCCGGCCCGCATCACCGACCGCGCGCAGAGCCTGGCCTGGTTCGGCCGCGAGCACCGGACGCTGCTGGCGGCCGTCCGGCACGCCGCGCGCACCGGGTTCGACGCGCACGCCTGGCAGTTGGCGGGCGCCTGCTGGGGTTTCCTGTCCCAGGAGGGCCGCTCCGACGACCAGGCGGCCATGCACCACATCGCGCTGGAGGCGGCGGTCCGGCTGAACGACCCGGCCGCGCAGGCGCACGCCCGCGTCGGCCTGGCCCAGGCCCTCATCCGGCTGGGCCAGGACGACGCGAGCGAGTCCCAGCTCCGCGCGGCGCTCGGGCGGTTCGGCGAGCTCGCGGACCCTGTCGGGCAGGGGGTCTGCCTCATCTACCTCAGCGTGCTGGCCGACCGCCACGGTCGGTTCACGGAAGGTCTGGCCCTGAGCGAGCAGGCGCTGCGGCTGTACCGTACGGCCGGCGACCGGGCCGGCGAGGGCAGGGCGCTGAACAACGTCGGCTGGTTCCACGCGCAGCTCGGGGCGTACGAGGAGGCGCTGCGCCGCTGCGAGGAGGCGCTGGCCATCCACCGCGAGCTGGACGACCTGCCCGGCGAGTCGGCCACGCTCGACAGCATGGGCCACATCCATCACCTGCTCGGCCAGTACGAGGAGGCGATCGCCTACTACCGCCGGTCACTGGCCTGGCGGCGGACCGGGAAACGCGCGCTCGGCGCCCGGACCCTGCGCCGGCTGGGCGAGGCCCAACTGGCGGCGGGCCGGCTGCGCGAGGGCGGCTACACTCTGCGGCGCGCCCTCGACCTCATCGCCGAGCTGGCTCCGGGCGACGCGGACGAACTTCGCGCGCGCGTCGACGGCCTCGGCGAGCCGGACGAACCGCCCGTCCAGGGTCCCGAGCCCGAGATCCGCGGCCGGTGCCCGATTCGTTCCAAAGACGTTTAAGGTTCAGGCTGTGGATCAGTTCGGGGACTACGGGACGGCGGTGTGAGCACCTCCGTCGGGATCGAGCGGGCCAAGACCGGCGCGCGGCCGAAGCCCAGGAGGCGGCGGCGCAGGCGGTGGCTGTCGTGGCTGATCGTCACGCTGCTGGCCGTCTGGGCGGTCGTCAGGGTCGGCGGCTGGGAGCAGGGCTCGTTCCTCACGCAGCTCATGACCGTGACTCCGTGGGGCGCGGGGCTGGCGGCGCTGACCGCGCTCGTGTCGCTGCTGCGGCGCAACCGGTGGGCTGCGCTCGTCGCCGCGATCGCGTGCGTGGTGATGGTCACGGTCGTGACGCCGCGGGCGTTCGAGGCCGAGCAGCCCGCGGCCCGCGGACCGGCGCTGCGGGTGCTGGCGGTCAACCTGTTCGGCCGGGGTGACGCGCAGACCGTGGTGGACTACGTGCGGCGGCACGACGTCGAGGTGTTCAGCGCGCTGGAGCTGACCCACGCCGAGGTCGAACGGCTGGACGCGGCCGGGTTGCGGCAGGTGCTGCCGTACCGAGTGTTGCAGGCCGAGTTCGACGCCGCCGGGAGCGGCATCTACTCGAAGTATCCGGTGACGGAGCTGCCCGGCCTGTTCACCCCGGTCGGGCACAACATGCCGGCCGCCGCCGTGTCGTTGCCCGGCGGCGGCAAGGTCGAGTTCGTGGCCGTGCATCCCAACCCGCCGCTGGGCCGGATGGAGGCGGAGTGGAACGCGGCCCTGCGCGCCCTGCCGTCGGCCTCGCCGTCGGCGGTGCGGGTGCTGGCCGGCGACTTCAACGCCGGCCTCGACCACCGGGCCTTCCGCGACCTGCTGGACCGGGGGTACGTGGACGCGGCCGAGCAGGTCGGCAAGGGGCTGTCGCCGACGTGGCCGAACTTCCGGCCGATCCCGCCGATCATCGCCATCGATCACGTCGTGGTGGATCGGCGGGTGGCGGTGAGCCGGGTGGAACTGCTGGACGTGCCCAGGACCGACCACCGCGGCGTGTTCGCCGAGCTGCGGCTGCCCTGAGAACGTGCGCCCGGTCAGCCCTCCAGGAGGCGCGCCCGTGTGGTGAGCCGCCGCCCGCGGCCCGGCTCGCGGGTGTCGCCGGTGAGCCGGACGGCCTGACGCAGCGGCGGCTCGTCCGCGGAAGGCCCGGCGGCGAGCACGACGACCCCCGGCTCGACGATGCGGCGCAGGCCGGCGCCGGTGTAGGAGAGCAGGTCGGCGGGCACGTCGAAGACCACCACGCGGCTCTGCCCCGGCTCCAGCGGCACCCGCGCGAACCCGACGAGCTGGACGGCGGGCCTGGCCACCTGCGCGACCGGGTCGGAGGCGTAGAGCTGCACGACCTCCTCGGCGGGCCGGTGGCCGGCGTTGCGCACGGTCACCGACACCTCGATCTCCCCGTCGGTGGGGTACTCGGCCGCGTCGGTGGTCAGGGCGACGTACTCGATCTCCGAGTACGACAGCCCGTGCCCGAACGCGAACGCCGGCGTCGGGTCGAGTGCGCTGATCCCGTCGGTCCGCCGGCCGAGCGGCGGCTGCAGGTAGGTGGAGGGGTTGATGGCGGGCGCGGCCGGGATCTGCACCGGCAGCCGTCCCGACGGGTTCACCCGGCCGCTGAGCACGCCGGCCAGCGCCGCGCCGCCCTCGACGCCGGGCAGGAACGCCTGGACCGCCGCCGCGACCCGGTCCCGGTAGGCCCCCAGCGCGTACGGCCGTCCCGACACCACCACGAGCACCGTCGGCGTGCCGGTGGCCAGCACCGCCTCGGCCAGGTCCGGCTGGAGGCCGGGCAGCCGCAGGTCGGCGGCGTCGCAGCCCTCTCCCGAGGTGCCGCCGCCGAACAGCCCGGCCCGGTCGCCGACGAACAGCAGCACGAGGTCGGAGCGGGCGGCCAGCTCCGTCGCCGCCTCGATGCCCGAGCGGTCGCCGCCCGTCACCTCGACGCCGGGTTCGTGACGCAGCCGGGCGTGCGGGAACTCCTCCGCCAGCCGCTCCAGGACGGAGGGGATCGGCAGGCCGGTGCCGTGCCCGGGGTAGCGGTCGAGCACGTGGTTGGGGAAGGCGTAGCAGCCCAGCAGCGTGCGCGGGTCGCCGGCGCACGGGCCGACGACCGCGATCCGGGCGGTGCCGGCCGGGTCGAGGGGCAGCAGGCGGCCGGTGTTGGCGAGCAGGACGATGGAACGTTCCGCGACGGCGGTGGCGAGGCCGCGGTTGCGCGGGCTGTCCAGGTCGAGTTCGCCAGCGGCGTCGGGGACCGGGGCCGCGGCCGGGCCGTCGAGCAGGCCGAGTTCGACCTTCTGCCACAGCACCCTGCGCACGGACTCGTCCACCAGGGCCTCGTCCACCCGCCCGGCGCGGACGTGGGCCACCAGGTGCGCGCCGTAGCCGTGGGTCTCGGGCAGTTCGACGTCGATGCCGGCCCGCAGGGCGAGCGCGCCCGCCGCGGGCAGGTCCTCGGCGACCCCGTGCATGGACGCCAGGAACGGGATCGACCAGTAGTCGGACACCACGGTCCCGTCGAAGCCCCATTCGTCGCGCAGCAGGCGGCGCAGCAGGTGCGGGTCCGCGCCGACCGGCAGGCCGTCGAGGTCGGTGTAGGAGTTCATCACCGAGCGGGCCCCGCCCTCGCGCAGCGCGGTCTCGAACGGCGGCAGGATCACGTCGGCCAGTTCCCTCGGGCCGATGCTCACGGGGGCCTGGTTGCGGGCCGCGCGGGAGGCGGCGTACCCGGCGAAGTGCTTGAGGGTGGCGATGATCCCGGCGCCCTCCAGCCCGCGCACGTACGCCGCGCCGAGCTGCCCCACCAGGTACGGGTCCTCGCCCAGCGTCTCCTCCACCCGTCCCCACCGGTAGTCGCGCACCACGTCCAAGACGGGTGCGAGCCCCTGGTGCACCCCGGCCGCCCGCAGGTCGGCGCCGATCGCCCCGGCCATGCGCTCGATCAGCCCGGGGTCGAAGGTGGCCGCCCAGGCCAGCGGCGTCGGGTAGGCGGTGGCCCCGTACGTGGCGAACCCGGTCAGGCACTCCTCGTGGGCGATCGCCGGGATGCCGTGCCGGTTGGCGGCCGTCACCTTCTCCTGCAGCGAACGCAGCCGGGCGGCGCCCTCGGCGGGGCTCACCGGCGCGGTGCCGTAGACGCGGGTGAGTTGCCCGAGACCGTGGCGCAGCCGCTCCTCGATCCCGCCGGGCACCGTGAAACGGTCCTGGAGGGGCGCGACGGGACCGGACTCGTCGCTCTGGATCCACACGGATCCGAGCTGGGCGACCTTCTCCTCGAGGGTGAGCTCGGCCAGCAGGCTCTCCACCCGCTCGCCGGTCGTGCGGGCGGCGTCCTGCCAGGGCGCGAGGCCCGGCGCATTGACAGATGTCATGGTTGCGACTTTCGAGAGATTCATCCCGATCATTACGCCGGGGACTTTAGGTGGCGTCCGCATACACGTCAAGAATATTTCGTCGCTATACCGAAAATTTCGGCATCAGGTTTTCCGGTGTCATAAAAGCGACCGTCGATGGCACCGCTGACCAGCCGTCCCCGGAACGCTCCCGTGGTGAAACTTTCAGCGCCCGCCGGGAAGCGGAAGCGCCCGCTCCCGGTGAGGGGAACGGGCGCCGTCGTGCTGCGGACGGGTCAGGCCACGTTGCTCTCCTGGGCCTGCCGGTTGAGCGTTTCGAGGTCGAACGCGCCGGACTTGACAGCCGTGGTGAACGCCTCCCAGTCACGGCGCGGAACCTCCAGCACCGTGTCCGGGTGGTCCACGTGGATGACCTCCACGTGGTCGTTGATCCGCTTCGCCGCGACGCGGCTGGCGTCGTGTCTCATCTGCAGCACTCCTCTCGCTGTTGCGGGCTCCACCCCGGCCACCCGTTCGCAGGAGGACCGGGGCGGTTGCGGGCAGCGTCGCATCCGCGGGGGCAGGTCGGCCACCGGCCCTCAGGGCGTGCCGGTGGGGAAAACCCACACACGGATGTCGATCTTTGGTTCCCGGTGGAAGAAACGCTGCCCAGCAGCGCGGACACACCGGTCATACCAGGTCGAGCCCGGCGGGCCGGAACCGGTGATTGCAAGGGGCTTTCAAGTCAGGAGTTAGCGGAGGTGCGTAACTTCCACCGTCGAAAGAGACATTGTGCGAGCTTCGCAGCATTCATCCGGCGATGTCGCACCTTGTCGACCGTCCTAGCCGTGGGGGCCCCAGTAACAAGCACCGACGTGTGGAGCGAGCTGCGCGTGCGCTCCACCCCGAAGCTCCGCCTCTCGATCTCGCCCGGCCTCACCGCCCTCGCCCTGCTCACCGACGCCCTCGCCGGCCGCCACCGCGGCCTGCCCGAGCCCTGGCGGACCACGATCGGCTCCCGCGTCGGCCCGGCCGGCCACGAAGCCGCGCGCCCGCTGGCGGCCCCGGGCCCGTCGATCGCTCCGGACAGCCTCGTGCCGCGCTCCCCCGCCGGCGCGGACGTCTCCGTCCAGGCCCAGATCGGCGCGCTGCACGCCCTCCCGGCCGACGCCCTGCTCGCGGACCTGGCGCGCACGTTCGGGCCGGGCGCGCCGCCCCCGCGCTGGCGGGCGGCGGCCGCGCGGCCCGCCCGCTGGCTGCGCGGCTACGCCGGGGCCCTGGCCGACGTCTGGAGCACCGCCGAGCCCCTGTGGCAGCGGGCCCGCCCGCTGCTGGACAGGGAGGTCGAACGGGTCGGCGTGACGTCCGTGCGCGGCGGGCCCGAACTGCTGCTCGGCACGCTCAGCACGCGTGTCGTGCACGACGGGCACGGCCTGCGCTTCCCCGGCCCGGAGCGCGGGACGTACGAACTGGGCGAGCGGACGATCGTCCTGGTGCCGATGCTGGCCGGCCGGGACGCGGTCGTCCTCGGCCTGGACGACCCCGGCGCCGTGTGGATCGCCTACCCCGTGCCGGGCGCGGCCTCCCTGTGGCGCCGGCCCGCCGCGCCCGCCAAGGACGATCTGTCCGCGCTCGTCGGCCCGGTCCGCGCGGGCCTGCTCCACGCCCTCGACCGGCCCATGACCATGTCCATGCTGGCGACGGACCTGCGGCTGGCGCCCAGCGGCCTGACCTACCACTGCGACCGGCTGCGCGCCGGGCGGCTGATCACCAGGGAGCGCAGGGGGCGCGAGGTGTGGATCGCCCGCACCCACCGGGCGGAGGAGCTGCTGGAGCTGTTCCGGCGCTGAGCACGGCCGCCGGCGGCCGGGTCCGCGCTCTCCCGGAGGTGGCGGCGCGGGTGCCCGTCAGCACCTCGTCCACCTGGCCGGCGACGTCGTCCTGTGCCTCCTGGGCGGCGCGCAGCACGGCCTCGGCCAGCCGCCGGGGGTCCATGCCCAGGGCGCGCGGGGCGAGCACGACGTCGATGAGCCGGCCGGAGGGGCCGGCCGTGACGCGCACCTGGCCGTCCGCCGCCTCCCCGTGGCCGGCGAGCCGCTCCAGCTCGGCTTTGAGCCGTTCGACGTGGGCCAGCGTCTCCTCGGCCCGCGCCATGATCCGGTCGAGGTCTTCGAGGTCTTCGGGGGTGTGGTCGTTCAACGTGCCTCCCGGCGCTGTCGCGAGGAGCCTACGGATGCCCCGTCTCAGCCCGGAATAACGTGCGGGACGAGGTCAGCGGCGACCGGGGGTGCTCTCCCGGAGGACGACGCTGACCGGGAGCCGGGTCTCGGCGTCCGTGTCACCGTCGCCGTCGCCGGACAGGGCGAGCCGCATCGCGCTCGCCCCGGCCTCCCGCAGCGGCACCGCCACCGAGGTCAGCGCGGGCACGACGTCCACGGTGGAGGCGATGTCGTCGAAGCCGGCCACCCCGATGTCCCTGCCCGGCAGCACCCCGGCCTCGCGGAAGGCGGTCATCGCGCCGATAGCCATCACGTCGTTGACCGCGAACACCGCCTCCACGTCCGAGAGCCCCCGTTCCAGCAGCCGCCGCGCCGCCTCGTACCCGCCGGCGCGGGTGAAGCCGGTCTCGACGGCGAGCGCGCTCCCGGCCCCGCCGAGGCCGGACAGGAAACCCGCGTGGCGGTCACGGGAGGTGCGCAGCGCGGCCGGGGCGTGCAGCACGGCGAAGCGCCGGTAACCCGCGCCCAGCAGGGCGCGGGCGAGCGCGGCGGAGCCTCCGTGGTTGTCGATGGTGACGGTGCCGAACGGCAGGTCGCGCTGGCTGATGAGGACCACCCTGCCACCCGCCGTGCGGTACGCCGCCAGCTCCTCGACGAGCGCGTCCCTGGTGCCGGCCCCGTCGATGCGGCTGCCCGTGACGATGATGACGCGGGGACGCTGCCCGCGCAGGGTCCTGACGATCGCCAGCTCGCGCTCCGGCGAGCCGCCGGCCACCGCCATGGTGACGATGAGCCCGGCCTCCTCCGCCGCCTGGGCGACCCCGGCGGCGATGGAGGAGAAGTACGGGTCGGCCACGTCACGCACCACCAGCGCGACGGTCCTGGTCGAGCCCTTGGCGATGGCCTGCGCCGACAGGTGCGGCTCGTAGCCGAGGCGGTCCGCCGCCGCCCGCACCCGGTCGGCGTTCTCCGCCCTGACGTTGCGGGAGCTGCCGTTGAGCGCGCGGGAGGCGGTGGCCACGGAGACCCCGGCCTCCCTGGCGACGTCGTGCAGCGTGGGAGCGGCTCCCTCGTCCATGGCGGTCATTTTGTCACCACCGTCAGCGGTTCGCTCCTGGTCGTGCCGGCCTCGTTCGACAGCTCCGCGACGTAGACGCGCCTGCCCGCCGGGCGTCCCGTGCGCACGGTGGCGGCGCTCTGGGCGGCCGGGGTGGCGGCGGTGAGGCGCTGGGTGTCCACCGGCACGCCGTCCTCGTACAGGCGGTAGGTGGTGGCGTTGGCGCCCCACCACATGTTCATCCGGATCGTGTACGAGCCGTCGCCGTCCCAGTTGTCGTCGCTCAGCACGGGCTTGCCGGGGGCGGCGTGGGTCACCTCGACCTTGAGCGCGGCGGTGGCGGTGCGGCCGGCCTGGTTGAGCAGCTCGCCGGTGTAGACGTAGGAGCCGTTCGCGCGGCCGGTGACCGCGACGGTGGCCCGCTGCGCGCCGGGCGTCGCCGGGGTGAGGTCGCGCCTGGCGATCTCCTCACCGTTCTCGTACAGGACGAAGACGCTGGCGTTGACGCCGTACCAGAGGTTCATGGTGACGTCATAGGTGCCGTAGCGGTGGACGGGGGTCGCCGAGAGGAACGCCCGCGCGGGCGGCGCGGTGGCCCCGTCCTGCGGGAGTCCCGGCTCGGGCCGGGTGACCCCGATCCGGTACGTGGCGTCCGCCGTGCCGTCCTCCGACGCCACCCGCACGGCCACCTCGCTCTCCCCCACCGGGATCGCCACGGCGGCCGACGCGCTGCCGCTCGCGACCGGCTCACCCTGGACCGTGATGACGGACCTCGGGTTGACCGCGGTGGGGGTGACGGTGAGGGAGCCGCCGGGGACGGTCAGGGCGTAGTCGCGGACGCCGGGGTCGAAGGCCGGGTCGAGCACGCCCGACGAGGGCACGAGCCCCGACAGGGTGGTGTCTTGGGCGAGCGGGCGGCGCTCGATCCTGAGGGTGTGGGCGGCCTCGGTGCCGTCCTCGGCGGTGATCACGATGCGCACGTCGGCCCCGCCGGGACCGAGGGTGACCGTGCGGGTGGCGTGGTCGCCGTCCGTGCCGGCGCCGTCGATGGCGACCGACCTGGCGAACGGACTGCGGGCCACGGCGGTCACCGCCACCTCCGAGACGCGCGCCGGAACCTCCAGCACGCCCCCGGCGGACGGCGGGCCCTGGTCGGTGTCCAGGCTGAGCAGGGCGGCGTCGTCGCGCGACAGGCCGACGCCCTGGGCGATGCGGAGGTCGTCGAGGTTGACGCTGCCGTAGTTGGTGCTGGTGGCGGCGTACTCGATCGTGGCGAGGGTGTCCGCGGCGGTCCTGAAGGGGGCGGCGTCGAGCACCTTGCGGCCGTCGATGAGCAGGTCGAAGCGCTTGTTGACGGTGTCCATGACGGCGGCGACGTGGTACCAGCGGCCCGGCTCGTACGCGCCCACGGTCTTGGTGACCGAGCCCGCGTAGGCGACGATCGTGTTCTTGGTGACGGCGAGGCTGACGGCGTTCTGGCCGGCCGCGTCCTTCACGTACGGGACGGACCACCAGTGGTTGCCCGAGGTGTAGGGCTGCTCGCTCATGACGTTCGTCTCGACGGTGACGATGCCCCTGAGCGCGGCGCCCCTGGCCGCGGCCGGCCTGGTGAGGCTGGTGACGCCGCTGTTGGCGGTGCGGGTCAGCCGCACGCTGCGGTCGCCCCCGGCTTCGACGATCTCCACGCTGCCGCCGCCGGCGGACACCGTCACCTCGCCGCCGCCCGCGTACGGGCCGGTGGGCAGGTCGTCGAAGTCGTGCACGGCGACGTAGTCGGGCGTGGGCCGGACGAGCAGCAGGGACCCGGCGTCGGTCGTGGTCGCCGCCTCGACCTTCAGGCCCGTGGCCGCCTTGGACGTGTGACCGTCCGCCGAGGCGGTCAGCGTGTACCCGTCGCCGGCGGGGACGTCGCCCGCGGTGTAGGTGCCGTCGGCGGCGCTGGTGGCGGTGGCCAGGGTCTGGCCGCCGTCCTCGACGACGACGCTCGCACCCGGCAGCGGCCGGGCGGCCTGGTCCAGGACCCTGCCGGTGATCGTGCCGACGGTGCTGGTGGGGGTCATGGTGAGGGCGACGGTGCTGACGTTGCCCGGCCGCACGTCCACGGTCCTGGTGGCGCTCGCGTAGCCGTTCCTGGTGGCGGTGACGGCCAGGCCGTCGGTGAACGGCAGGTCCCTGACGGCGAAGCGGCCGTCCGCGCCGGTCGTGGCGCTGCCGCCGCCCGCCGTCACGGCCGCGCCCGAGATCGGGCTGCCGGACGGCGTGCGGACGGTCCCGGTGACGGACTCCGTGGTGGCCGCGTCGCCGGTGACGTACTCGAAGGCGCCGATGTCGGCCGCGCCGTTGTACAGGGCCTGGCCGGCGTAGTCGCGCCCGCCGTTGCCGTCGATCGCCACGCCCCCGTCGATCGCGTACGAGCCGGAGGTGACGCGCAGGCCGTGGGCCGTGCGCAGCGCGGGCCCGGTCTCCGGGGTGCCGTAGGGGCCGCCGAGCGGCGCGGCGGCGAACAGCGGGTCCGCGGTCACCACGGCGTCCGCGTCGCCCGCAGGAGCCGTGGGGCTCGCGCCGCTGTAGAGGTTGTGGCTGTAGGCGATGGTGGGGCTGGTCGACAGGACCGCGCCCGCCCGGGTGGAGTGGAGCAGGTTGCCGGTGATGTCGTAGCGGGCGTCGAGGTAGCTGCCGTAGCCGTAGATGAGGTAGCCGGACCGGTCGTTGTAGATCGTGTTGTGGTAGATCCGCGCGCTGGCCGCCCTGTCCGAGTGCAGGTAGATCTGGTAGCGGGTGTTGCCCGCGATGACGTTGTTCCTGACGACGGCGTCGCCGAAGCCGAACTGGCACAGCAGCACGCCGTCCCCGTTGCCGTGCAGGAAGTTGTACTGGACGACCTGGCGGGTGGTGCCCTTGTCCGGGTCGATGCCGTTGGAGTCGGCTCCGCCCGCCTTCTGCTGCGTCTCGTACACCTCGTTGAACTGGATGGTCACGTCGTCGGCGTAGTACGTCTCGATGCCCGAGGTGCCGGTGCGGTGGACCACGTTGTGCTCGATGAGCGCGCCGCGCACGTTCGTCACGTACATGCCGTTGCACCCGTACGCGGTGCCGGACTGGGTGAGGTGGTTGTTCCTGATGACGATGTTGGTGTGCGGGGTGAACGTCGGGTCGTCCCGGTTCGCGCGGGTGCCCCAGCCGGTGGGCACGGCGGCGGGCTGGCCGGCCGCGTTCTTCGCGTCGCCGGTGTACTGCTTGAACACGATGCCGGCGAACGACGTGTCGGCGACCGTCGAGTTCTGGATCAGCACGTCGTTCAGCACGGTCGCCTGCGAGGGCGGGGCGGTGACGTCGGGCACCGTGGTGTCGAACACGATGCCGCCCGTCTTCTTCGAGCCGTCCCAGCCGGTCCCGAAGCGCACGCCGGGCTCGTCGTCGCCGCTGCCGCCGATCCAGGCGACCTCGCCGGTGACGTCGTGCACGGCCACGCCGTCGATGACGAAGCCGTCGAGGGTCTGGCCGTTGTCGCCGGAGACGTGGATGCCGCGCAGGTCGCGCAGGTTCTCGCCGGGCGTGCCGGTGGCGGGCCTGTCGTTGGTGACCTCCAGGTTCCTGATGGTCCAGAACTCCTGGTTGAACAGCCGGACGGCGTCCCCGGCCGCGCCCGCGGCGTCGATGCGGGGCCGGGCGCCCTCGCCGTAGCGGTCGATGACGATGGGCGCGCCGCTCTCGCCCGAGCCCTTGGGCCAGAGCTGCTGGCCGCTCCACCGCTGCCCGGCGCGCAGCAGGACGCGGTCGCCGGGCCGGAACGTGGTGGCGCTGACCTTGGCCAGGCTCTTCCAGGCGTGCGCCTCGTCCTGGCCGGAGGCGGAGTCGTCGCCGGCGGCGGCGTCGACGTAGTACGTGGTCCCGGCCTGCGCGGCGGCGGGCTGGACGGGCAGCACGAGCGCGGCCGGCACGGCGACTGCCGTCAGCAGGGCCGTCAACAGGGTGGGCAGCAGGGCGGGCAGTCGGGCAGGGAACATCGCCGCTCC
>NZ_SSXE01000190.1 GCF_021699195.1 Nonomuraea sp. MG754425 | reverse complement strand
CGGTGAGGACCGTGCCCGCGCCGACCGTGAGGCCGCCCTCGCGGATCGCGAACCCGAGCCCCGGCTCGACCGCGACCGCCTTGCCCAGCTCGACCGTCACCTCCACGGTCTCCCCGGGCCGGGCCGCGCCGGACGGGTCCGGCAGGACGAGCTCGCCCGGCACGTCCGTCGTGCGCAGGTAGAACTGCGGCCGGTACCCGGACACGACCGGCCGGCGCCGCCCGCCCTCCTCCGGCGTCAGGAGGTAGACGCGCGCGGTGAACCGGCCGCGGGCGGCCTGGCTGCCCGGCGCGGCCAGCACCATGCCCCGCCGCACCTGCTCGCGGCGCACCCCGCGCAGCAGCACGGCGGCGTTGTCGCCGGCCTCGCCCCGCTCCATCGTCTTGCCGAACGTCTCCACGCCCGTCACGACGGCGGAGAACGGCTCACCGAACCCGACCGCCTCGACCGTCTCGCCGACCCGGACCGTGCCGCGCTCGATGGCGCCGGTGACGACCGTGCCCCGGCCGGTGACCGTCAGCACGTTCTCGACCGGCATGAGGAACGGCGCGTCCACGTACCTGACCGGCACGGGGATGTGCTCGTCCACCGCCTGGAGCAGCGCCTCGATCGACGCCGTCCAGGCGGGGTCGCCCTCCAGCGCCCGCAGCCCGGACACCCGCACCATCGGGACGCCCCGGTAACCGTGCTCGGCCAGCAGGTCGGCCAGCTCCAGTTCGACCAGGTCGGTCAGCTCCGGGTCGGCGCCGTCGGCCTTGTTGACGGCCACGACCAGGTGCTCGACGCCGACCCGCTTGGCGAGCAGCACGTGCTCCCTGGTCTGCGGCATGATCCCGTCGTGCGCGGACACGACGAGGATCGCGCCGTCGAGCTGCGCCGCCCCCGTGATCATGTTCTTCACGTAGTCGGCGTGCCCCGGCATGTCCACGTGCGCGTAGTGGCGGGTGGCGGTCTCGTACTCGACGTGCGAGATGTTGATCGTGATCCCCCTGGACGCCTCCTCCGGCGTCCGGTCGATCCGCTCGAACGGCGTGTACGTGGCCTGCCCGCGCTCGGCCAGCACCTTGGTGATCGCCGCCGTCAGCGTGGTCTTGCCGTGGTCGACGTGTCCCATGGTGCCGATGTTGAGATGCGGCTTGTTGCGGATGTAGGCCTGCTTGGCCATGGTTCCTTCTCTCGAACCCAGAAGCTTCGTGACCCGTCAGGGGTCTCAACCTCCTCCCGCCGGGTCACCCAGGGTCGAACGGGAAGAGGTCAGCGCTCCAGGCCGTCGCAGGCACGCCCGGACGCACCCGGCAGCAGCGCTGCGGGCGTCACGAGAGGCGTGCGCGGGAACATGAGGAACATAGTGCGGTGGTCAGCACCGCCGCGCAACGGATTATTCCGCGCCGGGCCGCGGGGTCAGGGCCGGCCGACGCTCATGTACGTGAACCCGGCGGCGCGCATCCGCGCCGGGTCGAGGAGGTTGCGGCCGTCGAAGAGCACCGGCCGCCGCATGGCGGAGGCCGCCGCGGCCCAGTCGACCTGCGTGAGCTGCGGCCACTCGGTGACCACGATCACCGCGTCGGCGTCGCGCATCGCCTCCTCCGGCGTCGCGTGCCTGCTGGTCGAGAGCCACGGCTCGACCTCGCCGGGCCGCGCCATCGGGTCCCAGCAGCGCACCTCGGCGCCCTCGGCCAGCAGCCGGGAGGCCAGTACGGTGCTGGTCGCCTCGCGCATGTCGTCGGTGCCGGGCTTGAACGTCAGCCCGAGCAGCGCCACCCGCGTGTCGGCCAGCGTGCCCAGTTCGTCCTTCAGCTTCTGGATGGCCCGGCGCTTCTGCAGGTTGTTGACCTCGATCACGGCCGACAGGAGCTGCAGGTGGTAGCCGGTGTTGCTGGCGAGCTGCCGCAGCGCCTCGGAGTCCTTCGGGAAGCAGGAGCCGCCCCAGCCGATGCCCGGACGCAGGAAGTGGGGGCCGAGGCGGTGGTCGAGGCCGACGGCGCGGGCGACCTCCTCGACGTCGGCGCCGGTCTTCTCGCACAGGGTGGCGATCTCGTTGATGAAGCTGATCTTCGTGGCGAGCAGGGCGTTGGAGGCGAGCTTGACCATCTCGGCCGAGCGCACGTCCATCACGACGACCGGGCCGTCCACGCCGTCGTGCAGGTCGGCGATGAGCCCGGCGGTGGCCTCGTCGGTGGCGCCGATGACGATGCGGTCGGGACGCATGAAGTCGGTGACCGCCCGGCCCTCGGCGGTGAACTCGGGGTTGGCCGCGTACCCGACGTGGGCCAGGCCGGCGGCGTCGAGCGCGGAGCGCACCCGGGCGCCGGTGCCGACCGGCACGGTCGACTTGACCACGACCGCCTTCAGGTGGGTGGCGCCCTCCAGCGAGCGCACCACCGCCCACAGCCGCGACAGGTCCGCGTCGCCGGAGGCGGACGGCGGCGTGTCCACGCACACGTACGCCACCTCGGCGCCGTCGAGCGTCTCGTCGAGGTCGAGGGTGAAGGTCAGCCGCTCCTTGTTCCTGGCGATCAGGTCGCCCAGGCCCGGCTCGTAGATCGGCACGTCGCCGGAGCGCAGCAGCGCGACCTTGTCGGGGTTGATGTCCCGGACCACCACCTGGTGCCCCAGTTCGGCGAGACAGGCGCCGGTCACCAGGCCGATGTACCCGGCACCGAACACGGCCACCTGCCGTTCCGGCTTGCCAACCATGGTCGACCATCCAATCTCGCGGACACCGCGCACGGGCCCGCCGCTCGGGGAGAGAGATGCCGATACCGGCGGAGGACCATCACCTTAACGTCCTCCCGGACATTGTCCTCGACCCGGTTGGTGGGTGGCACAACGCGGGGCCCGCTGTTCGTCGGGAACACCGAAGCAGCGCGGTTGCCGGTGGCCTACGGTGCGGGGTATGCCACGTACCGGTCTTGACGATCTCTACCGTTTCGCGGTGCCCGCCGATCCGGCCCTGCGGCCCGGCGGGAGCGCGGTCGCGTACACGCTCACGACCGTCGACCGGGACGCCGACCAGGACCGTACGGAGATCTGGCTGGCCGCCCCCGACGCCGGGCCGCGCCGCCTGGCCGCGGGCGGCGCGCCCCGGTGGTCGCCCGACGGCCGGGTGCTGGCGTTCCTGCGTCTGGTGGACGGCCGCCCGCAGCTCCACCTGCTGCCCATGGACGGCGGCGAGCCGCGCCCGCTGACGGACGCGCCGCTCGGCGCCGGGCCCGCGTGCTGGTCGCCGGACGGCGCCCGCATCGCCTACGCCGGCCCCGCCGGGACCGAGCCCGGCCCGCACGCGCCCGTGGTGGCCGACCGGCTGGAGTACAAGGCCGACGGCGCGGGGCTGCTGAAGGGCCGCACCACGCACCTGTTCGTGGTGGACGTGGCCTCGGGGGAGAGCCGGCAGCTCACCTCCGGCGACTTCCACGCGGGGGAGCCGTCCTGGTCGCCGGACGGCACCCGGCTCGTCTTCACCGCGAACCTGGACGACGACCGCGACCTGCGGGCGGGCGGCGCGGCCTACACCGTGCCGGCCGCGGGCGGCGAGCCCGAGCGGCTGACCGGTCCCGACCTGCTCTGCACCGGGGTGTGGTGGCTGGGCGGGCAGGTGGTCGCCACCGCGCTGACGGGCGGCCCCGTCGGGCACGTCCGCCTGTTCACCCTGGGCCCCGGCGGGGCGTCCGAGGTGAAGACGGGGCTCGACCGCAACGTCATGACCGGCCAGCCCGGCTACCCGGGAGCCGCCCCGGCGCGGTTGGGCGACGACCTGCTGTTCTGCGCGCGCGACGGCGGCTGCACGCACCTGTACCGGACGGCCGGCGACGGACCGGCCCGCAAGATCGTCCCCGAGGACGTCAGCGTGGCCGGGGCGAGCGCGTCGGCCGGGCGCGTCGCGTACGTGGCCGCGTCCGCGTACAGCCCCGGTGAGGTCTACCTGCTGGAACCCGGCGAGACGGCGGCGCGGCGGCTCACCGGCCACGCCCCGGCCGGCATCGACCTGTACCCGCCCGTCCGCCGCACGTTCACCGCCGCCGACGGCACCGAGGTCGAGGGGTTCGTCTGGCGCGACGAGAGCGCCGCCCCCGGGCCGCTCCTGCTCGACGTGCACGGCGGCCCGCACAACGCCTGGGCCCCCGTGCTCGACGGCTTCCGCCTCTACCGCCAGATCCTGGCCGCCCGCGGCTGGACCGTGCTGGCGGTCAACCCGCGCGGCAGCGACGGCTACGGCGAGACGTTCTACACCGCGGCCGTGGGCGCCTGGGGCCTGGCCGACGCCCAGGACTTCCTCGCCGCCGTGGACGACCTGGTCGCCGAGGGCGTCGCCGACCCCGAACGGCTGGCCGTCACCGGCTACAGCTACGGCGGCTACATGACCTGCTGGCTGAGTGCCACCACCGACCGGTTCAAGGCGGCCGTGGCCGGCGGCGTCGTGACCGACCTGACCAGCATGAGCGGGACGTCCGACATGGGCTTCGCGCTCAAGACGTACGAGTGCCCCGGAGACCTGGCCGCCCAGTCGCCGCTCACCCACGCGGGCGAGGTCACCGCGCCCACCCTGCTGCTGCACGGCGAGAGCGACGACCGCTGCCCCGTCGGCCAGGCGGAGCAGTGGTTCGCGGCGCTGCGCGAGCGGCGGGTGCCGGTCCGGCTCGTGCGCTATCCCGGGGCCGGCCATCTGTTCCAGATCGGCGGGCGGCCCTCACACCGATACGACTACAACGAGAGGATGATCGCGTGGCTGGAGCAATGGATCGGCGGCTCGCGGAGCTGATCGCCGAGTACGAGGTGCCCGGCGCGGCGCTGGCGTACTTCCATGGAGGGGAGACGCACGAGTTCGCCGCCGGCACCCTCAACACCGCCACCGGCGTCGAGTCCACCACGGACGCGCTCTTCCAGATCGGCTCGGTCACCAAGGTGTGGACCGCCACCCTGCTCATGCGGGAGATCGAGCGCGGCCGGCTCACGCTGGACACGCCGGTCGCCGAGGTGCTGCCGGGCTTCCAGGTGGCCGACCCCGAGGTCACCGGGACCGTGACGATCAGGCACCTGCTCACGCACACCAGCGGCATCGACGGCGACCTGTTCCTCGACACCGGGCGCGGCGACGACTGCGTGGCCAAGTACGTCGAAGCCTGCGCCGGCCTGGCCCAGAACCACCCGCTCGGCGCCACCCACTCCTACTGCAACTCCGGCTTCGTCATCGCCGGCCGCGTCGCCGAGACGCTGGGCGGCAAACGCTGGGACGACCTGGTCCGCGAGCAGATCGCCGGCCCGCTGGGCCTGACCCACACCTGGACCCTGCCCGAGGACGTGCTGCGCTTCCGCGCCGCGATGGGGCACGTCAACGGCGCGCCCGCCCCGCAGTGGGGGCTCATGCGCGGCATGGGCCCGGCCGGGCTCATCTCCGCCCGCGCGGCCGACGTGGTGGCCTTCGCGCGGGCCCACCTGGAGGGCGGGCTGCTCGACGACCCCCGCGTCATGTGGGATCCGCAGGTGGACGTGCCCAACCCGGACGGTCTCGGCCGCCACTGGGGCCTCGGCTGGATCGTGGACGAGTGGGACGGCCGGCGCGTCATCTCCCACGCCGGCAACACCATCGGCCAGCACGCCATCGTCTGGGCCGTGCCGGAGACCGGCACCGTCGTCTGCGCCGCCGCCAACGGTGGGTACGCCAACGCCTTCACCCGCGCTCTGGGCGCCGAGCTGTTCGCCGAGCTCGACGGACTGACCGTGCCGGCCCCGCCGGTCCCGCCCGAGACGCCGCCGCAGGTGGACGCCGCCCGCTTCACCGGCGTCTACGAGCGCGCCGGAGCCCGGATCACGGTGTCGATCAAGGACGGGGAGCCGTGGCTGCGCCACGAGACCACGGGCGTGCTGGCCGCCCTGCAACCGGAGCCGCAGGAGAGCGCGCTGGTCGCGGTGGACGGGAGCACCTTCGTGTGCAAACTGGGCGGCGCACCCGACTGGACGTCGGCCGTCTTCTACGAGCTGCCCGACGGCTCCCCGTACGTGCACATGGGCGCCCGCGCGACCCCCAGGATCTCCTGACCGCGTCCGCGCGCCCCCGTGACCCGCGCGGGCCGGCTCGTGGGCCGGCTCGTGGGCCGGCGGGAACGGGGGCGCGACGGCGTGGACTATCGTGACGGCATGAGGGACCGCCCCCGCGCCAGCCTCGGGCGGATCATCACCGACCTCGGCACGACCGTGCTCGACGTCGCCGCCTCGCCGGGCGACCTCGACGCCGAGGTGACCGGCGTGCACATCTACGACCCCCTCGACGAGCTGATCGTGCCCCCGGGCGCGCTGCTGCTCGCGGTCGGCGTGCACGGCGCCGACGACATCCGCGGCCTGCTCGCCCGGGTCCCGCACGCGGCGGGCGTCGTGGTGAAGCTGCCGGTCGACGCGGACGCGCGGGTGCGCGCCGCGGTGCTGGAGACCGGCGTGGCCGTGCTCGGCCTGACCAGGGCCGCCTCCTGGGCGCAGGTGGCGGCGCTGCTGCGCTCGCTGCTGGCCGAGGGGGAGCTGGCCGGTCCGGGCGAGGACGCGCACGGCGACCTGTTCTCCCTCGCCAACGCCGTCTGCGCGCTGCTCGACGCGCCCGTCACGATCGAGGACAGGTCCTCGCGGGTGCTGGCCTACTCCGGGCGGCAGGAGGAGGCCGACCAGGGCCGGGTGGAGACCGTGCTCGGCCGCCAGGTGCCCGAGCGCTACCTGCGCCTGCTCGACGAGCAGGGCGTCTTCAAGCGGCTCTACCAGAGTCAGGAGCCGATCCACATCGAGCTCGACGACGGCAGCCCGGTCAACCGGGCCGCCGTCGCGGTGCGGGCCGGCGACGAGATCCTCGGCTCCATCTGGGCGGCGGTGCGCGAGCCGCTCAGCCGCCAGCGGCGGCGCGCGCTCGCCGACGCCGCCAAGATCGTGGCGCTTCGGCTGCTGCACGAGCGGGCCGGGGCCGACACCCAGCGCCGGCTGCGCGCCGACCTGCTGTCCACGGTGCTGGCCGGCGGGCCGGACGCCGCCGAGGCCGCCGGCCGGCTCGGTGTCGCGACCGCCCGCCTGTGCGTGCTGGCCGCCCAGCTCACCGGCGATCCGGCCGACCACGCCCGCGGCGAGAGCGACCGCCAGCGCTTCTGCGACGCGCTCGCGCTGCACGTCGCCGCCATCCACCCGAAGGCCGCGGCCGCGCAGGCCGGCTCGGTCGCGTACGCGGTGCTGCCGCTGACGCCCGGCGGCGACGAGGAGGCGCGGGCCGTACGCGTGGCCGAGAGCTTCCTGTCCAGGGTCGGGCCCCGGCACGCGGCCAACATCGGCGTCGGCCGCCTCGCGCTCAGCCTCGCCCAGGTCGCGAGGTCGCGGGCGGACGCCGACCGGGCGCTGCGCGTGCTGCGCACCCGCGGCGACGCCGGGCGGGCCGCCGGCTACTCCGAGGCGCACTTCGAGTCGCTGCTGCTCCAGGTCGCCGACGTGGCCGCCGCCGAGGAGCAGACCCCCACCGGCCCCTACCAGCGGCTGCTGCGGCACGACGCCGAGCACGGCACCGAACTGGCCGCCACGCTGGAGGCCTACCTCGACGCGTTCGGCGACGTCGGCGTGGCCGCCGCCCGCGTGCACGTGCACCCCAACACCTTCCGCTACCGGCTCAAGCGCCTGGCCGAGATCGGCGGGCTCGACCTGGGCGACGCCGACGCCCGGCTCACCGTGCAACTCCAGATGCGGATCTTCGGCCACCGGCACTAGGCGGCCCGGCTTTTTCGTGACCGGGCACGAAGATCGGGGCCCCGGCGAGCGGCCAAGGTGGTCCCCACCCACGCTTTACGGAGTACCCATGAGAACACCACCAGCGGCGGCCCTCACCGCGCTCGCCCTGCTCGCGGCCGCCTGCGGAGGGACGGGAACGGAAGGCGGCGGCGGGCCGGCCGGGGGCGGCACGTTCACCTACGCCCTGCCCGCCGACCCGGGCGTGCTCGACCCCGCGACGGGCGTCCTGAGCGTCACCATCACCACGCTCTCCCTGGCCTACGACACCCTGACCAGGGTCACGGCCGACGGCAAGATCGTGCCCAGCCTGGCCGAACGGTGGACGGTCGAGCCGGACAAGGTCACCTTCACCCTGCGCAAGGGCGCCACCTGCTCCGACGGCGCCCCGGTCATCCCCTCCGACGTGGCCGCCGGCGTCAACCACATCGCCGACCCCGCCACCAAGTCACCCGTCTACGGGGTGCTGGTGCCCGCCGGCATGAAGGCCGAGGCCGACGACGCGGCCGGCACCGTCACGCTGTCCATGCCCGAGCCGTTCAGCTTCATCCTGGAGAGCACCCGGCTGATCTACGTCGTGTGCGGCAAGGGCGTCGAGGACCGCTCGCTGCTGGCCCGCGCCACCTCCGGCAGCGGCCCGTACCGGCTGACCGAGGCCGTGCCGGGCGACCACTACACGTTCAAGGTCCGCAGGGAGTACGCCTGGGGCCCGCCCGGCTCGACGGTCAAGGACGTCCCGGAGACCGTGGTGCTGAAGGTCGTGCCCAACGAGCAGACCGCCGCGAACCTGCTCATCTCCGGCGCCGTCAACGGCGCCGTCCTCTACGGCCCCGACCGGGCCCGCCTGGAGGCCACGCCCGGCATCGGGAAGAAGACCGTCTCCGAGGCCAACGGCCAGTTCTTCTACCACCAGGGCGACGACCGGCCCACCCATGACCCGGCCGTGCGCAAGGCGCTCACCCAGGCCGTGAACCTCAAGGAGCTGGCCGGGATCGCCTCCGGCGGCACCGGCAAGCCCCCCACCGGGCTCGTCCTGGACCCGCGCCCCTGCCAGGGCGACACCGTCACCGGCCACGTGCCCGCCCACGTCCCGGCAGCCGCCGCCGCGGCGCTCGACGCGGCCGGCTGGCGGGCCGGCCCCGACGGCGTGCGGGTCAAGGACGGCCGCCGCCTGACCCTGCGCTACCTGTACGGGACCACCCGCGGCGCCGGCGTCCAGGCCGCCGCCGAATACCTGGCCACCGCCTGGCGCGCGGCCGGGGCCGAGGTGAAGCTGAACGGCGTCATCGACACCAAGCTGTCGGAGTCGCTGAACGCCACCCAGGACTGGGACGTCGTCTGGCTGCCCATCGGCGTCCCGCTGCCCAGCCAGCTCGTCGGCTTCCTGTCCGGCCCGTCCGCCCCCAAGGGCGCGAACTTCGCGCACGTGGCCAACGACCGCTACGACGAGCTCGTCGCCGCGGCCACCCTGAAACCGGCGGCCGAGGGCTGCGCGCAGTGGCTGGAGGCCGAGTCGGCGCTGTTCGAGAACGCCGACCTGGTGCCGGTGACGGAGACGACCGTGCTGCAGGCGTCCAAGGGGGCCACCTACGAGCAGGTCGCGGGCCTGTTCTCGCCCACCTCGATCCGGCTGGGAGGCTGAGTGGGCGCGGGCGTGCGGCGGGTGGTGCGCTTCCTGGTGTCGCTGGCGGTGCTCGTGGTGGCGTCGTTCGCGATGGTGCACCTCATCCCCGGCGACCCCGTGCGCAGCTCGCTCGGGCCCGCCGCGCCGGTCGAGCTGGTGGAGGCGCGGCGGGCGGCGCTCGGCCTCGACCGGCCGCTGCCGGAGCAGCTCCTCACCTACGTCACCGGCGTCCTGTCCGGGGACTTCGGGACCTCCTTCCTGACGGGCGAGCCCGTGGGCGAGGTCATCGTGATCCGCCTGCCGAACACGCTGGCCCTGGCCCTGCTCGCGACCGGCCTGGCGCTGCTGGTGGCGGTGCCGCTGGGCATGTGGGCGGCCGTCCGCACCGAGAACGGCCGCAACCGCGGCACCGACCTCACCTTCAGCGCCGCGACCGGCGCCGCCGTGGCCGTGCCCGAGTTCCTCTACGCCATCGGGCTCGTGGCCGTGCTCGCCATCGGGCTCGGCTGGTTCCCGCCCGCGGGCATGGCCGGGCCGGGCACGTACGTGCTGCCGGTGCTGGCTCTCGCGGTCGGGCCCGCCGCCATGATCGCCCGCGTCTCCCGCGTCGAGACGCTGCGCGAGCTGGGCAAGGACTACATGCGGCTGGCCCGCGCCAAGCGGCTGCCGGCCGCCCGGCTGCACCTGCGGCACCTGCTGCCCAACACGCTCACCGCCACCCTGACCGTCGGCGGGCTGCTGCTGAGCTCGCTCATCGCCGGCGGGGTGCTGGTCGAGTACGTCTTCGCCTGGCCGGGGCTCGGGCTGAAGATCGTCGAGTCGATCACGCAGAAGGACTATCCGGTGGCCCAGGGCGTGATCCTCGTCTACGGGGCGATCGTGCTGGTCGTGAACCTCGCCGTCGATCTGGTGCTCGGGGCGCTCGACCCGACGTCCGCGATCAAGGAGACCTGATGACCTCGCTCGGAGCCGGACCGGAGCCAGCCACCCGGCGGGGCCGCTCGCGCCCGGCCGGGTGGCTGCGCGGGAACGTGCCCGGGGCGGCCGGGGCGCTGATCGTCGCCGGCATGGTGGCGCTGGCCGTCGTGGGCCCGCTCGTCTGGGGCGAGGCCGCCGCGCGCATCGACGCCGCCGCCATCCTCCAGGGCTCCTCGTCCGAACACCCGCTGGGCACCGACAACCTGGGCCGCGACCTGCTGGCGCGGGTCCTGGTGGCCGCCCGCTACTCCCTGCTGCTGGCCCTGGCCGCCACGCTCGTCGGCGCGAGCGCCGGCGTCGTGCTCGGCACGCTGCCCTCGGTGCTGCCCAGGCGGGCCGCCCGGCTGGCCACCGGCACCGTGAACGCCCTGGTGGCCTTCCCGGGGCTGTTGCTGGCCATGTTCACCGCGGTCGTCACCGGGCTGGGCGCGCGCGGCGCGGTGCTCGGCATCGGCGTGGCCATCGCGCCCGGCTTCGCCCGGCTCACCCAGACGCTGGCCGCCACCGTCGCCGGCTCCGACTACGTCGCCGCGGCCCGCATGCTCGGCGTGTCCCGACGGCGCGTGCTGACCCGGCACGTGCTGCCCAACATCGCCGAACCGCTCATCCTCAACCTGACCCAGGCGTTCGGCGGCGCGCTGCTCGGCCTGGCCGGCATGTCGTTCCTGGGCCTCGGGGTGCAGCCGCCGCAGTTCGACTGGGGACGGCTGTTGTTCGACGGCTTCCCGCGCATCTACCTCACCCCGGAGGTGGCGCTCGGCCCGGCCGCCGCCATCGCGCTCGCCGGGATCGGCTTCAACCTGCTCGGCGACGCCCTGGCCAGGGCCGCCGCACGGACCCCGGCCGTGGGCGAACGGCCGCCCCCGCCGCCCGCGACCGGCCCGGCGGGCGAGCCCGACCCCGGCGCGGTCCTGGAGGTGCGGGACCTGACCGTCTCCTTCCCCGGCGGCCTCACCCCCGTGCGCGGGCTGTCGCTGACCGCCGCGCCCGGCGAGATCGTCGGCCTGGTGGGCGAGTCCGGCAGCGGCAAGAGCCTGACCGCCGCCGCGATCGGCGGGCTCGTCCCGTACCCGGGGACGGTCGCGTACACGGCGCTGCGGCTCGGCGGCAGGGACGTGGCCACGCTGCCGGACCGCGAGCTCGGCACCGAGCTGGCCATGGTCTTCCAGGACCCGCTCGCCGCGCTCAACCCGGCGCTCAAGGTCGGTGGCCAGCTCGCCGAGGTGGCCGTCGTGCACGAGGACGCCGGACGCGCCGAGGCCCGCCGCCGCGCCGTGGACCGCCTCGGCCGGGTGCACCTGCCCGAGCCCGGCGAGGTGGCCGGGCGGCACCCGCACGAGCTGTCCGGCGGCATGCGGCAGCGCGCCGTCATCGCCATGGGCCTCATGGGCACGCCCCGCCTGATCATCGCCGACGAGCCCACGACCGCGCTCGACGTGACCGTCCAGCGGCAGATCCTGCGCCTGCTGCGCGAGGTCGCGGACGAGACCGGGGCGGCGACCCTGTTCATCTCGCACGACATCGCCGTCGTCGGGGAGCTGTGCGACCGCGTCGTGGTCATGTACGCCGGCCGCGTCGTCGAGGAACTGCCCGCCGGCCGGCTCGCCGCGGGGGCCGCGCACCCGTACACGAAGGCGCTCATCGCCTCCCTGCCCGACCTGGACACCGACCGGTCGCAGCCGCTGGCCGGCATCCCCGGAACCCAGCCCGCCCCCGCGCGGGTCGGCCCCGGCTGCGCCTTCGCCCCCCGCTGCGCCCTGGCCACCGAACGATGCGAGAGCGAGCGCCCCGAGCTGGCCGCCCACGGCGGCGACGGCCGGCGGGTCGCCTGCTGGGAGGTCAAATGATCATCAAGAACCTGAGCGTGCGCTACGGCCGCCGCACCGCCGTGGACGACGTCACGCTGGAGATCCCCGACGGCCAGGTGGTCGGCCTCGTCGGCGAGTCGGGATCGGGCAAGTCGTCGCTGGCCAGGGCGGTGTGCGGGCTCGTGCCGCACACCGGGAGCGTGCAGGGGGCGCGGCGGGTGCAGATGGTCTTCCAGGACCCGTACGCCTCGCTCGACCCCCGCATGACCGTCGCCCAGACCGTCGCGGAGGGCGCCGGGGCCGGACAGGTGGAGCGGCTGCTCGGCCTCGTCCGGCTGCCCGCCGAACTGGCCGGCCGCTACCCGCGCGAGCTGTCGGGCGGCCAGCGCCAGCGGGTCGCGATCGCCCGCGCGCTCGGCGGCGACCCCGCGCTGCTGGTCGCCGACGAGATCACCAGCTCGCTCGACGTGTCCGTGCAGGCCGCCGTGCTCAACCTGATCCGCGGGCTGCGCGAGGAGCTGGGGCTGAGCATGCTGTTCATCTCCCACAACCTCGCCGTCGTCCGGTACGTGGCCGACGTCGTGGCCGTCATGCACCGGGGCCGCCTGGTCGAGGTCGGGCCCGCCGAGCAGGTCGTCGGCGAGCCCGCGCACGAGTACACGCGCGCCCTGCTGGCCGCGGTGCCCAGGCTCAGAGGGTGATCCACTCGGTGGCGGTCGTCACCTCGTCCAGCACCGACGGGATCGGCTCCACCCCCAGCCCCGGCCCGGCCGGCACCTCCAGATGGCCGTCCACCAGCTCGAACGGCTCGGTCACGTCGGTCGCGTAGTAGCGGCGCGAGCCCGAGGTGTCGCCGGGCAGCGTGAAACCGGGCAGCGCGGCCAGCGCCACGTTCGCCGCCCGGCCGAGCCCCGTCTCCAGCATGCCGCCGCACCACACCGCGACGCCGTTGGCCCGGCACAGGTCGTGGATGCGCCGCGCCTCCAGGTAGCCGCCGATCCGGCCCGGCTTGATGTTGACGATCGAGCACGAGCCCAGCGCGATCGCCGCGGCGGCGTGCTCGGCCGACTCGATCGACTCGTCCAGGCAGATCGGCGTCTTGAGCCGGGGGGCCAGCGCGGCGTGTTGGACCAGGTCGTCGTTGGCCAGCGGCTGCTCGATCAGCAGCAGGTCGAACGGGTCCAGGCGGGCCAGGTGGCGGGCGTCGGTGAGCGCGTAGGCGGCGTTCGCGTCCACCTGGAGCAGCACGTCGTCGCCGAACCGCTCGCGCACCGCGCGCACCGGCTCGACGTCCCAGCCGGGCTCGATCTTCAGCTTGATCCGGACGTAGCCCTCGTCGAGATAGCCCGCCACGGCGTCGAGGAGCTGCGGAACGGAGTCCATGATGCCGACCGACACCCCGCACGGCACCCGCGTCCTGGCCGCGCCCAGGAACTGGCCGAACGACTCGCCCGCCGCCCGGAGCTGCGCGTCGAGGATCGCCGTCTCCAGCGCCGCCTTCGCCATGCGGTGGCCCTTGATCGGCTCCAGGGCGCGGGCGACGTCGTTCGCGCCGAGGCTGCCCGGCAGCGCGGGCAGCAGGAAGCGGCGGATCACCTCGGCGGCGCCGTCGACGTACTCGGGGGAGTAGAGCGGCTCGGACATCGCCACGCACTCGCCCCAGCCCTCCGCGTCGGGCGTCACGACCCGCACCAGCAGCACGTCACGCGCCGTCTCGGTGCCGAACGAGGTGCGGAACGGCGCCACCAGCGGCATCGCGATCCGCCGCAGCTCAACTCCAGTGATCTTCACGCTCTCTCCACTACGTAGTACCGCTTCCCGGAGAAGCCCGTGACCGCGCGGCCCTCCGCCATCAGACCCCCCAGCACATCACGGACGGCGTGCCGCCACGCCTTGCCCGCGCCCGGATCGGCCCGGCGCAGCACCTCGATGTCCGCGGGCACCGCCACCAGCACCGCCGGGGCGTCCACCGGCCCGGCCACCGGACGTCCGGCCTCGTCGGCCAGCGCCACCACCGCGTCCCGCGGCCACGACGGCTCGTACGGCTCGTGCCGCGCCAGCGCCTCCACGTGCGGCGCGGTCAGCGGCCACGAGGCGAGCAGCCGGTCGGTCTCGTCACCCTGGTTGATCGCGTCGTCGAGCAGGCCGTAGAAGCACGGCAGGTACTCCAGCGGCCTGGCCCCCAGCTTGGCCAGGTTGAAGTGCGCGTTGCGGCGCACCAGCGGGTCGTAGGTCCAGGTGATGCGTTCCAGCCCGCGTTCCAGGGCCCACAGCCGCTGGTGCAGCTTGAGCTCCAGGCCCGCGCCGTGCCGGGTCGCGCCCGTGACGTGCGAGTGCAGCGTGCGATCCGCCGCGAAGAAGCCCACCGAGGCGCCGACGAGCTCGTCCCCGTCGAAGGCGCCGGCCACGTAGCCGCCCGCGTGCGACAGCGCCCGCATCAGCTCGATCGTGACGGGCGGCGCGCCAGGGGCGAAATGCCAGATGTCGTCGAACAGCGCGTCCACGCGTTCGATCTCCGCCATCTCATGAAGCTCCCTGACCTCGATCAACGCTCCACCTTTCGGTCCGAACCCCCAGGCCGACGTTATGCCATGGCGGGGGCGCGGGGATTCGTCGCGCACCACCAACACGGCCGGGCCTTTCGTCCCCCCGCCCTAGCGGGCTCAGCGCAGGCTGCGCGCGTCGAGCCGGCGCAGCACCCGCGACACCACGACCGGGTCGGCGCTCGGGTCCCGCCGCGCCTCCAGCACCGCCTGCCTGGCGGCCGACATCATCTCGCCCTGCACCCGCCGCAGCAGCCGGACCCGCCGCGCCCGCTGCTCGTACGCCTCCCGCCGCTCCTCGTCGGCCGCCTCCGGGCTGATCCGCACCCCGAACTCCAGCATCCGCCGGGTCAGCACCTCGACGACGTCGTCCGGCAGGTCCTCGGCCTCGTCGATCTCCCGCAGCCGCCGCTTGGCCGCCTTGGCCGCGCGGATCGCCAGCACCTTCTCCAGCTCCCGCTCGGCCGCCGTGTCGGCCTTGACGCCGAGCCGCGCCACCAGCCACGGCAGCGTCAGCCCCTGCACGATCAGCGTCGTCAGGATGACGGCGAACGCGACGACCACGATGACCGCCCGCCCCGGGAACGGCGAGCCGTCCGCCACCTCCAGCGGGATGGCCAGCGCGAGCGCCACCGACGCCACCCCGCGCATGCCCGCCCACCACATCACCAGGGTCTCGCGCCAGCTCAGCGGGACCTCGGTGGCGTCCGAGCCGCGAGCCTTCCTGGCCAGCCACGCCGCGGGGAGCAGCCACACCAGCCGGACCAGCACCACCGCCCCGACCACCGCGGCGCTCCAGCCGAGCACCGTCCAGAGCCGGCCGTGCACGGTGCCGAACACGGCGTGCAACTCCAGCCCGATCAGCCCGAACGCCACCCCGGTCACGAGCGTGTCCACGACCTGCCAGAACGTCGCGGAGGCGAACCTGCCCAACACGTCGTCCGCGTCGGACATCCGGTCACCCAGGTAGAACGCGCAAGTCAGCACGGCCAGCACCCCCGAGCCGTGCAGTACGTCGGCCAGCGCGTACGCCGCGAACGGCACCAGCAGCGACAGCCCCACCTGCAGCGTCGCGTCGCCCAGCACCGCCATCAGCCGGCCGCCCAGCCAGCCCAGCGCCAGCCCCACGAGCACGGCCACCACGGCCGACAGCCCGAACTCCGCCAGCGCCCCCGGCCAGGAGAAGGAGCCGGTCACGACGGCCGCGATCGCCACGTGGTAGAGCACGATCGCGGTCACGTCGTTGAACAGCCCCTCGCCTTCGAGCAGCGACACCATGCGCCTGGGCAGCCCCAGCCGGCCCGCCACCGCCGTGGCCGCCACCGGATCGGGCGGCGCCACCAGCGCGCCCAGCGCGACGGCCGCCGCCAGCGGCAGCCCCGGCACCAGCGCGTGCGCCACCCCCGCCACGGCCGCCGTCGTCACGAACACCAATGCCACCGCCAGCAGGAAGATCGGCTGCCAGTTGGCCGCGAACTGCCGCCACGACGTGCGCTGCACCGCCGCGTACAGCAGCGGCGGCAGCAGCAGCGGCAGCACGATGCCGGGCGGAACGTCCACGTTCGGGACGAACGGCAGCACCGCCAGCAGGATGCCCAGCAGCGTCATCAGCACCGGCGCCGGCACCCGCAGCCGCTCGCCCAGCGGAACCGTGACCAGGGCCCCCAGCGACACCAGCATGAGCAGCACGAACTGGTCCACGACGCCCCCAGATGATCGTCGGCACCACAGTAGCCCAGCACCCCGCCGCGATCCCGGCGGAAGGCCGGCGACCCACGGCCGAGCCTCACTCGGGCAGCGGCCGGATCTTGGTCGTCAGCGCCACCCGCGAGCTGACCCCGAGCTTGGCGAACGCGTTGCCCAGGTGGTATTCGATCGTCTTCACGCTCAGCACCAGTTCCCTGGCCACCTGCCGGTTCGTCATGCCGGTCGCCACCAGCCGCGCCACCGCCTGCTCCTGCGGCGTCAGCCGCATCAGCGGCGAGGCCCCCGCCTCCGCCCGCGGCAGCCCGCACGCGGACAGCTCCCGCTCGCACCGCTGCGCGTACGGCAGCGCGCCCAGCCGGGTGAACAGCGCCAGCGCCGGTTCGAGCTGCGCCTGCGCCTGCCTGCGCCGCCCCAGCCGGCGCAGGAACCGCCCGTACGCCAGCCGCAGCCGCGCCTCGTCGAACGGCAGCCCCGCCACGCCCGCCTGCGCCAGCCCGGCCGCGAACGCGGTCTCGGCCAGGTCGTTCTCGTGCCGGGCCGCGTGCAGGCCGCCCCGGCAGCGGGCCGCCGCCGCCAGCGCGGAGCGCCGCCCGCGCCGCCCGGCCAGCCGCTCCATCCCGGCCAGGTGCGACTGCGCCCGCTCCAGCTCGCCCAGCGCCACCAGGGCGTCGATCAGCAGGTCCAGCCACTGCACGATGCCGGGCTCGTAGACGACGTCGTGCACCTTCACCGCCAGCAGCGGATCCAGCGCCGTCACCGTCGCGCCGTGGTCGCCCCGGGCCGCGGCCAGGTGCGCGGCGGCCGTGCACGCGTACGCCAGCGACGCCACCGCGTCCACGCCCGCGCCCTCGCCGGCGGACAGGGCCGCCCGCACGTGCGCCTCCGCGGCCGTCCAGTCGCCGCGGGCGGCCGGGACCAGCGCGGCCAGCGCGTGGCAGACCGGCGCGAGCCAGCGCTGGTCGGCGTCGTCGGCCACGGACGCGGCGGTCTCGGTGTGCAGGCCGGCGTCGTCCCAGCGGCCCGCCCGGTACTCCGCCTGGCCCAGCATCGCCGTCGCCAGCATGCGGAACGGCACCGAGCGCTCGCCGCAGGCCGCGACCGCGCCCGACAGGTCGGCCAGCCCGCCCGGCAGGTCGTCGCTGCACGTGCGCAGCACCCCGCGGCCGAGCAGCGCGTCCAGCTCCGCGATCGAGGCCGCCGACGGGGCCGGCAGGTCGGTCGTGGCCGCGAGCGCGGCCTCGATCCGCCCGGACACGCCCAGCCCGGCCAGCAGCGTGTATCGGTTGTAGTCGATGCTGAAACTGTGACCGGGGGAGTTCCTGGCACGTTCCGCCCAGCGGGCCGCCTGCCTGCCCTCCGCCTTGACCAGGCAGAGCATGGCGAGCTGCTGCGCCGCGCGGGCGGCCAGCCCCGACTCGGACGGCCCCGCCCGCTCCCAGGCGGTCACCAGGTGCGCGCGGGCCTGCTCGACCTGGCCGCGCACCATCGCCAGATGGCCCAGCGCGTAGCCGCGCACCGCCGGGTGGGCGTCCTGCGGCAGGCCCGCCGTCAGCCGGGCCGCCTCCTCCACCCGGCCGTCCAGCAGCAGCGCCTCCACCGCCTCCGCGGCCAGCGGGGCCGGATCGCCCGCCAGCTCCGCCGCCGCCTCGAGATGCTCGGCCGCGCTGCCGAACGCGCCCAGCCGCACCTGCGCCCGGCCCAGCTCCGCCAGCTCGGCCGCCAGTTCCGGGCTCGGGCCCGCCACCGCCCCGATCCGGTGCCGCAGCCGCGCCTGCCCGCCCTCCGCCACCAGCGCGGCCCGCGCGTGCAGCGCGCACCGGTGCGCGGGGCCGAGGTCGCGGTAGACCGCCGCGCGGTCCAGCGGGTGCGCGAACGCCGCCACCGGGCCGCGCACCGAGGACCGCGCCAGCAGCACGCCCGCCCGTACCGCCTGCTCCAGCGCGGGCAACGGCTCCGCCACCCCGGCCACCCCGGCGGCCAGGTGCAGCGGGCACGACAGGCCCAGCACGCTCACCGCGCCGATCAGCTCCCGCGCCGGCGTCCCGCACCGGGCCACCTTCGCCAGCACCAGCAGCCCGTACGAGCGGGGCGCGGGCAGGGGCTGCCCCAGGTCGTCCAGCGCCGCCGCCGGCACCTCCTCCAGCAGCGCCCGCAGGTGCAGCGGCACCCCCTCGGTGTGCTCGACCAGCCGCGCCAGCCCGCGCCGCGACACCGGACCCGCGCCCAGCCCGTCCACCAGCGCCGCCACCTCGGGCGCGGCCAGCCCGGACACCCGCACCCGGCGCGTCGCGCCCGCCCCGACCAGCCGCAGCAGCCCCTCGGGGCCGGTCAGCGCGGCGGCGTCGCGCAGCATCAGCACCGCCATCACCCGGTCCACGCGCAGCCTGCGCAGGCAGAACGTCAGCGCCCGCAACGTCGGCTCGTCCGCCCAGTGCACGTCGTCCACGACCAGGCAG
>NZ_SSXE01000189.1 GCF_021699195.1 Nonomuraea sp. MG754425 | reverse complement strand
CGTGTGGGGTGGTCGGCGTGTGGGCTCGTTTCGGTGGGCGGGGGTGCGCGTTTGGGGTGGACGGGTGAGCGCGGTTGCGCGCGTTCAGCGGACGGCGTAGCCGCCGATGGACGGCTCCAGCAGACCGAAGACCCGGCGGGCGATCGCGGCCAGCGCACCGGCGATGGCGCCGCTGCCGTCCACGGGGTGCGGGTCCTGGAGTCTGTCCAGGTGATGGGGGGCCGCGTGGTGCCCTTGCCCGTCGGCGTGGTGCGGGTCGTCATGCCTGGACGCCCGGCGCGATTCTTCGCGTCCGCTCGGGCCGGCCGCGTGCCGGTGCGCCTCGTCGCGGTGGGCGTGGCCCCTGTCGGGGTGCCTGGTCGTGCCGACGGCGTGCCCCGTGTCCGGGTGCCTGGTCGTGCCGACGGCGTGCCCCGTGTCCGGGTGCCCGGTGTCCGGGTGCCTGGTGGTGCTGAGGGCGTGTCTCGTGCCCAGGTGTCCCGCGCCCGTGCGTCCCGTCTCCGAGCGTGCTGTATCTGGAGGGCCGGCCGTTCGGGGGCCGCCCAGGGCGTCTTCGCCCGCCAGCACGCGGGCCCGCAGCTCGCGGAAGAGCAGGCGGTCGGCCGCCGCGAGCTGGGCGGCCACGGCCCTGGCCGCGACCGGGTCCTCGGGGGTCTCGCGGATGAGCTGCGCGGCCAGGGCCTCTTCCCGCTGGTCGTGCAGGTCGCGCAGGCGGGCCGCCAGGGTCGGGCTGTCGGCGACCATCCGGGCGAAGTCGCGTCCGGTGAAGCCGATGACCGGGTCGCGCCGGTCCAGCGCCGCCAGGTACGCCCGCCGCACCGCCGCCAATGCCGACTCGCCCGGCTCGCGCTGCGCGACCGCCAGTGCCGGCCCGGCCGCGAAGTCCGCGTGGTGGTCGAGCGCCAGGTCCTCCTTGCGCGGGAAGTAGTTGGTGACGGTCATCTTGGCCACCCTGGCCGCGGCGGCGATGTCGGCGATCGTCGTCCGGTCGAAGCCGCGTTCCAGGAACAGTTGGGTAGCGTGGTCGGAGATGGCCTGCCGGGTCTCCCGCTTCTTCTGTTCCCTCAAGCCCAAGGTGTCGGTGCTCATGGCCGCAGTCTTCCACAAAAATTTAGGTCCGACCTTGCTTTAGGTCGCCCCTGCTTTTGGGGGCATCTAAAATTATGTGTGACCTAAGTTCAGGCCGCCGTCCAATCATCCAAAGCGAGCGAGGAGAGTGTTTTGTCCCAAGCAGCAGAGGTTCTCGAGCTGGACGACAACATCGCCGACGGCGGCACGGTCGTCGGCGCGGACTCGGTCAAGGCGTACCTGAAGGAGATCGGCCGCGTGCCGCTGCTCACCGCCGAGCAGGAGATCGACCTGGCCAAGCGCATCGAGGCGGGGCTGTTCGCCAGGGAGCGGCTCGACACCGAACCGGGCCTGCCCGACGACCTGCGCGCCGACCTCGAGTGGATCGCCGCCGACGGCGGGCGGGCCAAGCGCCGCATGCTGGAGGCCAACCTGCGGCTCGTGGTCTCCATCGCCAAGCGCTACACCGGTCGCGGCATGCTGTTCCTCGACCTGATCCAGGAGGGCAACCTGGGCCTGATCCGGACGATCGAGAAGTTCGACTACCGCCTCGGCTACAAGTTCTCCACGTACGCCACCTGGTGGATCAAGCAGGCCATCACCCGGGCCATGGCCGACCAGGCCCGGACCATCCGCATCCCCGTGCACATGGTCGAGCTGATCAACAAGGTCACGCGGATGCAGCGGCGGCTGCAGAGCGACCTCGGCCGCGAGCCCACCCCCGAGGAGATCGCCAAGGAGTGCGAACTCGACGTCGACCGCGTCATCGAGGTCCAGGGCTACGGGCGCGAGCCGATCTCCCTGCACACGCCGCTGGGCGAGGAGGGCGACAGCGAGTTCGGCGACCTGATCGAGGACGTCGAGGCCGTCTCTCCGGCCGACGCCGTCTCGTTCACGCTGCTCCAGCAGCAACTGCGGGCCCTGCTCGACCAGCTCTCCGAGCGCGAGGCGGGCGTGATCAGCATGCGGTACGGCCTCACGGACGGCAAGCCCATGACCCTCGACGAGATCGGCCGCGTCTACGGGGTCACCCGCGAGCGCATCCGCCAGATCGAGGCCAAGACGATGTCCAAGCTGCGCCACCCGTCCCGCTCGCTGGCGCTGCGCGACTACCTCAGCTAGCGGCCGGACCTCCCCTGACGTGCGCCCAGGGGGGTGCCGGACTGAAAGGCGGACTGAAAGGCTGCGCAAACGGAAACCAAGACTGCCGCCGCGGCTCTTTGGCGGCCCGTCGCCCTGACCTAGATTCCAGAACGTGACTCGCTCCCGTTCAAGCCTCGCCCACCAGGCGACGTACGCCATCAAGCACCCGCGGAAGATCCTCCCCCACCTGCGGCGGCTGGCCCGCGACACGTGGCTGGGGCTGCGCACCCGCGACCACGTCGGCTACTACCGCGCCGTCATGAGGTCCGACACCGCCCGCGACCCCGAGGGCGCGGTCGGCTCGCACACCCACAAGCGGTGGCTGGCGCTGGGCCGCATGCAGTTCGACTACCTGGTCGAGCACGGGCTGAAGCCCGAGTGCCGGATGCTGGAGATCGGCTGCGGCAACCTGCGGGCGGGCCACCTGTTCATCGGCCACCTGCACACCGGCAACTACTACGGCGTGGACATCTCGCCCGACATCCTCATGGCCGCCCAGGACACGATCGTCCGGCACGGGCTGGCGGACAAGCTGCCGCACCTCACCCCGGTCCGTGACCTGCGCCTCGCCTTCCTGCCGGCCGCGCACTTCGACGTCGTCCACGCGCACAGCGTCTTCTCGCACTCCCCGCTGGAGGTGATCGAGGAGTGCTTCGCCCACGTGGGACGGGTGATGCGGCCGGGCGCGTGGTTCGACTTCACCTTCGACCGCACCGAGGGCGAGGAGCACCAGGTGCTGCGCGAGGACTTCTACTACCGCACCGAGACGCTCGTCACGCTGGCCGGGCAGTACGGCTTCGACGCGACGTTCATGGACGACTGGGAGCGGACGCCGCACAAGCAGTCGAAGCTCCGCCTCACCCGACGCCCGCCCGTGTAGCCCGTTCGCGCAGGTCCCGCCCGCGTAAGCCCGCGCCGGTCCGGCCGGCTACCCGGCCGCCTCCCCCCAGAACTCCTCCAGCCTGGCCGCCCCGGCCGCCGGGTCCTGGAGCATCCACCAGTGACCGAGCCCCGGCAGTTCGGCCACCGTCGCGCCCGCCCTGGCCGCGCTCGCCCGCGACACCTCCGCCGGCAGGTATGCGTCGTCGGACGGCACCAGCACCAGCCCCGGCGCGGGAATGTCGGTGAACGCCGCAGACCATTCCGCCGCCACGCGCACCGCCGACCGGTAGAGGGCCAGGACGCTCTCGCCCATCACCGCGTCCATCCCGGCCGCGATCGACAACGCGTGCTCGGCGGGCATCCCGAAGCCCTCGAACGCACGGGCGCGCTCCTCGACCGGCGTCAGCGGCAGCCGCTCCCAGAACTGCTCGCCCGCGCCCGGCGTCTGCCAGAGCCGCGCGACGTCGTGCCAGCGGAAGTCGGGGTGGGCCAGCGCGGTGGCGTCGGAGGCCCAGGAGCGGACGAGCTCGGGCTGCAGGCTGACCAGCCGCGCCACCAGGCCGCCGCCCCAGTCGTGGCCGACGAGGTCGATCTCCTCGTCCTCCATCGACTCCAGTTCGGCGGCTAGCCAGGCCACGTACTCCTCCTTGGTCGAGCCGAAGCCCGGCGGACGGGGACAGCCGAAGCCGGGCAGCCGCAGCGCGCGCACGTCCTCGCGGCGCAGCGCCGCACGCAACGGATCCCAGACGGACGGGGTCTCCGGAACACCGTGAACCAAGACGACAGGCATGATCCGCTCCTCCCGCGAAGGGCCCCACAAGCGACCGTACGCCCGGATACCCGGCTGCGCGCGGCCGGGGTGGGGCCATAGGGTTGGCGCACGTGAGAGACGTACGGACCTTGCCGAAGGCGCACCTGCACGTCCATCTGGAGAGCACCGTGCGCCCGCGCACAGTGCACGCCTGGCTCGCCGCCACGCCGGCCGCCACCCGATGAGCGAGCCAGGGGAGCGTGTGCCGCCCGAGGTGCTGGCCGCCTTCGGGGTGGCGGCGGCGGAGCCGGTCTGGATGGGAGGGGCGTGGCGGGCCGGGGCGCTGGCGCTCAAGCGGATCGACTTCCTCCCCGAGACCCTCTGGCGCGCCGGCGTTCTCGCCGCCCTGCCAGACTCGCCCGCGTTCCGGATCGCCCGCCCGGTGGCGGCGGCGGACGGGGCCTGGACGGCCGGGGGCTGGGAGGCGTCCCGGCTGGTGGCGGGGGAGCCCGACACCGGCAGGCAGGACGACGTGCTGCGCGCCGGGGCCGCCTTCCACGAGGCGATCGCGCACCTGCCCCGGCCGTCCTTCCTGGACGTGCGTGACAATCCCTGGACCCGCGGCGACCGGGTGGCGTGGGAGGAGCCGCCCGTCCCGTCCGGCGCGGCGGGCCTGCTGGAGCCCCTCGTGCGGGCGCGCCGCCCCGTCGAGCTCCCGTCGCAGGCCGTGCACGGGGACCTGCCGGGCAACGTGCTGTTCGCCGCCGGGCGGCCTCCGGCGATCATCGACTGGCCGGTCTACTGGCGGCCCCCGTCCTGGGCGGCGGCGGTCGCCGTCGCCGACGCGCTGTGCTGGTACGGCGCCCGGCCCGCGCTGGCCGCCCGCTGGGCGCACCTGCCGGAGTGGGGCCAGATGCTGGTGCGGGCGCTGATCTACCGGATCGTCACCCACGACATCGTGCACGGCCCCGCCGGCTGGACACCCGGCCTGCTCGCCGCCCACCGGCCCGCCGTCGAGGTCGCGCTCGCCCACGCGGGTGCCACCGGGGACCGGCCGGCCGGCCCCGCAGGGAGCGTTCCCCGGCGCTGAGACCGCGGTGGAGCCGACCGACCTGGACGCCCGATCCGCCGGAACGCCGGTCGATCATCGGCCACCCCGGTTCGATCCCGGCGCATCCGCCACGAACCAGGCGCGAACCCATCGTCATGGACGGCCGGATGAGGCCGGCCGGCCCGCTGCGACCGGAGCGGGCCACGCCGGAACCCGGCGCGGCCCGCCAGGGCGGTCAGGCCCGGGGGAGCCGGACCACCGCCGCGCCCAGCGGCTCCAGCGCGACCTCGCCCGTGACCGCCCGGCCGGTGAGCAGGTCCGTCCCCGTCCCTCCCACGGGGACGGACGCGCCCTGCTCGGCGCTGTGGTTGAGCAGGAAGACGAAGTCGTGCTCGGAGTCGGCCCGCACGGTGCACTCCACGTGCGCGGGCACCCCGTCGAAGCGCGAGCGCACGCCCGCCTCGGCGACGACCTGGGACAGCGTGGCGTCGAACGCCTCCTGCTCCAGCAGGGTCGCGAAGTAGACGACGCGCCCGGAGCCGTAACGGTTCTCGACGACGGCGGCCCGCCCCTCCAGCAGCCCGTCCGCGTACGTGGCCAGCGCCTTGCCGGTCTCCAGGTGCAGGTCGTCGCGCCACCAGGACGCCGTGGCGCGCCGCCCGTCGGCGAAGGTCACGGCGAACTCCTCGTGCGGCCTGGCCGGCCAGTACTCGTCGATCTTGGCCCCGATCAGCGCGCGGAACGCGCCCGGGTAGCCGTCGGGCCGCACCCGGTTGTCGGCGTCCACGACCCCGGAGAAGAACGACATGATCACGGTCCCGCCGTTCCTGGCGAACTCGTGGACGCGCTCGACGCCCTCGTCGTCCATCAGGTACGCGTTCGGCACGACCAGCACCTGGTACCCGTCGAGCGGCGAGGCGTGGCTGACCACGTCCACGGCGTGGTGGCGCTCCCACAGCGGCGTGTAGTGCCGCATGACGGTGTCGGTGTAGCTGAAGTCGGAGCGCGGCAGGCCGAAGACCTCCTCCAGCCCCCACCAGCCGTCCCAGTCGAACATGATCGCGACGTCCGCCTGCGACCGCGTCCCGGCGACGGGGGCCAGCAGCCCGACCTCCCGCCCGAGGTCGGTGATCTCCCTGAAGGTGCGCGAGTCGGGCCCGGAGTGCGGCAGCATCGCCGAGTGGAAGCGCTCCTGCCCGCCGCGGCTGGCCCGCCACTGGAAGAACATCACCGAGTCGGCTGCCCGCGACACCGCCTGCAGCGAGCCGAGCCGCATCCGTCCCGGCTCCTTGACGATGTTGAGCTGCCACTGGCTGACCGCGCTGCTCGACTGCTCCATCAGCATCCACGGCTGGCCGCCCTTGAGCGAGCGGAACAGGTCGTAGTTGAAGGCCGCCGACACGTGCGAGTCGGCGTCGGCCGGGTTCGGGTAGATGTCGAGCGCGGCGGCGTCCTCCTCCGGGGCCCACTTCCAGTAGTCGGCGTGCCGGAAGAAGCGCATGAAGTTGGTCATGACCGGGATGTCGTCGCGGAAGGAGCGCACGATGTCCCGCTCGGCGAGGTAGCACTCCAGCAGCGCGTCGGAGGTGAAGCGCTTGAAGTCGAGCCGGCGGGTGGGGTTCATCCAGGTACGGGGGATGTGCGGGACGTCGATCTGCTCCCAGTCGGTGTAGACCTGGCCCCAGAAACGGGTGGTCCACGCCTCGTTCAGCCGGTCGAGGGTGCCGTACCTGCGCCGGAGCCAGGCACGGAAGGCGATCGAGGCGGCCGGGCCGTAGGAGGTGGGCCCGTACTCGTTGCTGATGTGCCACATCGCCAGCGCCGGGTGGAAGGAGTACCGCTCGGCCAGCTTCGTCGTGATCCGGGCCGCGTACTCGCGGTAGATCGGCGACGACGGGTCGTAGTGCAGCCGGTTGCCGAAGCCGAACGGGTGCCCGTCCTCCCTGATGGGGAACACCTCGGGGTGCAGGTGCGTGAGCCAGACCGGCGGCGACGCGGTCGGGGTGGCCAGGTTGACGCTGACGCCGTTGTCGTGGAGGAGATCCATGATCTCGTCCAGCCAGCCGAACTCGTACCTGCCGGGCTCGGGCTCCAGCGAGCCCCACGCGAACACGCCCAGGCTGACCGCGTTGACGCCGGCCTCGCGCATCAGCCGGACGTCCTCCTCCCAGACCGGCCGATCCCACTGCTCGGGGTTGTAGTCACCGCCGAACGCGAGACCACCCACCCGCCGGCGGAAATTCTCCATACGTGCTGACATGCCACTGCTCCCGTCAGTCGTGATCTTCGATCGTTACGTCCGTCAGCCGCCGCTCGTCCCCGGTGAACGCGTACGCCGGCCCGGTCAGCGTGACCGTCCGCTCGTCCACCACGTCCGCGGCCGAACGGCGCACGGACACGCCGACCTCGCCGGGCTCGACCACGCGGCGCCCGTCCCTGCCGGTGAACGACAGCAGCCGGGCCGGCACGTCGAACGCGACCCGGACGCTCTGGCCCGGCTCCAGCTCGACGCGGGCGTACCCGACGAGCTGGGCGAGCGGACGGGTGACCGAGGCGATCCGGTCGGAGACGTAGAGCTGCACCACCTCCGCGCCGGCCCGCTCGCCGGTGTTGCGCACCACGACCGAGCAGCGGACCGGCTCCCCGGCCCGGACCTCGGGCTCGACGGTGAGGCCGGTGTAGCCGAAGCGGGTGTAGCTCAGACCGTGCCCGAAGGCCAGGACGGGAGCGGGGTCGAGGTTGCTGACCGACCCGGCCCCGCCGAGCTTCGGGTGCAGGTAGCTGTACGGCTGCCCGGCGGTGGCCCGCGGCATGCTCATCGGCAGCCGGCCGGACGGGTTCACCGCGCCGCTGAGCACCCGGGCGATCGCGCCCGCGCCCTCCTCCCCGGGGAAGTACGCCTGCACGACCGCGGCGGCGTCCTCGATGATCGCGGGCACGGCGTAGGCGCGGCCCGTCATCAGCACCACCACGGTCGGCGTGCCGGTGGCCAGCACCGCCTCGGCCAGCTCCCGCTGCGCGCCCGGCAGGTCGAGGCTCTCGGCGTCGCAGCCCTCGCCCGAGGTGCCCCGGCCGAACAGCCCCGACCGGTCGCCCAGCACGAGGACGGTCACGTCGGAGCCGGCCGCCAGCCGGGCGGCGGCGGGGATGCCCGTGCGGTCGCCGTCGTCCACGCCGGTGCCCTTCGCGGTGACGATCTCCGCACCGGGCAGCTCCGCGCGCAGCGCCTCCAGCAGGGTGGGGGCGGCGATGCCGGTCTCGACGCCGGGGAAGTGCGGCAGCACGTGCTGGACGAAGGAGTAGCAGCCGAACAGCGCGGCCACGTCGTCGGCGTTCGGCCCGACGACCGCGACCTTCCCGCCCCGCGCGAGGGGCAGCACGCCGTCGTTGGCCAGCAGGATGACCGACTCCTCCGCCAGCCGCCGCGCCAGCTCTCGCGCGGCCGGCTCGTCGAGGTCGATCGGGCCCTGCGGCTCCGGGTCGTAGTCGTCGTCGAGCAGCCCCAGGTCGGCCTTCTGCCGCAGCACGCGGCGCAGCGCCCGGTCGATCAGCGACTCGTCGATCCGGCCTGCGGCCACCGCCTCCCGCAGCGGCTCCAGGTAGGTCACCCCGGTCGGCAGCTCGACGTCGATGCCCGCGGTCAACGCCTGCACGGCGGCGTCGCCGGCGTCCGCGGCCACCGCGTGCAGGGTGTGCAGGAAGGCCACGGCGAAGTAGTCGGCGACCACGGTGCCGTCGAAGCCCCAGCGTTCGCGCAGGATCTCGGTGAGGTAGTGGGCGTCGGCGGCGACGGGGATGCCGTCGATCTCGGCGTAGGAGTTCATCACCGAGCCCGCGCCCGCGTCGCGTACGGCGACCTCGAACGGGAACAGCAGCGTGTCGGCCACCTCGCGCGGGCCCGCGTGCACGGGGGCGAGGTTGCGCCCGGCGCGGGAGTTGGAGTAGCCGACGAAGTGCTTGAGGGTGGCGATCACGCCCGTGGACTGCACGCCGCGCACGTAGGCGGCGGCGATGGTGGCGACCTCGTACGGGTCCTCGGAGATGCACTCCTCGACCCGGCCCCACCGCTGGTCGCGGATCACGTCGAGGACGGGGGCCAGGCCCTGGTGCACGCCGAGCGAGCGCATGCTCGCCCCGATCCGGCGGCCCATCTCCTCGACCAGGACGGGGTCGAACGACGCGCCCCACGCCGGCGGCACCGGGTACGTGGTGGCCCGCCAGGCCGCCAGCCCCGTCAGGCACTCCTCGTGCGCGAGGGCCGGGATGCCCAGCCGGGTGTTCTCGCGCAGCCAGCGCTGCCGGCCGGCCAGCGCCGAGCGGGCCCACTCCGGATCGACCGGCCGGGTGCCGAAGTGGCGGGTGATCTGGCCGACGCCGTCCTTGGCGAACGCCTCGAACTCGACGTCCTCGCCCTGCATCGCGTCCTGCAGCGGGGCCACCACGCCCTCGTCGCGGTTGACGTTCAGCCACACGCCGACGAGTTGCGCGAGCTTCTCGCCGAGCGTCATCTCCGCCAGCAGTTCCTCGACCCGCCGCGACCGGCGTCCGGCCGTCTCCGGCTCAACACGTGCAGGCATACACCCTCGTTCGGTGGAGAGAAAAGCGGAAAGTTTCTGATCGACTTTCCGAAAGATTATCGTGACATTGCCGATCAGTTACGGTAGGGTCCTGCTCAGAGCTCTGTCAACAGTCCCGATCGAACGCAGGTCCCGCGCCGATTCCGCTGGTGAGAGAGCCCCCTGATCTCGGGTGGTTTTCCGAAAGTTTCAGCTTCCGATGCCTCCGCACGGTGGCATCACCGCCATACAGGAGGTCCTGTGCCTCGAGCCACGCTGGCCGACGTCGCGGCGGCGGCCGGAGTGTCGGTGCCGACGGTTTCCAAGGTTCTGAGCGGCAAGAAACACGTCTCCGCCGCCACCAGGGACAAGGTCCTCGAAGCGGTCAGAACCTCCGGATACGAGGCCCCGCGCCCGCCTGCCTCGCCCCGCGTCGGCGTCGTCGACCTGCTCATCGACGGCCTCGGCTCCCCCTGGGCGCAGGTGCTCATCAGCGGCGCGGAGAAGGCGGCGGCCCGCTGGGGCTTCTCCCTCGTCGTCACCTCCTCCGCGCGCGCCGACTTCGACCTGCGCCGCTGGATCGGGATGGTGCGCAAGCGCAACACCGACGGCATCGTCCTGGTGCTCTCCCGGGCCGACCAGCGCGAGATCACCGCCATCGAGGAACTGCTGCACGTGCCGCTCGTCCTGCTCGACCCCGTCGGCCAGCGCGACCCGCGCCTGTCCACCGTGGGGGCCACCAACTGGCTCGGCGGCGTCATGGCCACCACGCACCTGCTCGAACTCGGGCACACCAGGATCGCCTTCATCGGCGGGCCCCTCGACACGCAGTGCACGCTCGACCGCTACGAGGGCTACCTGGCCGCCCACCGCACCTTCGGGATCGACTCCGACCCCGCGCTCACCCGGCACGGAGACTTCCTGGTCGGCAGCGGCAAGGCGCTCGGCGGCGAACTGCTCGACCGCGACGACCCGCCCACCGCCGTCTTCGCCGGCAACGACCTGCAGGCCGCCGGCGTTTACCAGGCCGCCACCGAGCGCGGCCTGCGCGTGCCCGGCGACCTGTCCGTCGTCGGCTTCGACGACTCGCTGCTGTGCGAGATGCTCTCCCCGCCGCTCACCACCGTCCGCCAGCCGCTCGACGACATGGCCAACGAGGCGGTCCGGCTCGTGTACGAGGAGCTGACCCACCCCAAGGGCCCCGCCGGCACCCGCATCGAGCTGGCCACCACCCTCGTCGTGCGGCGCAGCACCGCGCCGCTCGACCCCGCCCCTGCGGGCTGAGCGGCGAGCTGAGCGGGCCCTCGAAGCAGCCCTCAGAGCAGGCCCGCGTCGCGGACCTTCATCGCCACGTGCACCCGGTTGTCGGTGCCCAGCTTGGCGAAGATGCGGGTGATGTAGGCCTTCACGGTCGCCACGCTCACCGACAGGGCCCTGGCGATCTCGGCGTTGGAACCGCCCCTGGCCACCTCGACCGCGACCTCGCGCTCACGCTCGGTGAGCGTGGCCAGCTCGCGCGCGGCCTGCGGGCGCAACGGCTCGTACCGGCCGGTGGCCGCCGCGATCACCTGCCGCGCGACGCTCGGCGACAGCACCGGCTCGCCCCTCGCCGCCGCCCGCACCGCCTCGATCATCTTCGGCGGCGGCGTGTCCTTCAGCAGGAAGCCGCTCGCGCCCAGCCGCAGCGCGCGCAGCACCATGTCGTCGGCGTCGAACGTGGTCAGCACCAGGATCCGGGGCGGGTTCGGACGGCTGAGCAGCAGCTCGGTGGTGGTCAGGCCGTCCTGCTCGGGCATCCGGATGTCCATCAGCACCACGTCGGGACGCAGCTCGCCGACCACCGTCATGGCCTGCCTGCCGTCGCCCGCCTCGCCCGCCAGGTCCAGGTCCGGCTCGCCGCCGAGGATGAGGCGCAGCCCCGTGCGCACCATCGGGTCGTCGTCTACGATCACCACTCTGATCACGGGTCTCACGCCTCCCACGGGAGCAGGGCGTCCACGACGAAACGCCCGTCCCGTACGCCGTGGGTGATCGTGCCGCCGGCCATCCGGGTGCGTTCGGCCAGGCCGACCAGCCCCAGCCGCCCGCCGGGACCGGCCGCCGCGCCGGACGGGGCCGGGTTGCTCACCCGGATCCGCAGCCCCGTCCCCGGCCGCCCGCCGATCTCGGCCCGCACGTGGCTGCCGGGCGCGTGCTTGCGCGCGTTGGTGAGCGCCTCCTGCACGATCCGGTACGCGTGCCGCCCCGTCTGGGCCGGCAGCAGCTCCCTGACGGCCACGTCGTCGTCCACCTCGACCCGCTGGCCGGCCGCGCGCACCTCGTCGAACAGGGCGTCCAGGTGGTCCAGGGTGGGCTGGGGAGCCTCCGGGCCGCCGTCGTCGCGCCGCAGCGTGCCGAGCACGGCGCGCAGCTCGTTGAGCGACTGGTGGGCGTTGTCCTGGATGGCCAGCGCCGTCTCGCGGGTCTGCTCGGGGCCGAGGTCCTTGCGGTAGGCCAGCCCGCCGGCGAGCATCGCCAGCAGCGAGATCCGGTGCGCCAGCACGTCGTGCATCTCCTGGGCGATCTTGAGCCGCTCGGCGAGCTTGGCCTGCTCGACCCGCTGCTCCTGCGCCCGGTCCGCGGCCGCCGTCCGCGCCGCGGCCAGCTCCTGACGGCCGCGCAGGTAGAGGCCGAAGACGCTGAGCGCGGTGATCGCGACGCCGCCGACCAGCGCGTAGAGGGCGGTCAGCCGCCAGTTGTCCTGCCACCACACGGTGGAGCCGATCACGCTGAGCCAGTACACCACCGCGACCGGCACGACCTGCGGCCACCGGCGGCGCGCGGCCAGCCAGGCGAACGCGACGACGGCCGGGCCGTTCAGCGTCCAGGCGAACACCGTCGGCACGGCCGTGATCAGCGCCACCTGCCACGGCCACCGGTCCCGCCAGTGCAGCAGGATCAGACCGGCCGCGCCGGCGGCCAGGTCCAGCACGATCATGGGCAACCGGCCGCCGGCCTCCTCCTGCCGGGCCGTGAGGCTGACCGTCATGAGACAGAAGATCAGGACCGGGACGGCCGCGATCAGGTAAAGGACGACGGAGCCCAGCGCGTCAGGGGACATCGCCCCTGCGGGCTTCGACGGCGGACGCCGGAGGCGGTCGGGGAGCACGTGCACGGCCTCCAGCCTAGAGAAACGCCCGCGCCGGGCCTCAGCGACCCAGGTCCACCGCCAGGTAGACCTTGGTCGATCCGCGCATGGCCGTGGGGCTTCCGAGGCCGCGAAAGTCTCGCCCCAGGTCCGATGAGCCCGTCCCGGCCGGTCCGGTGGACTGGTCCGCGTGATCGAATTCCATGGCGTCACCAAGACGTACCACGGCGTGAAGGCGCTGGACGACGTTTCCTTCACCGTCGGTGAGGGCACCGTCACCGGGTTCCTCGGGCCCAACGGCGCAGGCAAATCGACGGCCATGCGCGTCCTGGCCGGGCTGGCCCGCCCCACCTCGGGCGCGGCGACCGTGCTCGGACGGCCGTACGCGGAGCTGGAGTGCCCGGCTCTGGCGGTCGGCACGCTGCTCGACGCCGGAGCCCAGCACCCCGGCCGCACCGGGCGGGAGGTGCTGACGCTGGGCGCGATGCTGCTCGGCCTGCCCCGATCGCGGGTCGGTGAGGTGCTGGAGCTGGTGGGCCTGTCCGGCAAGGAGGCCGGGCGGGCCGTCGGCGGCTACTCGCTGGGCATGCGGCAGCGCCTGGGCATCGGGCACGCCCTGCTCGGCCGGCCCAGGGCGCTCATCCTCGACGAGCCCGCCAACGGCCTCGACCCGCAGGGCATCCACTGGATGCGCGAACTCCTGCGCGGCCTGGCCGCCTCGGGCTGCGCCGTGCTGCTCAGCTCCCACCTGCTGCACGAGGTGGAGCAGGTGGCCGACCACCTCGTGCTGATCGGCGCGGGCCGGGTGCTCGCGCGGGGCACGCTCGCCGAACTCGGCCGGGGCCGCACTCTCGAACAGACGTTCCTGGAGCTGACCTCCGGCGCGGATCGGAGCAGGGCATGACGACGGCTCCCCGGCCCGCGCGCCGCATCCCCTTCGGCGTCCTGCTGCGGGTCGAGACCCGCAAACTGCTGGACACCCGCACCGGCCTGGTCATGACGGGCCTCCTGGTCGCCGCCGCGTTCGCGCTGGTCGCCGGACGGGCCCTGACCACGGGGCCGGCGGACCTGCGCGTCCTGGCCGGGACGGCGGCGCTCGCACCCGGCACCCTGCTGCCCGTGCTCGGCATCCTCACCATCACGGGGGAGTGGAGCCACCGCACCGCGCTCACCACGTTCACGCTGGAGCCCCGGCGGGGGCGGGTGCTGGCGGCCAAGCTGCTGCCCGTTCTGGCCGCGTCCGTGGCCGCCTGCCTGCTCGGGCTGCTCGTGGCGGTGCCGGCGACCGCCCTGTCCGCGGCAGTGCTGGGCGTGGAGGCCGGCTGGCGGCTGGAACCGGGCCCGCTGCTGGGCTGGATCGCGACGGCGCTGCTCTCGGCCGCCTCCGGGCAGGCGCTGGGCCTGCTGCTGCTGAACGGCCCCGCGGCGATCGTGATCTACCTGCTCAATCCCATGGTGTGGGCCCTCGTCCGCGGACTCGGCGAGCCGGGCCGGGCCGTGGCCGGCTGGCTGGATCTCAACACCGCCACGAACGCCCTGATGGCGGCGGATCTGGACGGCGGCGGCATCGCCCGGCTGGCGACGGCGGTGGCGGCGTGGATCGCCGTGCCCATGGCTCTTGGGGTTCTGCGGGTGCTACGGAAGGACGTGTGGTGAGGGCTTTACCAGGCAACGTAGATCTTTGCCGGATTCATGGGGTTTCGTTTGCCTTTGTCCGTTTCGCTGGGTAGCTTGGTGGGTGTTGCCAGCGAGTGACCCGCGCCTTACCAAAAGCGGGGCCGGGCCTCCCGGGTGACACGGATCCGGATCGGATGGATCCTCTCGCGCTCCACGTAGCGACCGAATGGCGCTTCGCCCGGCTACGTCCGTCAAGCGAGTGCAAAGTTCCCGTCCCCTAACAAAGGACCTGAATTTATTATGTCTGCTCGCCTGCGATCCCTTGCCGTGCTGGCCACGTCCGCTATCACGGCGCTGACCATCGGCTCGACCGCGGCGCACGCCGACCTCGGCACCACCGAACAGCAGGGTGTGCTGAAGGGCTCCACCACGGCGTCCTACTTCTGGGACGACTCCTCCGGCCGCGCCGGTGACACCGGCCTGCCCGCCGCCGGCAAGCCCATGCAGAAGGGCCTGGTCGCCAGCCCGAGCTGGCCCCTCATGACCGAGGGCTACGTGATCTACAAGGGCAAGAAGATGCCTTTCTTCGTGGGTGACCGCGGCCCCGGCGACCCCTCGAACCGTGGCGTCATGCTCGACCTGGACGCCAAGACCTTCGCCGAGCTGACCGGCGGCCGGTTCAACCCGGACACCCTGGGTGTGGACGGCGTCTCCGGCGAGGGCCACATCGAGATCGAGTACGTCGTCACCAAGTGGGGTGACGGCGTCGGCAGGAAGAACCACCCGGTGGCCTTCTCCACCGGCGCCTGGTCCAAGAAGGACAGCGGTCCCATGGTCCAGCCGGTGTCGGTCAAGAACGCCGAGCGGTGATCCGCCTTCGTACGACGTGCCAGGAGGGCGCTCCCCAGACGGGGGGCGCCCTCCTCGCGTGTCCGGGGGCGTGACTCCCGGGATCACCTGCGTCCGGGCACCGGCACCTTGGACCAGTCGATGTCGGAGCCGAGGTAGAAGCTCGGATAGGCGGGCTGGTTGTAGCCGGTCTGCTGCCGGGCGACCTCGACCCGGTACTGCGGGTCGTGCATGAGCGTGTACAGCTTCCGGTCCGTCAGCTCGGTGCTCACGTACAGGCGGATCGCGTCGCTGTCGGCGGTGCGCACCAGCAACTCCTCCCGCCAGTCGCCGAGGACGTCGGCCACCAGCCCCGGGTTGCCCTTGGTCCAGTTGTTGGTCAGCGTGCCCTCGGCGGTGAGGAGCCGGCCGCGCCGATGATCGTCGACGGTCGGCGTCTGCAGGACGGTGGTGGCGGTGCCGTTGACGAGCTGGGTGGTCATGTCGGCGGCCCAGCGGATGCTCATGTTCGTGCCCGGCGCGTCACGGCCCAGGTGGTCGCCGCGGGCCGACCACAGCCCGGCCTGGACCGCCTGGTCGGGCGGCATCGACGACCACAGCTCCAGGCCGCGCACGGCCGGGTCGATGTCGCCGGCCATGCCGCGCCCGGTGTCCACCCCGCTGTAGCCGCCGTGGACGACCTCGCCGGTGGCGGCGTCGCGCAGCGCCCAGCCGTACGGGGCCCACGGGCCGCCCTCGTGCACGGTCCAGATCTCCAGCCCGGGGCGGTCGGGGTCGAGGTCGCCGACGTGCATGGCGTCCCCATGGCCGAGGCGGACGTTCTGGCCGGGCACGCTGCTCTGCGGCGGGGCCACGCCGAAGGAGGAGTACAGCAGGCCGCCGTCGTCGTCGATGGTGGCCGAGCCGTAGACGATCTCCTGCCTGCCGTCGCCGTCCACGTCGGCCACGCTCATCGAGTGGAAGCCCTGCGTGGTCAGGTCGGCGTACTCGGGGTCGCCGCCGGGGACGCCGTGCGGCGCGGCGTTGAACGGGTTGGCCATCGGCGCGTGGCCGCTGTCGACGAACCAGCGCTCCTTGAGCCGCCTGCCGTCCCAGTCGTAGGCCACGAGGGTACTACGGGTGTAGTAGCCGCGCGAGAAGATCGCCGACGGGTGCTCGCCGTCCAGGTAGGCCACGGACGACAGGAACCGGTCCACCCGGTTGCCGGGCTCGATCCTGGCCATCGCGTAGTCGCCCCACAGCAGGCCGTCATCGCCGCGCCCCGGCTTGTAGTGGACGGTCTGCAACTCGCGGCCGGTGGCCCCCTCGAAGACCGACAGGTACTCGGGCCCGGTCAGGACGAAGCCGTTGAACTCGCGCAGCCGGTTGTTGCCGCTGCGGGCCGGGGCGTAGACGTCGACGAAGTGGTCGGCCAGCTTGACGGCGTCGGCGTGGGAGAGCGGGTAGTCGTAGCGCGGCTCGATGCCGAACGCCTGCTCCAGCGTGGCCGGCCAGCGCCCGGCGACGACCTCCGGGTGCTCGTGCCATTTTTCGAACATGTCGACAACATGGTCGAAATAGTCTGCCGCGCTCTTTCGATAGTCGTCGGTGTCGGAGTAGCCGGCCTTGACGTCCTCGCGCGGCATCGTGACGAATCGCTCGGACACCGCCCGGCCGCCGGGCCCGTACCGGGTCGCCTTCGTGCCCGGCGCGGTCTTCAGCATCAGCTCCGACCGGCCGTCGCCGTCGAAGTCGTAGACCAGGAACTGGGTGTAGTGGGCGCCGGAGCGGATGTTCACGCCCAGGTCCAGCCGCCAGCGCAGCGTGCCGTCCAGCTCGTACGTGTCCACGTACGTGTTGCCCGTGTAGCCGCGCTGCGAGACGTCCTTGGAGTTGGACGGGTCCCACTTGACCACGTACTCGTACTGGCCGTCGCCGTCCACGTCGCCCACGCTGAGATCGTTGGCCGTGTACGTGTACGCCTCGCCCATCGGGGTCACGCCGTCGGCCGGTTTCCGCAGCGGAATGTCGTAAAACGTTTTAAGCCAAGGCGTCGCCACGGCGCTGCGACGGCCCTCGCGGCCCTGGACGATCGGGGCCACCCGGTACTCGGAGCCGGCCGCGCCCGCGGGGTCGCGATAGTTGGTGCTGTCGGTCACGGTGGCGATCGGGCGGCCGTCGCGGTAGACGCGGAAGCCGGCGCCCGTCATGCCGGACGTGCCGTGCCCGGTCACCTCGTCGCCGAGCAGCCGCCAGCTCAGGAAGACGCCTTCGCTGGTGGAGGCGGCCACGAGGCCGCGATCGAGACGTTCGAGCGCGATGCCGCCCCGGTGGCGGCCCGTCGCGCCGGCGGACGCGGGCGGCGCGGCCATCGGCAGGCAGAGCAGGGCGGCCAGCCCGGCGGCCAGCGCGCGGCGGATGCTGCTGGGGGGTCTCATGATGAGGAGCTCCGCTTGCTTGAATCGATGCAATTTTCGCCGGAGATTATTGGTCGTTTGTGAGGATTGTCAAGCGACGGTTTCCCGCTCGTCACCTGGCAGGGGAGAACGCCCTGGTGAGGCGGTGAGCACCGGATGAACGCGGGCTGAAAGGGACGATCGGGGGAGTCAGCGGAAGTCGCCGGCGTGCTCTCCGGCCCACTGGGCGAAATCGCGCGGAGGCCGTCCGGTGAGCTGCTCGACGGCGGGGGACACGGCGGCGCGCACCCCGACGGCGGCGGCCCACGTGGCCAGGAGCTCCTCGATGACGGGGAGCGGCACGTGGTGGCGGGCGAGCCGCCGGCGGGCCTGCTCCGGGCTCTCCTCGACGAAGGCCAGCTCACGCCCCAGCGCACCGGCCAGGATGGCGACCTGCTCGCGGAAGGTCAGCGACCGCGGCCCGGTCAGCGGGTAACGCCGGCCCTCGTGCCCGCCCCGCAACGCGATCGCGGAGACGGCGGCGACGTCGGCCTCGTGGACGGGCGCGGTCGCCGCCTCCGGGTACGGGGCCCGGACCGTGCCGTCGTGCCGGATCATGCCGCCCCAGTGCCGCACCGCGTTGGACGCGTACGCGGTGGGCAGCAGGTGCGTCCAGGCCAGCCCGGCCCCGGTCAGGGGCCGCTCCACCGCGGCGGGGTCGTCGTGGAGCCCGGAGATCACCACGACCCGCCTGACCCCGGCACGCGCGGCGACCGCGGCGAACCCGTCGCCGAGCTGCCCGGCGGAGTACAGGTGCACCGCCTCCACCCCGTCCAGGGCCGCCGACAGCGACGCCGGATCGTCCAGGTCGCCGCCCGCCACCTCCACGCCGGCCGGCAGGTCCGCCGTCCCGGGGTGGCGGCTGAGCGCCCGCACCCGGACGCCCGCGCCGCTCAGCGTCTCGACGAGCCGCCGTCCGATGAGGCCGGTCGCTCCGCTCACCAGAATCATGCCTGGCCTCTTCCCTCCGTCGGCGGCCCGCCGCGGTCGTCGGCGGCGAGCGGTCGGGCCGACGGTTTCGCCCAGCCCCCGCGCGACCCCCGCTCACTCAAACACGGGTGGTGACGCCGGTCAAAGAAGTCACCCGGCACGCAGGACGATCCGGCCCCGGGCGGACCCCGTGGCCTGACGCCGCCACGCGTCCGCGGCCTGCGCCAGCGGCACCACCTCGTGGGCCACCCGCAGCCGACCGGCCGCCGACTGCCGGGCCACGTACACGATGGCCGCCGCCCGCTGCTCGGGCGTGAGCTCGTTGTTGGTGTATCCCAGGACGCGCAGCGAACGGCTGCGCAGGGTGGCGGAGTCGAGCGGGCAGGTCTCCGACGCCGAGCCGCCGAGGTTGACCAGGCGGCCACCGGCGCGCAGCGTACGGGCCGCCGCCGCGGCCGGGACGCCGAACAGCGGGTCGAGCACCAGGTCCACCGGCCCGTCGCAGGCGGCCGAGAGCCGGCGGGCCAGCTCGCCGACCGCGTCCCCCGAGGAGTCCCCCGAGGAGTCCCCCGAGGAGTCCCC
>NZ_SSXE01000188.1 GCF_021699195.1 Nonomuraea sp. MG754425 | reverse complement strand
CACGTGGAGTGCCGGGGCGGGGGCCGAGGATGGTGCCGAGCATGGTGTCGAGCGCCTGTTGCGAGGTCTGGAGGCGGTCGATCTCCGCGGCGATGCGCACGCGCTCGCGCCGCAGCCCCGTGACCATGCCGGGACAGCCGCTGAGCACCATCCGCCTGTCTCCGTCGGTGTCGCCGTCGGTGTCGTCGTCGTGGACGCAGTCCAGCAGACGCGCGATCACGGCCGTCGGGAGCCCGGCGGCGAGCAGCGTGCGGATGTGCCGCACGGCGGACACGTCCGCGTCGCCGTACTCGCGGTAGCCGTTCGCCAGCCGGTGCGGGCGCAGCAGCCCCTGCTCCTCGTAGTAACGCAGCAACCGCCTGCTCACCCCGGTCTCCCGGGCCAGGTCACCGATTCTCATCCGCGTGCTTGACCTTCACATCCATGTGATGCCTTACCGTCTCGACTGTCACTCGCAACAACGTGAAGGAGCGGAACATGCCTGGAGCAGTGATCGTCGGCGCGGGGCCGGGGATCGGGCGATCGGTGGCCCGCCGGTTCGCCGGGGAAGGGCTGCCGGTGGCCCTGATCTCGCGTTCCGGTGACGCCCTCGGGCTGGAGGGGGCCCGCACGTACCGGGCCGACGTCGCCGACGAGGGCGAACTGCGCGCGGCGCTCGACGCGGCGGCGGAGGCGCTCGGCACGCCGGACGTCGTGGTGTACAACGCCGCGATCATCCGCCCCGACTCGCCGGGCGAGGCGGACGCGCGGGCGCAGCTCGACGCGTGGGCGGTCAACGTGGTGGGCGCGCTCGTCACGGCCGCGCACGTGGCGCCTGCGATGGCGCGGCGCGGCAGCGGCACGTTCATCGTCACCGGCGGCATGCCCGAGCCCAAGGCCGCCTACGTCAGCCTCTCCCTGGGCAAGGCCGGTGTCCGGACGCTGGTGGCGATGCTGGACGAGGAGTACGGGCCGTCGGGGGTGCACGTGGCCAGTGTCACCGTCGCCGGGCCCGTCGCACCGGGCACGGCCTTCGATCCGGACGACATCGCCGAGCACTACTGGCGCCTGCACACCCAGCCGCGCGCCCGATGGCAGCACGAGGTGCTGCACGCGGGCGGCCGAGCCTGACCGCACCACCCCGATCGACCCGGGCCGCGTCGTCATGTGGTGAGGTGCCAGATCCAGCCGAGCGTGCGCAGCCCCAGCCGCCGGGCCACCCGCCGGGAGGAGTGGTTGTCGGCGCTCGTGCTGTAGAAGAGCCGGATCCCGGGCAGGAGGGCGGACCACCGGGCCGTGGCGGCGGCGGCCAGCCCCCGGCCCCGGTACGCGGGGGAGGTCCAGGTGCCCGCCTCCGCCCCGAGCGGGGTCAGGCGGGCGGTGTGGCAGACGGACGCCACCTGCCCGTCGGCGGCGACCATCGCCCAGGGGGCGCCCGCGCCGCCGCCGAGCAGCGCGGCCCACTCCCCGGCCGCCCAGACGGCGGGCCGCGGCAGGGACCGTACGAGCCGGACGTGCTCCGCCGCATCGGACGTGAGCACCTGCACCGCGCCGCCCCACCGGACGGGAGGGATCACCTGGTAACTGGGCCCTCCCGTCACCCGCAGCTCGGGCTCGCCCAGGAGGCGGCGGCAGTCGTCGAGCACGGCCGGCGGGCTGCCCGGCGGGGGCGGGACGCTCCGGGCGACGAGGGCGAGCACCTGCGCGGCGGTTTCGCCGGGCACGTCGTGCGCCACCGCCGCCACCATGCCGTCGGCCGCCGCCCCGATCACCATGCGTTCCGGCCCCGGCAGCCGCCCGCGCTCGTCGAGACGCCAGATGACGCCCAGTTCGATGCCGATGACCTCGACGTCGCGCGCCTGGCCGGCCGCCTCCGGCAAGGACGGCGTCATCGGGGCCCCGTCAGGGTGAACGGCAGGGTCGCGGCCACCCTGCCGTTGACGATCACGTCGAGCTCGCGCGCCCCCGGCGGCTCGTCGCGGGTCGTGACGGGCCGGAAGGAGTGGCTCTTGCGCAGGGTGAACGTCTCGCCGGCCCCGCCCGCCTCCCGCTGCCCCAGGTGGAAGACCCGGCGCGAGCCCGCCCGGCGCACCGCGTACTTCAGCAGCACCGGCCCCGCCGCGCCCGCCGTCACCGTGACCGTGAAGGCCAGCTTGCCGCCCACGGCCACGACGTCGGACTCCAGGGCCAGCGTGTCGACCGCGCCGCTGCCCGGGGTGGCGCCCACCAGGGCGAGCGCCTGCGGATGGCCGGCCCGCAGCAGGCCGCGGGCGGCGTGCCGGAGCACCCGCTCCACGTGCGAGCCGCCGCCGGCCCGCCAGCGCGCCAGCAGTTCCAGCGCCACCTCCGGATGGTCCTTGGCCAGGTCGTTGACGTGGTTGGCGACCGAGCGGCGCACGTATTCGCTCGGGTCGTCGCGCAGCCGGTCGAGCAGGGGCAGCGTGGGGCCCGGCGTCATCAGCCAGCCGACCCGGCCCGCCCACGGCAGGCGCGGGCGCGAGCCCTCCGACGCCAGCCGGCGCAGGTGCTCGTCGGGGGACTCCGCCCACTCGTACATGATCGTGAGGGCTTCGTCGCGGTGGCGTTCGAGGAAGGGGCGGACGGCGAACTCGCCCGTGGCGTACGGCGTGAGCGCGGCCAGCGTCCGCATCGCCGCCGCCAGGTGGTCGAGCCCCCTGGCGGCGGTGTGCTCGGTGGCGGGCCAGCCGCTCCACATGTCGAGGTCGCCGGCGCACTCGCGGACGAGCGCGGCGGCCCGCGGGTAGGGCAGGGGCAGCGCGTCGTGCAGGGCCGCGGCCACGTGGGCGACACGGGCCTTGAGCTCCAGGCCGTCGAGCCCGGACAGGGCCGCGGCGGTGAAGCGGGCCCGCGGGAACGCCGGCCAGGCGGCGGCCAGCCCGCCGGCCAGCGTCGCCACCGACCCGGCGTTGATCAGATCCTTCAGGGGTTGAGCCACGTGGCCACTCTGCCAGCCGCCACCGACAATCAGCGCAGCCGCTCGAAGTACGCGCGCATCGCGGGGTAGTAGTCGCCGAAGCTCGGGGCGGGGGAGCCGTCGCGGGAGGCGACGAGCAGGTCGAGGTAGTACTCCCAGCCAGGCCCGATCTCCTCGATGCCGTGGTCGGTGCCGAGGTGCTGGACGAAGCGCAGTTCCGTGACGCCGTCCGACTCCGACAGCAGCAGCTCGACGTGCCACTCCCCGTGCTCGTCCAGCGCCGAGACCGCCAGGCGGGTGGGCGGTTCGCAGGCGTCGATGCGCAGGTCGAACCAGGGCTGCTGGTCCTCGTTCAGCAGCCGCGCCTTCACCGTGCCGCCCACGACGGCCTCGCCCTCCCACGGCCCGAACCAGCGGGCGGTGCGTTCGGGCTCGGTGACGTCGGCCCACACGTCGGCGGCCGGGGCGTGGAAGGTGCGGGTCAGGACGAGGTCGGCGCACTCGCCGGTCCTGATGAGCCGTCCGGTGGGTACGGGGGTCATGCCGTGCTCTCCCTTGCGTCGTCGGATGGGTTCGCCGGCTTCCCGCCGGGGCGGCTCAGGCCGAGCTCTCCCGCCAGCGGTTGGTGATGGGCAGGCGGCGGTCGCGCCCGAAGTTCTTGGGCGTGATCTTGGGGCCGGGCGGATACTGGCGGCGCTTGTACTCGGCCAGATCCACCAGCCGGATCACCCGGGTCACCAGCGCCGGATCGTGTCCGGCCGCGATGAGCTCCTGCGAGCCCATGTCCTTCTCGACGTAGTCGTCGAGCAGCCGGTCCAGCACCTCGTACGGCGGCAGCGAGTCGGTGTCGCGCTGGTCGGGACGCAGTTCCGCGCTCGGCTCCTTGGTGATCGAGTTCTCCGGGATGGGCCGTTCGGCCGGGAGCAGGAAGCCGGGGGCGGTGCCGGAGTTGCGCCACCTGGCCAGCTCCCACACCATCGTCTTCGGGACGTCCTTGATCGGCGCGAACCCGCCGGCGGAGTCGCCGTAGAGGGTGGAGTAGCCGGTGGCCAGCTCGCTCTTGTTGCCGGTGGTCAGCACGAGGTGGCCGTGCTCGTTGGACAGGCCCATGAGGATCATGCCGCGCACCCTGGCCTGGAGGTTCTCGGCGGCCAGGCCCGACAGCTCGATCTCCTTCTCGTAGGCGTTGACGATCTCCGCGATCGGCACCACCTGCGCCGTGACGCCGTCCTGCCGGCGCACCAGCTCCTCGGCGTCGGCCAGCGAGTGGTCGGAGGAGTGCCGGGAGGGCATGAGCACGACGTTGACGCGCGAGGGGCCGATGGCGTCGGAGGCGATCGTGGCGGTCAGCGCCGAGTCGATGCCGCCCGACAGGCCCAGGATGACCGACCGGAAGCCGTTCTTGGCGACGTAGTCGCGCACGGCGAGCACCAGCGCCGAGTAGACCTCGGCGTGCAGGCCGAGCCGCTCGGAGACGGGGGCGGGCACGGGCGGGTAGGGCGCGACGGGCTCGGCGGACAGCACCAGGCGCTCGACGGTGATCGTGGTGCCGTCGCCCACGTCGTAGGGGGAGGAGCCGGGCTCGGCGTCGGAGACGGGCAGGTCGTCGAGGTCGACGACCAGCAGTTCCTCCCTGAACTGCCCGGCCCGCGCCACCGGCTCGCCCGTCCGGTCCACGACGATCGAGTCGCCGTCGAAGACCAGTTCGTCCTGCCCGCCGACCTGGTTGACGTAGACGAGCCCGCAGCCCGCCTCACGGGCCCGGCGCGCGCACAGCTCCAGCCGTACGTCGTCCTTCTCCTTCTCGTACGGCGAGGCGTTCGGCACCACCAGCAGCCCGGCGCCCGCCTGCCCGACGACGGACACGGGCCCGCCCTCCTGCCAGAGGTCCTCGCACACCGCGATCGCGACGTCCACCCCGTGCAGCCGGAAGATCGGCAGCCGGTCGCCGCGCACGAAGTAGCGGTACTCGTCGAACACCCCGTAGTTGGGCAGGTGGTGCTTGGCCGTGCGGGTGACCACCTCGCCCCGGTACAGCAGGGCGGCGGCGTCGAGCGGGGCGCCCTTCGGCTGCCCCACGCGGGGCGCCAGCCCGGCGCGGTCGACGTAGCCGACCACCACCGGCAGTTCGCCCAGCCCTTCGCGCGCCAGCCTGGCCGCCACCTCCTCCAGCGTCCGGATGCTGGCGTCCACGAAGGACGTGCGCAGCACGAGGTCCTCCACCGGGTAGCCGGTGAGGAACATCTCGGTGAAGACGACGAGATGCGCCTCGCGCTCGGCCGCGTCGCGGGTCCACGCGACCAGCTTGTCGGCGTTGGCGCTCAGATCGCCGACGGTCGGGTTCGTCTGTGCCAAGGCAATGCGCAGTTGTGCCACGCGAACAGCCTAGTACGACCCGATTTTTATCGTCAAAGCGACGAAAAGTAGCTCATTCGACTCCCGGGGTAACCAGGCCCGACTCGTAGGCGGCCATCACGAGCTGCGCCCGGTCGACCAGCGCGAGGTGCTCCAGCAGCGATTTCACCGCCAGGCCCACCTCCTCCTCCGGCAGCGCCAGCCGCCGGCCGATCTGCCGGTCGGTCAGCCCGCGGGCGACCAGTTTGAGCACGTCGAGCCGGTCGTCGGAGAGCCCGGCCAGCGCCGGGGGCGAGGCCGGGTCGGTACGCCCGGCGAACGCCGAGATCAGCCGGGTGGTCACGGCCGGGTCGATCAGCGCGTCCCCGGCCGCCGCCGCCCTGAGCGCGGCCAGGATCTGCTCCGGCGGCGACGTCTTCAGCACGAACCCGCTCACCCCGGCCCGCAGCGCCGCGTACAGGTTCTCGTCGCTGCCGAACGTGGTCATCATCACGACCTTCGGCGGCCGTCGCCCGGCCAGGATCCGGCGGGCGGCGGCCAGCCCGTCGAGACGCGGCATCCGGATGTCGAGCAGCACCACGTCAGGACGCGTCTCCTGGACGGCCGCGATCGCCTCCTCGCCGTCGGCCGCCTCGCCCGCCGGCGCGAACCCGGCCTCGCCGTCCAGCATCGCCCTCAACCCGGCCCGGACGAGCGCCTGGTCGTCGGCCACCAGCACGCGCAGCACCCCCTCGCCGGCGGCCGGCCACGGATCGCCCGCGGGCTCCTCGAGCCGCTGGGCCAGCATGTCGGCCTCCAGCCGCCGCAGCCCGGCCGACAGGTCCAGCCCCAGTTCGTCCCGCCACACCGCGCGGGCCCGGCGCAGCGCCGCCAGCGCGTCCCCCTGGCGGCCCGTCCGGTAGAGGGCCACGGCCCACAGCCGCCACGCCTCCTCCCGCAGCGGGCACGAGGAGGCGTGCGCCTCCAGGTCGGCCACCAGCGACGTCGCCCGGCCCAGCGCGAGCCCGGCGTCGGCCCGCCGCTCGACCGCGATCAGCCGCAGCTCCTCCAGCCGCCCCGCCTCGGTCGAGGCCCAGCTCAGCTCCGCGAACTCGGCCAGCGCGGGCCCGCGCCACAACGCGAGCGCGCTCTCCATGGCCGCCCACACCCGCGCGGGCGGGCCGCCGGACTTGACCAGGCTCTCGAAGTGCCAGGCGTCCACCTGCGCGGTGCCGGCGCGCAACGCGTACCCGGGCGGGGCGGACACCAGCACGCCCGCCTCCTCGCGGGGCGCGCGGCCGGGCTCCAGCGCGCGGCGCAGCCGGGAGACGTAGCCCTGGATCGTGGACAGCGCCTGCGCGGGCGGGCTGCCCGGCCACAACTCGTCGATGAGCGTGTGCACGGGCACGGCGCGGCCACCGGCGACGAGCAGGCGCGCGAGCACCGCCCGCTGCCGCTGGCCGCCGAGGTCGAGAGGGGTGCCGTCGGCCCAGACCTGGAACGGTCCGAGAGCGGTGAAGGTCAGCATGTCAGGCGTAACTGTAGGGGCAGAACGGGCCGCGGAATACGGGGAAATCCCACAGTCCTCGTACGAGGGAGAGCTCGGCCTCGACAACGGTTCCTCCACCTTCCGCGACCCGTGCCACGGGGAGCCGCCCTGCCCCGGCGGCCCGCCGCGCGCGTCGCACTCAGCCCGGTGGCCCGCCTCACGCGCCGCCGCCGGCCCGGAGCGCGCCCCGCGTCCGGCTGGTGAAAATTATCGGCCCGTTGCCAACGTCCGATCAAAATTCTCTCAACGGGCCCGTACGCGGGTCAGCGCCGCCTGATCGCGGGCCCGAGCAGCAGCATGCCGATCGCCGCCGCCAGGCCGATCCCGCCGGTCGTGAACCACAGCGCCCCCGGCCCCAGCTCCAGCAGCGGCCCGCCGATCAGCGGCGCCAGCACGGCCGCCAGCGACCAGGCGAACCCGAACACCCCCGAGTACCGTCCGCGCAGCTCGGCGGGCGCGAGCGTGGCCACGACGGCGCCCGCGATGCCCCCCGTCACGACCTCGCCGGCCGTCCAGATCGCGATCGTCGCCGCCAGCCCGAGCGTGCTGGTGACGTACGTGGTCAGCGCGAACCCCACCGCCATCACAGCCAGCCCGAGCGCCAGCGTGCGGGCCGGGTCCCGGCGGCCCAGCCACCCCGACACCAGCGGTTGCACGATGACGATGAGCACCCCGTTCAGCGCCATGGCCACCCCGAACTCCCTGGTCGACAGCCCCACCACCTTGGTCATCGCGACCGGCAGCATGCTCATCGTCTGCATGTAGACCAGCGCGTTGCCCAGCATGACCAGCGTGAACCCGACCATGACCCGGTCGCGCAGCACGATCCCGAGGCCGCCGCTCTCGGGCCTGGCCTCCGGCCTGGTCTCGGGCACCGCCCGCCACACCAGCGCCGCGAACGCCACGCAGGAGACCGCGTCGACCCAGAACAGCCAGGTGAACCCGAGCTCCGCCAGCCACCCGCCGGCCGTCATGCCCACCGAGTAGCCGAGGTTGATCCCCCAGAACAGCAGCCCGTACGCGCGGGGCCGCTCCGCGGGCGAGACCAGGTCGGCCACCAGCGCGTTGGAGGCGGGCCGGTAGACGTCGATCACCAGGCCCAGCGCGAACATCGAGGCCAGGATCGCCGGCAGCGACGTGCTGTAGCCCAGCGCCAGCATGAACACCGCCGTGGCCAGCATCCCGCCCGACAGCGTGGCCCGGCGGCCGATCCGGTCCGCCAGCACGCCCGCCAGGGGCTGCGACAGCAGCGAGCCCGCCCCGAACACGCCCATGGCCAGGCCCGCCGCGGTCAGCGACAGGCCGCGGCTCTGCGTCAGGTAGACGCCGGTGAAGGGGACGACCATGGTGCCCAGGCGGTTCACCAGCGTGCCGCCCCACAGGGCCCAGAAGGCGCGGGGCAGCCCGCCGAGCTTCGACCTCAGGAAGGGCGGCAGGGGGGACGGCTTCTCAGCCGTGGAACTCGACACGCCTCAAAGAGTGAAATTTCTGTTTTCGCGAGGCGAACGATTTAGCGCAGACTAAAAGGATGTCCATAACGTGGGTGCTGACATCCGAGGACGTCGCCCGCATCCGATTCGCCTTCTCCCCGATGTGGGAACTCGTCGCCAGCCTGCGCACCCTCCAGCAGCCCGCCAGGCAGTCGATCCACCTGCCCTGGCTCAAGGCAGTCCGGCCCCGGCTGGCCGGGCTCGACCTGTCCGAGCTGCTCGCGCTCGTGCCGCCCAGCGGCTACCTGGCCGACTTCATCACCCCGCCCCCCGACACGCCCATGCCCGACTTCGACGCCGAACTCGACCGGGTCCGGCGCACCCACCCCGAGCTGGCCCGCATCGAGGCCGCGCGCCTGCGGGACACGAACCCCGACGTGATCGCGCGGTTCACGGCCGACCCGGAGGCCGGCGTGGCCAGGGTCGCGGACGCGCTGGAGGCGTACTGGGAGGCGTGCTTCGCCGAGTTCTGGCCCCGCGTGTACGCGCTGCTGGAACGGGACGTGCTGCGCCGGTCCCGGCAACTCGCCCAGGGCGGCGCGCGCGAACTGTTCGCCGGCCTCGGCCCGTCCGTGCGGTGGACGGGGGAGCGGCTGCTCATCGACCGGCCCTACTGTGAGGCGGGCCGGCTGCACGGCGACGGGCTGGTGCTGGTGCCCAGCGCCTTCTACTGGCCCGCCGTGGCCGTGATGACGGCTCCGTACCAGTCGATGCTCGTCTACCCCGTGCAGGGCGTCGGCACCCTGTGGGAGCAGGGGCCGCCGCCCGCGCCCGGCGCGCTCGCCGCGCTGATCGGCCGGAGCCGGGCACAGATCCTGCTCGCGCTGGCCGAGCCCGCCACCACCACGGCGCTGGCCACCCGCATGGCGCTCACACCGGGCGCGGTCAGCCAGCACCTCGGCGTGCTCAGCGGCGGCGGCCTGGCCGTGGGCATGCGGGTCGGCAAGAGCGTCGTCTACCGCCGCACCCTGGCCGGCGACATGCTCGCCGGCCCCGACCACAGCCGTCAGGCGTAGCGCTTGGACTCCAGGAGCCAGTCCAGGTGGGCGCGCGGGGCGGCCAGGTACGCGCAGGCCACCTTGCTCACGTCCCTGGCCGTCTTCGGCTCCAGGTCGTTCAGCGGCAGCCGCCTGGCCGCCTTGCGCATGTCCTGGCAGCGCCCGGCGATCCGGTCGAGCACCCAGGCCGTCGCCTCCCGCTCGCCCAGCCCGAGCTGCCGCATCGCCAGCACCACGAAGTTGTGCACGTCGCCGCGCTCCTTCGGCCGCGAGGCGACGTCGTTGCACCACGCCGTGACGTCGCTGCAGGAGTCCACGAGCTGCCGCCAGGCGTCCGACTCGTGCACCCAGACCGGCACCTCCACCCGCAGGCACGGCTCCACCAGGTCGTACAGGTACGGGCCCACCGTGCCCCTGCGCAGCGCCGGGTACTCCTCCAGCGTCGGCATGCGGCCCGCCGCGCGGTTCTCGGCCTCGGCGCGGCAGGCGTCGTACTGACGCTGCAGCCCCACCGCGAACCTGGCCCGCCACCGGTCGCTCATCCGCACGCTCGTCACCCGCCACAGGTCGGCGAAGGCCGCCTCCAGCGGATGGCGCGAGCTGCCCTTGAGCATGCCGTGGAAGATCTCCAGCGGGCCCGAGCGCTCGTCCAGCTCGTCGTCCAGGTGGAACAGCCAGGTCAGCCACTGCGCGAACAGCGCCGCCGCGGCCGCGTCGAACTCGGCGAACGCGCGGCCCGCCATCCGGTGGTAGCCGACGCCCGGGTCGGCGCGCAGGCCGGTGCGCCGGGCCCAGTCGATGACCGCGGCCTCGATCGCGTACACGGCCGGGTGCATCCGGCACGGCGCGGCCATCGCCGGCACCCGCTCGGTCAGCGGCAGCAGCGCCAGCGCCGCCGAGCCGCCCCTGCGCGGCAGCGGCAGCAGGGACGTCAGGGCCGAGCGCAGGGCGGTGCGCACCGTGGCGAACACGGTGGTGGTCGGGGCAGTGCTCACTGTGTCGCTCACTGTGTCCTTCGCCGGGGCCTTCAGCGGGCTCTTCACAGGGGTCCGAAAAGCCAGTTGCCGGACGCGTTGGGGTCCTCGCTGCGGTAGTAGTCGGCCGCGGCCAGGACCAGGTCGTCCACGGTGAGCGCCCCCCTGCCCGTCCGGTCCAGCCGGTCGAACGCCTCGTCCACGTCGTCGTAGGCCACCCCGAACGCGCACAACATCGTCCGGAACTCGCCCCGCGCGATCTTCCCGTCGCCGTCGCCGTCGCACAGCTCGGCCACCGCCCGCGTCGCCGGCTTGAACACCGGGTCGTAGTGGTCGCCGGTGACGAACGCCTCGGTCATCCCCCGCAGGAAGTCCGGGCGGGCGATGCCGGAGTCGCCGTCGCGTTCGAGCGCCTCCGACAGGGTGGACCAGATGCGGTCGAAGCTGTCCACGAGGCTCGCGCCGGTGACCGACGTGGGTGACTCCCCGAAGCCCACCAGGATGCGGGCGCCCAGCCCCAGCAGGTCCTCACGCTCGACGACGCCGTTGCCGCTCGCGTCGATGTGGTCGAACGCCCGATCGAGCTTGTGATTGAGCAGGTCGATGGCCACCAATGCCTCCCCCGAGACTGAACTGCGTGATCACAGTAAGTCGGACGGGGCCCTTTGTCAGCGAGGCTCGCACCGGCACCCCCCGTAACGTGTGCGAAACACGGACACGGCATGCTGGTGGGTAAGCCTGTACTGTCCGTCGAACGAGGGGAAGCTGTGGACCGCCAGCAGGAGTTCGTGCTCCGCACGCTTGAGGAACGCGACATCCGGTTCATCCGGCTGTGGTTCACTGACGTGCTCGGCTTCCTCAAGTCCGTGGCCATCGCGCCCGCCGAGCTCGAAGGGGCCTTCGCCGAGGGCATCGGGTTCGACGGCTCGGCCATCGAGGGGTTCGCCCGCGTCTACGAGTCCGACATGCTCGCCAAGCCCGATCCGGCCACGTTCCAGATCCTGCCGTGGCGCAGCGAGACCCCGGGCGCGGCCCGCATCTTCTGCGACATCCTCATGCCCGACGGCTCGCCGTCGCACGCCGACCCGCGCTGGGTGCTCAAGCGCACCCTCGCCAAGTGCGCCGACATGGGCTTCACCTTCTACACCCACCCGGAGATCGAGTTCTTCCTGCTGAAGAACCGGCCCGAGACCGGCGTGCGGCCCGAGCCGATCGACTCCGGCGGCTACTTCGACCACACGCCCCACAGCTCCGGCCACGACTTCCGCCGCCAGGCGATCATGATGCTGGAGTCGATGGGCATCTCCGTCGAGTTCAGCCACCACGAGGGCGCGCCCGGCCAGCAGGAGATCGACCTGCGCTACGCCGACGCCCTCACCACGGCCGACAACATCATGACCTTCCGCCTGGTCATGAAGGAGGTCGCGCTGGAGCAGGGCATCTGGGCCTCGTTCATGCCCAAGCCGTTCACCGAGCACCCCGGCTCCGGCATGCACACGCACATGTCGCTGTTCGAGGGCGACCGCAACGCCTTCTACGAGGCCGGCTCCGAGTACCGGCTGTCCAAGATCGGGCGCTCGTTCATCGCGGGCCTGCTCCGGCACGCCGCCGAGATCACCGCCATCACCAACCAGTGGGTCAACTCCTACAAGCGGCTCTGGGGCGGCGCCGAGGCCATCGCCGGGCAGGGCGGCGAGGCCCCCTCCTACGTGTGCTGGGGCCACAACAACCGCTCGGCCCTGGTCCGGGTGCCGATGTACAAGCCGCACAAGGGCGGCTCGACCCGCATCGAGTTCCGCTCCCTCGACTCGGCCTGCAACCCCTACCTGGCCTTCGCGCTCATCCTCGCGGCCGGGTTGAAGGGCATCGAGGAGAGCTACGAGTTGCCGGCCGCCGCCGAGGACAACGTCTGGCGGCTGACCAGCGCCGAGCGGCGGGCCCTCGGCATCGCGCCGCTGCCCGGTTCGCTCAACGACGCGATCGAGGTCATGGAGCGCAGCGAGCTGGTGGCCGAGACACTGGGTGAGCACGTCTTCGACTTCTTCCTGCGCAACAAGCGGGCCGAGTGGCGCGAGTACCGCCGCCACGTCACCGAGTTCGAGCTCGGCCGCTACCTGCCGGTGCTCTGACGCCGGTTCACGGCCCCGGCCCCGGGTCCTGGGCCGGGTCGAACACGATGGCCTTCAGCAGCCGCGCCTGCGCCCGGTCCACGACCCGCGCCCCGGCGGCCGGGGCCGGGTCGCCCGCCCTGACCCGGGTGAGCAGGGTGTCCCAGCGGCGCTGATGGCGGGCGAAGGTCCGGGGCGCCACCACCCGTCCCCTGTCCCGCTGCCCCGCCAGCGCCGCCTCGGGCGGGGCGTCCAGCAGGAGCAGGTGCAGGTCCGCGCCGTGCCGGCGCGCCAGCCAGGCGAAACCGCGCAGCACGTACGGGCCGCAGCCCCGGTTGTGCGCGAGCACCGAGCGACCCTCGGTCAGGGCCTGCCGGATGCGGGTCAGGTGGGTGACGAACACCACGGCCCGGCGCACCGGGTAGGGCGCCCAGGTGAGCCTGCCGTGCCAGTGCCGCCTCGACTGCTCGGAGTCGATCACCACGGCCGTCCCGGAGCGGACGGGCAGGCTCTCGGCGCCGTCCAGGCCGTACAGGCGGCGCAGCAGGGTGGTCTTGCCCGCGCCGGGCAGCCCCGTCAGGATGACCAGGGATCCGTTCGGATACCGCAACCTCGCCCCCTTCACGGGCACCACCCCTCGCCTGAGCCGCCGCACCTTCACCGCGCCGCCGGGCCAGCATAGGGCGCGTGGTACCAGCCTCTGCGAGGGCGGGGCGGAACGCGCGGCCCGTTCCCTGATCAGGGAGAATCGGCGGATTGGTCGCGGGCGCCGGGAAACCCGGTTAAGGTACTGCCGACGCCTTGATCGGCCTCACTCCCGCCTGTGGCTCGGAGTGAGGCCGATTTTCGTTGCTTCTGACCCCCGAGTCACATCCGCGCGATGTGCGGCGCCTAGCGTTGCGGTACCCGGTGGCGGGAAGTTTCGGGCCCCCGCAAGGCGTTATGGAGACGTAGCGAGCGGCGGTGGACCCCCCACATCCTAGGAAACCGGGTGTCCAGTAAAATCGGCCTGCTCTTTATGATATTTCAGGACTTCTCGCCTGGTGAGGCGATATTGGAGGGTGTGGCATGACGACGGCTGCCTTGCAGACCGTGTTGACCGTTCCCGAGCGCTTCCGTGGTCCCGTGGGCGTCGCCAACGGCGGCTGGATCGCGGGCACCATGGCCGAGGCGCTGAACGGTGGCCGATCAGCCGTCGAGGTCACGCTGCACGCCCCCACGCCACTGGAGACCGAGCTGCGGCTCGAACACGTGGCCAACACGGTCTCCCTCTCCCACGGCGACCAGTTGCTGGTCGAGGCGATCCCCGTGGCCGAGGAGCTGGAAGGGCCGGGGTTCGTCCCGTTCAACGACGCGGCCCGCGCCGAGGCCGGGTTCGCGGGGCTGACGGCGCACCCGTTCGCGGAGTGCTTCGCCTGCGGCCTGCGTGAGCCCGGTGACGGCCTGCGGATCTTCCCCGGCCCGGTCGAGGGCACCGACCTGGTGGCCGCCGGCTGGCGGGTGCCGTTCACCGTGTCCGGCGAGGACGGCGTGCCCGCCTCGATCGTGGGCTCGGTGCTCGACTGCATCAGCGGCTGGGCGCACTTCGGGCCGGGCGAGAGCGCGCTGCTCGGCCGCCTGGCCGTGCGGATCCACCGCCCGGTGCTGACCGGTGGCCGCTACTCGGTGGTGGCCCGCCCGACCGGCCGCGACGGCCGCAAGATGTACGGCCAGAGCGGCATCTACGAGATGGACGGCACGCTGGTGGCCGCCGCCCGCGCCACGTGGATCGCTCCACGCTGAAACCCGCTCGTCCGAAGGCCCCTGAGCTGTTCTCGGGGGCCTTCGTGTTGGGTCAACATGCCGCCAAAACACCACATAATTACCCATATGCGAATCACCGTCATCGAACACGAGGCCGAGGCCGGGCTCGGTTACCTCGCGCAGTGGCTCGGGCTCGACTGCGAGGTCGTGCGGCCGTACCTGGGGGAGGAGATCCCGGCACGGGCGGCGGACGGGCTGGTCGTGCTCGGCGGCGCGGCGGCGGCCTGGGAGGACGAGCGCAGCCCCTGGCAGCCCGCCACCCGCGACCTGCTGCGCCGGGCCGTCGATGACGGCACCCCGACGCTGGCCGTCTGCCTGGGCGCGCAACTGCTCACCATGGCCTGCGGTGGCGTGGTCGAGCGCGGGGCGAACGGGCTGGAGGTGGGCCTGTGCGAGGTGACCGCGCTGGCCGCCGCCGCCTCCGACCCGCTGCTGTCGGGCGTCGGGAGCGCCGTGGCCGTCCAGTACCACCAGGACGCCATGACCCGGCTGCCCGACGGGGCGGTGGCGCTGATGACCGGCTCCCAGTACCCGAACCAGGCGTACCGGCTGGGCGAGGCCGCGTGGGCGGTGCAGTTCCACCCCGAGGCGACGCCCGAGATCTTCGCCTCGTGGACCGCCGAATCGGGCCTGGAGCAGGCCGAGGAGCTCAACACCCGGGTCAAGGCCGCCGAGAGCGTGCTCGTAGACACCTGGCGGCCGGTGGCGCGGGCGTTCGCGGACGTGGTCAGACACACCTGAGCCGCCGCACGGGCGCGGCGGCCCAGGCGGGCCTGGGCCGCTGGGTCTCCGTCGCGTGGCGGATGTCGCGCCGGGGTGGTGAGCGGGTGCGTGTGAGACGTGCCACCGCACGGTGCAGGCGGGCCTGGGCCGCTGGGTCTCCGTCGCGTGGCGGATGCCGTGCCGGTGGGTGTTGTGTGAGACGCGACGCCTGGGCGGTTCAGGTGGGCCTGGGCGGTCGCGTCGCCGTCTCGTGCCGGACGTCACGCCGGGGGTGGTGGGCCGGGGGTGCGACGTCGTGTGGTGAGGGCGTGCGCCAGCGCGTGTACGCCCGCCAGGACCAGCGGGAACGCCGCCACGGCCGGGCCCGGCCGCTGCGCGGGCACCCCGGCCCGCCGCAGCCGCCGCCACGCCCACAGCGAGTACGGGATCACCACGACCGGCGCGGTCACCAGCCCCGGCGTGTACCCCCGGGCCAGCGCCGCCTGCGCCAGGTGCGTCGCCCCGTGCACCCCGAACCCGGCCAGGGCCGCCTGGAACACCGCGCTCCGCCCGCCCGTACGCGCCCCCATGGCCGATGCGGCGGCCACGACCCCGCCCATCAGCCCGATGGCCACGTTCACGTGCTGCTGGGACAGCTCCAGCCGCTCCCAGGGCACCTGCGGGAGACGCCGCTCCAGCCGGGGCCGCGCCGTACGCGTCCAGCGGGCCATGGTCGCCAGTTCCTCGGCGTCGTGCACCGCCCAGGCGGCCAGCAGCCCCCACGCCACCGCCGCCGGAACCCGTCCGGCTTCCTCCATGACTTCCTCCCCGATCCGCGAAACGCAACGCACCGTTGCGTTCGCATGTTACGGCGGGACGAGCGAGAGCTGTCAAGATGGAGGGGTGCCCAGGATCGAATCCACCGCCGCGAGACTCGCCAGGCTCGGCTTCGCCGACGGCGCCCGGGCGGCCCAGCTCGTCCGCAGGTCGGAGGCCGATCTCGACGACATCCTGGAATCGCTGGTCACCGTGGCCGACCCCGACCTGGCGCTGGCCTCGCTGACCCGCCTGATCGAGCGCGAGCCGGCCGTCCTCGACACCGTCCGCCACGACGAGGGCCTCAGGAACAGGCTGCTGGCCGTGCTCGGCGTCAGCGCCGCGCTCGGCGAGCACCTCGTACGCCACCCCGGCCAGGTGGCCCGCCTGGCCGAGCCCGCGCCCGGCGACGCCAGGGCCGAACTGCTGCGGGCCGTCGGCGCCGAACCCGGCGAGAGCGAGCCGCGCGCGGCACGGGCCGGCGACGCCGCGCTGGTGGCGCTGCGCGTGGCCTACCGGGGCCGGCTCGCGCACCTGGCCGCGCGCGACCTCTCCGGGCAGGCCACGTTCAGCGAGGTCACCGCCGAGCTGTCCGACCTGGCGGGCGCGGCGCTGGAGGCCGCGCTCGCGATCGCGCGCGCCGAGGTCGGGGCCGACGACGTCCGCCTCTCGGTCATCGGCATGGGCAAGTGCGGCGCCAGGGAGCTCAACTACATCAGCGACGTCGACGTCATCTTCGTGGCGGAGCCGCGCGAGGGCGCCGACGAGACCAAGGCACTGCGTTCGGCCACCCGGCTGGCCCAGGCCATGATGCGGGCCTGCACCGCCACCACGCCCGAGGGCTCGCTGTGGGAGGTGGACGCCGGGCTGCGTCCCGAAGGCCGCTCGGGCCCGCTGGTGCGCACGCTCGCCAGCCATCTCGCCTACTACCGCCGCTGGGCCAAGACGTGGGAGTTCCAGGCGCTGCTCAAGGCCAGGCCCGTGGCGGGCGACCTGGAGCTGGGCGCCGCCTACGTCGAGGCCGTCAACGAGCTGGTCTGGACGGCCGCCACCCGCGAGCACTTCGTCGAGGACGTGCAGGCGATGCGCCGCCGCGTCGAGGCGCACGCGCGCGCCGAGGGCGACCGGCAGCTCAAGCTGGGCCCCGGCGGGCTGCGCGACATCGAGTTCGCGGTGCAGCTCCTGCAACTCGTGCACGGCAGGCTCGACCCGCTGCTGCGCCGCAAGGGCACGCTGCCGGCGCTGGCCGCGCTGTCGCGGGGCGGCTACGTCGGCCGCGACGACTCCAAGGGGCTGGCGGAGGCGTACTCGTTCCTGCGGCAGGTCGAGCACCTGCTCCAGTTGCACCGGCTGCGCCGCACGCACGTCGTGCCCACCGGCGAGAGCGACCTGCGCCGCCTCGGCCGGGCGCTGGGCATGCACGCCGACCCGGTGGGGGAGTTCACGGCGCGGTGGCGGCGGCACGCGATGGAGGCGCGGCGGCTGCACGAGAAACTGTTCTACCGGCCGCTGCTGCAGGCCGTGGCGCGGCTGCCGGAGTCGGAGGCGCGGCTGTCCACCGCCGCCGCGACGGCCCGGCTGGAGGCGCTCGGCTACGTCGATCCGCGCGGCGCGCTGCACCACATCGCCAACCTGTCCACCGGCGTCTCCAGGCGGGCCGCGATCCAGCGCACGCTGCTGCCGGTCATGCTCGGCTGGTTCGCCGACACGCCCGACCCCGACGCGGCGCTGCTCGGCTTCCGTCAGGTCAGCGACAAGCTGGGCAGCACGCCGTGGTACCTGCGGCTGCTGCGCGACGAGACGGCCGTGGCCGCCAGGATGGCGCGGGTGCTCGGCACCAGCCGCTACGCCACCGGCCTGCTCATGCACGCCCCCGACGCGGTCGCCATGCTGGGCAGCGACGACGAGCTGGCCGTGCGCTCGCCCGAGTCGCTGCTCGGCGAGGCGTCCGCCGCGGTGTCCAGGCACGCCGGCGACCCCGAGACGGCCGTCGCCGCGGTCCGCGCGCTGCGGCGCAAGGAGCTGTTCCGCACGGCCGTCGCCGACATCTCCGGCCTCATCGACATCGAGACCGTCGGCGGCGCGCTGTCGCGGCTCAACGACGTGACCCTCCAGGCCGCGCTCGACGCCGCCATGAGCAGGGCGCCGCGCGTCACCTCCTTCGCGATCATCGCCATGGGCCGGCTGGGCGGCATGGAGTGCTCGTACGCCAGCGACGCCGACGTCATGTTCGTGCACTCGCCGCTGCCCGGGGTCGAGGAGCGCGAGGCCACCGACGCCGCCTTCGCCGTGGCCAACGAACTGCGCAGGCTGCTGTCGCTGCCGGCCCCCGACCCGCCCCTGCTCATCGACCCCGACCTGCGCCCCGAGGGCCGCCAGGGGCCGCTGGTGCGCACGCTGGCCTCCTACCGCGCCTACTACGCGCGCTGGTCGTCGCCGTGGGAGTCGCAGGCGCTGCTGCGGGCCCGGTTCTCGGCCGGCGACGCCGAACTCGGGGCCGCGTTCACCGCCGTGATCGACGAGCTGCGCCACCCCCGGGGCGGCCTGCCCGACGACGCCGTCAGGGAGATCAGGCGGCTCAAGGCCCGGATGGAGGCCGAGCGGCTGCCGCGCGGGGCCGACCCCGCCCTGCACACCAAGCTCGGGCCCGGCGGGCTGTCCGACGTCGAGTGGGTGGCGCAGCTCCTGCAGCTCCGCTATGCGGGCGCGGTCCCGTCCCTGCGCACCACCCGCACGCTGGAGGCGCTGCGCGCGGCCGTGGCCGAGGAGCTGCTGGCCCCGGCCGACGAGGCGGTACTGGCCGAGGCGTGGCGCTTCGCCTCGCGCCTCCGCGACGCGATCATGCTGGTCAAGGGCCGGCCGGGCGACAGCGTGCCGCGCGACTCCGGCGAGCGCAAGCTGCTGGCCCGCACGCTCGGCTACCCGCCCGACGGCTCGGAGGACTTCCTCGACGACTACCGCCGGGTCACCCGCCGGGCCCGCAAGGTGGTCGACCGCGTCTTCTACGGCGACTGAGCCGGCAACTCGCCGTTGCGCCGCCACGCCCTGTGGGTGTATCAATGCGCGGTGTTATCCGTATACCTGGATCTGGCGCTCGGCCTGGTGTTGGCGTTCCTGCTGCTGTCGCTGCTGGTGAGCGGCCTCAACGAGGCGTTCGTACGGGTGTTCGCCATCCGCAGCAAGTTCCTGTGGGCCTACCTGCGCGACACCCTCGACGGGGCCGACAAGGAGGCGGGCTCGTGGCTGCCCGCCAAGGTGCTCGACGTGTACCGGGTGCTGCCCTTCGTGCGCGACCCCCGTCCCGCGCACACCGACC
>NZ_SSXE01000187.1 GCF_021699195.1 Nonomuraea sp. MG754425 | reverse complement strand
GGCAGCATGTTCGGCACGGACGCGACCGCGACGCGCGGTTCGGCGGGGACCTCGACGGGCGGGGCGGGCGGGTCGAGGCTCTCGTCGGAGGTGAGGATGGCGGCTTCGAGCTGCTGTAAGCGCTCGTTCGGCTCGATCCCGAGTTCCTCGATCATCACCCTCCGGGCCTCGCGGTAGACCCGGAGCGCCTCGGCCTGGCGTCCGGAACGGTAGAGGGCGGTCATGAGCTGGGCGGCGAACCCCTCCCGCAGCGAGTGCTCGCGCACCAGCCGGGTCAGCTCACCGACCAGCTCCTGATGCCGCCCCAACTCCAGCTCCCGCTGAATGCAGTCCTCGTTCGCCGTGATCCGCTGCTCCGCCGCCCAGCCCGCCAGCGCCTGCACCGAACGACTCTCGATCCCCTCGAACGCGGGACCCCGCCACAACGACAGCGCGTCCCGATAGTGCTGGACGGCTTCGCGGTGGCGGCCGTCGTCGCGCGCCTTCCTGGCCCGTCCGACCAGGCTTTCGAAGCGGCGCAGGTCGATCGCGTCGGCGGGGACGCGCAACATGTAGCCCTGGCGGGTGGTGACGATCATCTCCGGGTGGCCGTGCGCGGCGAACAGCCGCCGCAGGCCGGAGATGCAGATCTGCACCTGGGCCCGCGACGTCGCCGGAGGGTCCTCGTCGTAGATCGCCTCCACCAGGCGGTCCTGCGAAACCGAATGGTTCGCGTTCAGCACCAGCACCGCGAGCACGATCTGCTGCCGCGACCCCCCGAGATCCAGCAAGCGGCCATCCGCACCGACCTCAAGCGCACCCAGGACCCGAAATTCCACCCGCGTCTCCTCAAAGAAATCATTGCCCGTAGCCAACGATGTTTCTTCTGGAGCAGCAAATCCGGGCGTGATCGCCATGGTGAGCGGCGTCGACTAGCGCTTTTCCCGCGGTTTTTCGCCGTGGTTTGCGTGGATGGTACAACGATCGCTGATCGGTCGCCAGCTCTCGGTTTCGGGGTGATCCGCGATCCCTGTCACGTTCAGTTGGGGAAGACGCCCTGGACGAAGCCCCACGGCCAGTCCATTGTGCCCGCCGGCTGACCCGGCCGGCCGCTCTGTCCGGAAGTGGACGCGGCGGCGGGGGCGGAGAAGGCGCAGACGGCGGTGACGGCGCTCAACACGATGGCGATGGAGATACGGGTCCGGGCCGTCTTCTTCGTGGTGGCGGTCATGTCGAGCTACCTCCGTGTGGCTGTCCGCGATTCCGTTCGCGGCTGGTGATGACGCTCACACGCAGCGCAATCAGCCCTATATCGCGGCGCTGTTCGCCCGCCATCCGGGCAGGTCGGACACCATGCGCGCGCTCGACGCGGCCACCGGCCCGAGCACCGGGCCGCGGCGGGCGGCGAGCGGCGGGCGCGGATCTATCGGGCGGCGATAGCGGGACGATAGCGAGACGGTGGCCAGGGCAATAGCCGGCGCGGCCAACCTTGGCCGTGTGCCGGGCCGCGCGAGTGCCGTCCCGCGGATCGCTGCGGAGAGGTGACATGGGAATCGCGGTGCAGGTCCAGGACGCCGTCTACGGCCGTGGGGCGGCTGACCTGCGCGTACGTCTCGATCACGACTCCGACGGGGTGTGGACCGCCGAGGCCGAGGCCCGTACGGACGAGGAGGGGTCGATCCGCGTGTGGAGCCGCCTGGCACTCGCCCGCGGGCTGTACCGGGCCGTCTTCGACAGCGACCCCTATTTCGTCGCGCTCGGGCTGCGCGCGGTCTATCCCGAGATCGTCCTGACGTTCCGCCTGCTCGACGAGAGCGCGATGAACACGATCATGGTCCTCATCACCCCGCACTTCTACTCGGCGTGCTTCGGCTCGCTGAGCTGAGGCCGCCGGATGGCGGGACGATAGAGCCGGAATACCCGCCCCGCCTAGCGTGAGCGCAACACGACATCCTTGGGAGGCGGCCATGACGCTCATCGAACGGCAGGAGGAGATGGCCTGCCTGGAGTCGCTCGTCGCCAGCGCCATTCTCGGCAAGGGACGAGACGCGCTGATCAGCGGCCCCGCCGGGATGGGCAAGAGCGCCCTGCTGCGCGCGCTGTCGGAGCAGGCCATCGAGCTGGGGGCGCTCGCGGTCACCGCGACCGGCTCCCGTACCGAGCAGGACCTGCAGTTCGGCGTGCTCCGCCAGCTCATCAGGGACGCCCCCCTGGTCGAGGAGGAGCGGGAGCGCTCGGAACGGCTGCTGGACGAGGGCGTGCTGGCCGCGACGGCGGCGCACGCCGACGCCGAACGGCTGCTGGACCCGCAGGTCGTGCACGCGCTGGTCACGGTGCTGCTCGACCTGTCCGAGCGCTACCCGCTGGTGGTCGCGGTGGACGACGTGGACCACGCCGACCGCAGCTCCCTGCTGTGCCTGGCCTACCTGGCGCGGCGGGTCAGGAACGCGCGGATCGTGGCCTTGTTCGCGCTCGACGACACCCAGAGCGCCCACCGGCACTTCGAGACCGACCTGCTGCCGCTGCCGCACTGCCGCTTCCTGCGCCTCGCGCCGCTGTCACCCAAGGGCGTGGCAGCGCTGGTGGCGGGGCGGGTGGGCCTGTCGGCCGCGGAGCGCTTCGCCAAGGAGTGGCACTCGATCAGCGGCGGCAACCCGCTGCTGGCCGGCGAGCTGGTCGCCGACTACCGGCAGCGGCTGCGGGCCGGCGCGGAGCCGCCGCGTGAACCGGCCGTCGGCGACCGGTTCGTCCGCGCCGTCGAGGCGTGCGTGCGCCGGAGCCACCCGCGTACGGTGCGGGTGGCGCAGGGCCTGGCCATTCTCGGCGAGGCCGACGGGATCGCCGAGATGCTGGAGCTGCCCGCCGCCGACGTGAGCAGGGAAGTGCTCACGATCGAGGCGATGGGCCTGCTCACCTCCGGCCGCTACCGCCACGAGGCGGTGCGTTCGGCCGTGCTGGCCGGCATGGACCTGCCGGAGCGCAGGGAGCTGTACCGCCGCGCCGCCGAACTCGCCTACACCAGGGGCGTGACGCCCTGCGTGGTCGCCGACCGGCTGCTGCAGGCGTCGAAGGTGGAGGCCGCCTGGGTGGTGCCGACGCTGGAGGAGGCCGCGCTCGTCGCGCTGCGCAAGGGCGAGGTGGAGTCGGCCGTGGCCTACCTCAAGCTGGCCTGGCGCGAATGCACCGACGAGCTCCAGCGCTCCAAGCTGATGACGATGCTGGTGCGGGCGGAGTGGCGGATCAACCCGGCCGCGCCCGCCGGGCACCTCGACGAGCTCGCCGAGGCCCTGCAGAAGGGCAGCCTGCGCGGCAGCGACGCGGTCGTGCTGGCGCGGGCGCTGCTGTGGCACGGCCGCTTCGACGACGCCCGCGACGTGCTGGAGCAGCTCGACCAGGAGACACCCGCCTCGGACCAGACGACGCTGGCCGAGCTGGTCGTGGCCCAGTTGTGGCTGCGGGTCACCTGCCCGCCGCTGGCCGGGTACGTGGCCAACCCGCCCAGGGAGCAGATCCTGGCGGGCATGGTGTCGGTCGCCGTCAACCGGCGGCTGGAGTCCACCCTCGCCCTGGCCGAGGTGCTCACCCGCGGCCCGTGCGAGCGCAGCCTCGACGGCGTCGAGCGCATCCTGGAAGGCGCGCGGCTGGACGAGATGTCCCTCGACGTCGTCGAGAACTCGCTGCTCGCCCTCACCTACGCGGGCCGCTGCGAGCGCGCGGCGCCCCTGTGCGACCTGTTCGGCGACGAGGCGGAGGCCCGCCGGGCGCCCAGCAGGCGGGCCCGGCTGGCCGCCATCCGGGCGGAGATCGCGATCCGGCAGGGCGACATGCCGGCCGCCGAGCGGCACGCCCGCATCGCCCTGGACACGATCCCGATGAGTAGCTGGGGCGTGGCCATCGGCGGGCCGCTGGCCAACCTGATCATCGCGCTGACCGCCATGGGCCGCTACGACGCCGTGCGCGAGCCGCTCGACCGTCCCGTCGCCGACCCGATGTTCCAGACCAGGTACGGCCTGCACTACCTGTACGCGCGCGGCCGCTACCACCTGGCGACCGAGTCGTTCCCCGCGGCCCTGCACGACTTCCTGCGCTGCGGCGAACTGGCCACCGCCTGGGGGCTGAACAACCCGGCGCTGACCCCCTGGCAGGCCGACGCCGCGGAGGCGTGCCTGCGCATGGGCCGGGTCGAGGAGGCCAAGGAGCTCATCAAGGGCCACCTGGACGCCTGCGGCCCCGGCTCGTACCGGGGGCAGGGCATGGGCCTGCGGCTGAAGGCCGCCGTCACCGAGCCGGCCCGCCGCCCGGCGGTGCTGCGCCAGGCGGTGGAGTACCTGCAACTGGCCGGCGACCGGTACGAGCTGGCCAGGGCGCTGTTCGACCTGGTCGAGGCGTACGAGTCGCTGGAGGAGTACCGCCGGGCCAGGACGGTCGCGGGGCGGGCCCAGGCCGCGGCGGCCGAGTGCGGCGCCGCGCCGATGCTCAGCGCCCTGGCCACGGCCGCCGACGTGGACGCCGCCCCCTCCCCGCTGCCGGGCGAGCTGATCGGCGTGCTGAGCGTCGGGGAGCGCCGGGTGGCCGCGCTGGCGGCGGCCGGCTACAGCAACCGGGAGATCGCCGCCAAGCTCTACATCACCGTCAGCACGGTCGAGCAGCACCTGACCCACACCTACCGGAAGCTGAACATCAGCCGCCGCGCCGATCTGCCGCTGCTGGTGGAGTTCGACGACCAGGGCCGGAGCTGACCGGGCATCCACGAAGTTGCGCCCGCGCGCGGTCGCGGGCGAGCGTCGAAGGCATGGAACTCACCGTGGTGCGGGGGCAGGCGACCCCCGAAGACCTGCAAGCGATCATCGCGGCCGTCGTCCGGCGCGTCGCCGAGGCGGCCAGGAACGAGAGCTCGGCCTGGTCCGATCCGTCCGGTCACGTCCGCAGGCCGCTGCCCAGCGGCGGCCATGACGGCTGGCGTCTCGGCGTCTGGGCGAGCTGACCCCTCCCCGGCCGAGAGGACTCGACATGAGCGAGCCAACCCGTACCTCCCCCGTGCCCGCCGCACCGGGCCCCATGACGGCGGCGGGTCCCGCGCCGTCGGCGCGCCTGCGCGTGGTGGTCCTGAGCTGCCTGGCGGGCTTCCTGCTCACGGTCGTCTGGTCGGCCGAGTTCGTCGACCGCGTCATCGGCTTCGGCGTCATGGACACGCTGCTCGGCGAGGGCGCGGCCGAGCAGCCGATCGCCGGTGTGGCGGCCGGGGTGCTGTTCGCGTTCGTCAGCGGCCTGGCCGGCACGTTCACGGCGTGCAACGTGGCCGTGTTCGGGGCGGTGGCCCCGCTCATGAGCACCGGCGGCACCTGGCGCGCCGCGGCGGCGCGGGCGCTGGGCCCGATGGCCTGGCTGAGCGCGGGCACGGTCGCGGTCTCCGCCGGGTACGGGGCGATCGTCGGACTGGCGGGCACGTCCATGCCGCAGTTCTCCACGGCGCAGAACGTGGCGGGCGCCCTGTCGGCGCGCTCCGTCCAGTCGATGGTGGTCTTCGGCGTGATCGGCCTGGTGCTGTTCTACCTGGGCCTGGCCGCGCTCGGTCTGGCGCCCGACCCGTTCGCCCGGTTCCCCCGCGCCCGGGTGGTCTTCCTGGGCGCGCTCATCGGCGGCTTCCTCATCGGGCGGCCCTACCCGCTGTTCCGCGAGCTGTTCAGGGACGCCGCGCAGAGCGGCAACCCGCTGTACGGCGCCGCGGCGTTCGTCCTGCAGTCGCTGGGCAACATCGTGGTCATGGCCGTGCTGGCCGTGCTGCTGGCCCGGTTCGGCGGCGGCCTGGCCCGCCGGCTGTCGGGGCGCACGGCCCTGGTGACGGGCGCGGCGCTGATCATCGCGGGCGTCTTCCTGTTCCTGTACTGGGACGTCCGCCTGCTGGCCCGGCGGGAGATCATCCCGTGGTACCCGACGGCGCCCTGGTCCTGAAGGAGGAGATCTCATGTCCACTTTGCTCGGTTCGCTGCGCCGTCTCGCCCTGGCGCCCTCCCTGGCGGAGGTGACCTTCGCCGGCCGCGGTTTCCCCGTCGAGCACACGGCGGCCACGGCCCGGCTGGAGGCGATCCCGCAGGCGGTCGTCTGCGGCTTCGAGTGGGGCATCGACAGCCGCGGCCAGTGGGAGCTGGAGCGGCGGCTCGACCTGGTCGGCGCGGAGCAGCGCGGCTTCGCCTACGAGGGGGCCACGATGGCCTTCACGGTGCTCGACGCGATGGGCCCTCGGCGCGGCCACCGTACCCGTGACCTGCTCATGGGGCCGGGGCAGCCGCACATCTTCCTGGCCTACATCGGCATCGGCTTCGCCATGGCCCGGCTGCCCCGGGTGTTGTGGAAGGACGTGCTGCCCGATCTGCACGGCACGCCGTACCACCCCACGATGAGCTGGCTGGCCGTCGACGGATACGGCTTCGACCTGGCCTACTTCCACACCCGCCGCTGGGTGGACGAGCAGCGCGTGCCCAAGCCGTACCCCTGGCAGGGCGATCCCGGCTACTTCGCGCGCGCCGCCGACCAGGGCGTCGGCCGGGCGCTGTGGTTCATCCACGGCGGACGGCCCGCCGCGGTGTCGGCGGCGGTGCACGCGTTCGCCGCGCACCGCCAGCCGGACCTGTGGAGCGGCGTCGGGCTGGCCGCGACGTTCGCGGGCGGCTGCGCCGCGAGCACGGCGGCCACACTGCGCGAGGAGGCCGGGCACCACCGGGGCGAGCTGGCGCAGGGCTCGGTCTTCGCGACGAAGGCCCGGCACTACTCGGGCCACGTCCCCGAGCACACGGCGGCGACGGGGCAGGCGCTCACGGGCCTGGACGTGGCCGACGCGGTCGCGCTCGCCGACGACACCGTGGTGACGCCCGGCAGTTCCGCCCGGGTGCCCGATTACGAGCTGTGGCGGCGCCGGGTACGCGACCGTTTCGCCGCCGAAGTCGCGCCCCGCTGACCACTCCAGAAAGCCAGGATATTCGCTTCACCGCGCCCGGAAAACGGCCTCCGAGCTGAGCAAACCCGAAGTTGTCCAGCCACCGCACGGCATGTGTCAATGAGAAATAGATTGCACAGCGATAAGCGGCGGAGGCTGATTTGGCTAGCGCATTGCGGTCGTTCAGACGCAAAATTCTGGTGCCGGACGTAAAAGAAACCAAACTCGAGACCCGCGGCTTCTGGCTGAAGAACGCGGCATCAAAGGAATTACTCGAGACGGTCGGCGAATACTTTCTCGCCGGCTACGGGTACGCGGTGGAGTCGCGCACCGTCGAAGAGGCCGAGCTGCTGCTCGAAGAAGTGCCCGCGCGTTTTCGCGGCTTCGCCTACGAGGGCGCGGGCATGGGCTTCGCCATCCTCGACTGCATGACCTTCGGCAACCTGCGCAGGACCTCGGCCTTCCTGCGCGGGCGCGGGCACCACCACAACTACATGGTCTACGTGGGGATCGGCTGGGCGATGGCCCGCCTGCCCCGCTTCCTGTGGCCGAAGCCCGCCCCGCTCGACCCGCTGCTGCTGTGGCTGGTCCACGACGGCTACGGCTTCCACCAGGCCTACTTCCACACCGAGCGGTACGTGCACCAGCAGGCCGAGGAGACCGGCTTCTCCTGGCCGCGCGGCCAGGAGGAGTACGCCGCCCACGCCATCGACCAGGGCATCGGCCGGGCGCTGTGGTTCGTCGCCGGCACCAGCGCCGAGCAGGCGGTCACGCTGGTCGAGCGCTTCCCCGAGCGTCGGCACGCCGACCTGTACAGCGGCATCGGCCTGGCCGCCACCTACGCGGGCGGCGCCGACGAGGCCGAACTGCGCTGGCTGCGCGAGCGGGCCGGCGCCCACCGGGGGCCGCTGGCCCAGGGCAGCGTGTTCGCGGCCGAGGCCCGCCTGCGCGCCGGCCTGCTCTTCCCGCACACGGAATCGGCCGTGGGGATTCTCTGCGGCACCACGGCGGAGGAGGCGGCCGGGATCAGCCGCGCGACCCGCCCCACCACGACAGCGCAGGACTGGCCGCCCGCCTACGAGCGGTGGCGCCGGCGCATCGCCGAGATGTTCGTCTTCCATGGAGGTGTTCCCTCGTGAGCTCGGTAGCCGCGTGGTTGCGCAAGCAGGCGGCGGGCGTCGTCGCGCTCGCGCTGATGATCACCATGTTCGCGATCGGCCGCCCGACCTTCGCCTCCGACGCGACCAAGGCGGAGCTGGCCGGCGCGTACGGCTTCACGTCGCTGGCGGTCGCGATGCCCGGCGGAGGCGTCCCGAAGACCGTCCGCAAGGTGAACCAGGCGTACAAGCACATCGACGCCTGGATCTCCTCGGTGGGGGCCGCGGTCGCGTTGAACGACCTCGACGGCAACGGCAGGGACGACGACCTGGTCATCGTGGACACCCGTACCGACCAGGTGGTGGTGACCCCGGCGCCGGGCGGCGCCGGTGAGCGCTACCGGCCGTTCGCGCTGGGCTACGGCGCGCTGCCGGTGGACGCCACCATGGCGCCCATGGGCGCGGTGCCCGCCGACTACAACGACGACGGCCGTATCGACCTGCTCGTCTACTGGTGGGGCCGCACGCCGACGCTGCACCTGCAGCGCCCCGGCAGCACCACGCTGGACGCCGCCGCGTTCACGGCGAGCGAGCTGGTGCCGAACTCCGGCGGCGCGAAGTACACCGGCCCGGTGTGGAACAGCAACGTCGCCACGGTCGCCGACTTCGACGGCGACGGCAAGCAGGACATCTTCGTCGGCAACTACTTCCCCGACGGCAGCCCGATCCTCGACAGCACCAAGGACGGCGGCGTCGAGATGAACCACTCGCTGTCGCACGCCACCAACGGCGGCAGGGACTACTTCTTCCGCGGGACCGGCAACGGCGGCTTCACCTGCATCGAAGACGTGCTGCCCGGCGAGGTCTCCACCGGCTGGGAGCTCGGCGCCACCTCCGCCGACCTCGACGGCGACGGGCTGCCCGAGCTGCTGCTGAACAACGACTTCGGCCCCGACCACCTGCTCTACAACACCTCCGTCCCCGGGAAGATCCGCTTCGCGCCCACCACCGGGATCCGCGACCTCGGCGTGCCCAAGTCCAAGGTCCTGGGCGAGGACTCGTTCAAGGGCATGGGCTCGGACGCCGGCGACCTCAACCACGACGGCATCCTCGACTTCTTCGTCAGCAACATCACCACGCCGTACGGCATCCAGGAGAGCAACTTCACGTTCCTGTCCACCTCGAAGAACCAGGCCGAGCTGCGGGCCAGCCTGCGCCGCGGGGAGGCGCCGTGGAAGGACCTCAGCGCCGAGCTGCGCACCGCCTGGTCGGGCTGGGGCTGGGACCCCAAGATCGAGGACTTCGACAACGACGGTGACGCGGAGATCGTCCAGGCGACCGGGTTCGTCAAGGGCGACGTGAACCGCTGGCCGCCGCTGCAGGAGCTGGCCGCCTCCAACGACGGCGTCACCCACAGCCCGAAGTCCTGGCCGAACGTCACCGAGGGCGGCGACATCGCGGGCAGCCAGACGCTGGCGTTCTTCGCCAAGGGCCCCGACGGGCGCTACGCCAACCTGTCGGAGCAGCTCGGCCTGGCCGTGCCGGTGCCGACGCGCGGCATCGCGACCGGCGACGTCAACGGCGACGGCCTGCTCGACTTCGCCGTCGCGCGGCAGTTCGAGGCCCCGGCCTTCTACCTGAACACCAGCAGGTCGCAGGGCTCCTTCCTGGGGCTGCGGCTGCTGCACCCGCCGGCCGCCGGCCAGGCGGAGACCGGCACGGCCGGGTCGCCGGTGATCGGCGCCCAGGTGCGCGTGACCGGACCCGACGGGCGCGTCTTCATCGGCCGGGTGGACGGCGGCAGCGGCCACTCGGGCAAGCGCGCCCACTCCGTGCACATCGGCCTCGGCGCGAACGTGACCGGACCCGTGCGGGCCGAGCTGAGCTGGCGCGACCGCACGGGCACGCAGCACCGGCAGGAGCTGACGCTCTCCACCGGCTGGCACACCCTCGAGCTCGGCACCCAAGCGAAGGAAAAGTGACGACATGGCCGACAAGGCGAAGAACCCGCCACGTCACGATCCCCGAGTGATCACGGCACTGCGCAGGTTCGCCATCTCCATCTCCGTGTTCAACATCCTCGGCTACACGCTGTTCGGCTTCGAGCAGCCCTGGTCGTGGCCGTTCGTGGCGCTGGCCACCGGTTACACCACGGAGATCGTCCTGGAGCTGATCGGGGCCCGCGTGGAGGGCCGCGCGCCCAGGTTCCTCGGGAACGGCGTGCGGGGGCTGGTGGAGTTCCTCTACCCGGCGCACATCACCGCCATCGCCCTGAACATGCTCATCTACGTCAACGACCAGGTGCTGGTCATGATGTTCGGGGTCGTCGTCGCGGTCGGCGCCAAGTGGGTGCTCAGGGCCCCGGTGCGCGGCCGGATGCGGCACTTCATGAACCCGTCCAACCTCGGCATCGCGGTGATCCTGCTGCTCCTGCCGTGGGCCAGCATCGCGCCGCCGTACCACTTCACCGAGAACGTGGACAACCCGATCGACTGGATCATCCCGGCCGTCATCATCATCGGCGGCACCATGATCAACGGCAAGCTGACCGGACGGATGTGGCTGATCGCCGGCTGGGTGGGGGTCTTCGCCCTTCAGGCGGTGGTGCGCGGGCTCATCATCGACGACATCTCGATCCTCGGCGGCCTGTCCATGATGACCGGCGTCGCGTTCATCCTGTTCACCAACTACATGATCACCGACCCGGGCACGAGCCCGTCGAGACCGCTGTCCCAGGTCGCGTTCGGCGGCGGCGTCGCCGCCGTGTACGGGCTGCTCATGGGCATGAACATCCCGTACGGGATCTTCTTCGCCACGGCGGCCGTGTGCCTGGTCCGGGGCGGCTTCCTGTGGTCGCTGCACATCGTGGCCAAGGCCCGCGAGCTCGACGCGGCCAGGGTCAGCGCCGACGCCGAGCAGGCGCTGGAGCGCGCAAGGGAAGAGGTCGCGAAGGCATGACGAGGATCGCCATCGTCGGCATGGCCTGCCGATATCCGGACGCCGCCTCTCCCCGCGAGCTGTGGGAGAACGCGGTCGCCGGCCGCCGGGCCTTCCGCCGGCTGCCGGACGAGCGCATGCGGCTGGAGGACTACTGGGATCCGGATCCCGCCGCGCCCGACCGCTTCTACGCGCGCACCGCCGCGGTCATCGAGGGCTACGCCTTCGACCGGGTGGGCCACAAGATCGCGGGCAGCACGTACCGGTCCACGGACCTGACCCACTGGCTCGCCCTCGACATGGCGGGCCAGGCCCTGGCCGACGCCGGGTTCGCGCAGGGCGCGGGGCTGCCGCGCGAGCGCACCGGCGTGGTCGTGGGCAACACGCTCACGGGCGAGTTCAGCCGGGCGAACGTGCTGCGGCTGCGCTGGCCGTACGTGCGGCGCACGCTGGCCGCCGCGCTCAAGGAGGAGGGCTGGGACGACGACCGGCTGGCGGAGTTCCTGGCCGGTTACGAGGCCGCCTACAAGAGCCCGTTCCCGCCGGTGGACGAGGACACCCTGGCCGGCGGCCTGTCCAACACCATCGCCGGGCGCATCTGCAACCACTTCGACCTCAACGGCGGCGGCTTCACGGTGGACGGGGCCTGCTCGTCCTCGCTGCTGTCGGTGGTGACGGCGGGCAAGGCGCTGACCGACCGCGACGTGGACGTGGCGCTCGCGGGCGGGGTGGACCTGTCCATCGACCCGTTCGAGCTGATCGGCTTCGCCAAGACCGGCGCGCTGGCCAAGAGCGACTTCCGCCTGTACGACCGCCACTCCAACGGCTTCTGGCCCGGTGAGGGCTGCGGCATGGTGGTGCTGATGCGCGAGGCCGACGCGCTGGCCGCCGGACGCCGGATCTACGCCACGATCGCCGGGTGGGGCATCTCCTCCGACGGCCGGGGCGGGATCACGCGGCCGGAGGTGAGCGGGTACCTGCTCGCGCTGCGGCGCGCCTACGACCGGGCCGGGTTCGGCGTCGAGACCGTCCCGCTCTTCGAGGGGCACGGGACGGGCACGGCGGTGGGCGACGCGAACGAGCTCACCGCCCTGTCGCGGGCCAGGTCCGAGGCGCTCCCGGACGGGGCCGCCGCGGCGGCCCCGGCGGCGCTCGGCTCGGTCAAGGGCATGATCGGCCATGCCAAGGCCGCCGCGGGTGTGGCGGGCCTGATCAAGGCGGCCATGGCCGTGCACGAGCAGGTGCTGCCGCCCACGATCGGCTGCGTCGATCCGCACGAGCTGCTGGACGGCGAGTCGGCCCCGCTGCGGATGCTGCGCGCGGCCGAACCGTGGCCCGACGGCGCCCCGCTGCGGGCCGGCGTGACCGCCATGGGCTTCGGCGGCATCAACACGCACGTCGTGCTGGAGCACACCGGCCCCCGGCGGCGCATGTCGAGCCGCTCGAAGGCGCTGGCGGGCTCCGGCCAGGACGCCGAGCTGCTCCTGCTGGACGGCGCGTCGTGGGAGGAGCTGCGGGCGCTGGCCGGCGAGCTGCTCGACTTCGTGCCGAAGCTGTCCTACGGCCAGCTCGCCGACCTGGCCGCCACGCTGCGCGGGCGGCTGCGCGGCCTGCCGTGCCGGGCCGCCGCCGTGGTCTCCTCCCCGGAGGACGCCGAGCGGCAGCTCACCCGCGTACTGGCGGAGCTGGGCACGCGCGAGGAGCCGGACGGCCCGGACGCCGTCGAGAAGACGCTGGTCACCCCGGACGGCAAGGTCATGGTGGGCCGCGCCCGCGCCCTGCCCAGGGTCGGCCTGCTCTTCCCCGGGCAGGGGTCGGGGCTCGGCACCGGGCGTGGCGCGCTCGGCCGCCGTTTCCCCGACGTCGCCGAGGTCTACGCCCAGGCCGCGCTGCCGGCCACCGGTGACATGGTGGCCACCTCGCTCGCCCAGCCGCGCATCGTCACCGGCTCCATGGCGGGGCTGCGGGCGCTGTCGCTGCTCGGCATCGAGGCGCGGGCGGCGGTCGGGCACAGCCTGGGCGAGCTCGCGGCGCTGCACTGGGCGGGCGCGATGGACGAGAGCGCGCTGCTGCGCGTGGCCACCAAACGCGGCCGGGCCATGGAGGAGCACAGCGCCTCCGGCACGATGGCCGGCGTCCGGGCCGCGCCCGAGCGGGTGCGGGAGCTGATCGGCGAGCTGCCCGTGGTGATCTCCGGTTACAACGGGCCGTCGCAGACGGTGGTGGCCGGGCCGGTCGAGGCGGTGGAGCGGTTCGGCCGGGCGGCCGAGGTGGCCGGTTTGACCTGGACCCGGCTGAACGTCTCACACGCCTTCCACTCCCCGCTGGTCGCCCCGGCGGCCGAGGCGCTGGCCGGGTACCTGGCCGAGGAGCGCTTCGGGCCGGTCGGCCGGCGGGTCGTCTCCACCGTCACCGGGACGGCGCTGGACCCGGACACCGACATCCCCGGGCTGCTGCGCCGGCAGATCACCGCCCCGGTGTGCTTCGCCCAGGCGCTGGAGGCGATGGCCGCCGAGGTGGACCTGCTCGTCGAGGTGGGCCCCGGCCGGGTGCTGAGCAGGCTGGCGGCCGAGCTGACCAGCGTGCCCGCCGTCGCCATGGACACCGACAGCGAGTCGCTGGCGGGCCTGCTCGGCGTCGTGGGCGCCGCCCACGTGGCCGGGGTGCCCGTCGCGGGCGAGGAGCTCTTCCACGGCCGGCTGATCAAGCCGCTGGAGATCGGCGCCCGGTTCACCTTCTTCGCCAGCCCCGCCGAGCAGGCGCCGCAGGTGCGCGTCAAGGACGTGGCCGCGCCCGCCCGTATGGCGGAGTCCGCGGGCGAGCCGGGACGGGAGACGGCCGGTGCCACGGCGGGGCCGGCCGGCGAGTCCACCGTCGAGCTGCTGCGCCGGCTGGCCGCCGAACGCGCGGAGCTGCCGCTGGAGCTGGTCAGCGGGGACAGCAAGCCGCTCGACGAGCTGCACCTCAGCTCGGTCACCGTGATGCACATCATCGACCAGGCCACCCAGCACCTGGGCGTGCCCGCCGGGCAGGCCCCCGCCAACGTGGCCACCGCCACGCTGCGGGAGCTGGGCGACGCCCTGGACCGGCTGGCCACGCAACCGCGTGAACAGGCGGCCACGGGCGTGGCGGCGGCGGCCTCGTGGGTGCACCCGTTCGCCGTCGAGCTGGACGAGCAGCCGCGCCCCCGCAAGGCCGATGATCGGCCGGGCGGGGAGTGGCGGGTGTTCGCGCCGGCCGGGTCGAGCCTGGCCGGGCCGCTGCGCGCGGCCCTCGAACGGGAGACGGCCGGGTCCGGCGTCCTGGCGTGCCTGCCGCCGCTGTGCACGGCGGAGGACCTGGAGCACGCGCTGCTCGGCGCGCAGGCCGCGCTGGCGGCCGGGCCGGGCACCCGGTTCGTCCTGGTGCAGCACGACCGGGGCGCGGCCGGGCTGGCCAAGACGCTGCACCTGGAGAGCGGCCTGCGCACCACGGTCGTGCACCTGCCGGACGGGCCCGAGACGCCCGCCTGGGCGGCCGCGGAGGTGGCGGCGGAGGTCTCGGCCACCACCGGCTTCTCCGAGGTGCACTACGACGCCGGCGGCGTGCGGCGGGTGCCGACGCTGCGGGCGCTGCCGGCGCGGCCGGCGGCCGTGACGGCGCCGCTGTCGGCCTCCGACGTCCTGCTCGTCACCGGGGGCGGCAAGGGCATCACCGCCGAATGCGCCCTGGCGGTGGCGAGCACGGCGTCCCCGGATACGGACATGGCGTCAGGAGCGGGTGCCGCCAGGCTCGCGCTGCTCGGCCGGTCCGACCCGCGCACGGACCCCGAACTCGCCGCCAACCTGCGGCGCATGGTGGAGTCCGGGTTCACCGTCCACTACGTGCGGACCGACGTCACCGACCCCGCCCAGGTGCGGGCGGCCGTGGCCGAGGCCGAGCAGGCGCTGGGCCCCGTCACCGCGGTCCTGCACGGCGCCGGACGCAACGAGCCGGAGAGCCTGGCGGGCCTCGACATGGACGCCTTCCGCCGCACGTTCGCCCCGAAGATCGACGGCCTGCGCAACGTGCTGGAGGCGGTCGACCCGGACCGGCTGCGGCTGCTGGTGACGCTCGGCAGCATCATCGGCCGGGCGGGGCTGCAGGGCGAGGCGCACTACGCGACCGCCAACGAGTGGCTGGCCGACCTGACCCGCGAGTGGGGCGAGCGGCACCCGGGCTGCCGGAGCGTGTGCACGGAGTGGTCGGTCTGGTCCGAGGTCGGCATGGGCGAACGGCTGTCGGTCGTGGACCGGCTGTCCGAGCAGGGCATCACGCCCATCCCGGTGGACCGGGGCGTCGAGATCATGCGCCGCCTCGTGACGGACCCCGCCGCGCCCGGGGTGGTGGTGATCAGCGGGCGCACCGAGGGCATCCACACCGTGCGCCGCGAGGAGCCGGAGCTGCCACTGCTCCGCTTCGTCGGCACGCCGCTGGTCCGCTACCACGGGGTGGAACTGGTCAGCGAGGTCGAGGTGAACGCCGGGAGCGACCTGTACCTGGCCGACCACCTCCTCGACGGCAACCTGCTGTTCCCGGCCGTGTTCGGCCTGGAGGCCATGTCCCAGGCGGCGTACGCGGCGACCGGCCGGACGGGCACGCCCGTCATCGAGCAGGCGCGGTTCCTGCGGCCGATCGTCGTGCCGCCGGGCGGGAGCACCCGGCTGCGCGTGGCGGCGGCCGTGACCGGCGCGGACACCGTCGCCGTGGCCATCCGCAGCCAGGAGAGCGGCTTCGACGTGGACCACTTCACGGCCGTGCTGCGCCTGGACGGCGAGGGCGTGCCCGAGGGTCCGCCCGAGCAGAGCCGCGACGGGCTGCCGCCGGTGGCGCTCGATCCGGACACCCAGCTCTACGGCGAGGTGCTCTTCCAGGGCAGGCGCTTCCAGCGGCTGCGCCGCTACCACCGCGCGGCGGCCCGCGAGGTGGACGCCGACCTCGGGGTGGTGCGGGAGGGCGACTGGTTCGCCGGCTTCCTGCCCGCCGACCTGCTGCTCGGCGACCCCGGCATGCGCGACGCGCTCATGCACGGCAACCAGGTGTGCGTCCCCGACGCCACGCTGCTGCCGACCGGCGTCGAGCGGGTCTACCCGGCGGGCGGCGCCCTGGCGGAGGCGGACGAGGTGCGCTACTGCGCCGTCGAACGTGCCCGCGACGGCGACGCCTATATCTACGACATCGCGGTCCGCACGAAGGACGGCGAGGTCGTCGAACGCTGGGAGGGGCTGCGGCTGCAGGCCGTGCGCAAGCAGGGCGGCGCGGGGCCGTGGGCTCCGCCGCTGCTCGGCACGTACGTGGAACGCACGCTGGAGGACCTGACCGGGGTGCGGGTGGCGGTCGTCGCCGAGCCGGGCGACGGCGTGGAGAGCCTGGCCGCCGAACGTCTGGCGCACGGCCCCGCCACGCCGGACGGCGTCGTGTCGGCGAGCGTTCCCGGGCTGACGCTGTGCGCCGGCGCGCCGGCCCTGGCCTGCGCGATCGTCCCCGTGACGGAGGACACGGACGAGCCGGGCGCGCTCGCCGGCGAGATCGCGGCACGGGCCGGGGAGAGCCCCGGCACCGCCGCCGCCCGCGTCCGCGCCGCGCTCGACTGCGTCCGGGCCGCCCGGCCGACCCAGCCGGACGGCGCGCTGACCGTCACGCGGGCCGGTTCGGACGGGTGGACGCTCCTGGCGGCCGGCGGCCCGTCGGGGGAGCCGCTCACGGTGGCCACGCTCGCCACCACGGTGAGCGGACGCACCGGCGCCGTCGTCGTCGCGATACTCACCGAAGGCAGGCCGTAGCGCCATGAGCACGTACTACGAGTACCTCCACACCGTGGGCTTCGAGGAGACCAACCTCGTCGGCAACGTCTACTACGTCAACTACCTGCGCTGGCAGGGCCGCTGCCGGGAGATGTTCCTCAAGGAGCGGGCCCAGGACGTGCTCGCCGACCTACAGGAGGATCTCAAGCTGTTCACGCTCAAGGTGGACTGCGAGTTCTTCGCGGAGATCACGGCCTTCGACGAGCTGTCCATCAGGATGCGGCTGATCGAGCTGTCGCAGACGCAGGTCGAGTTCGGCTTCGACTACGTGCGGGTCACCCCGGGCGCGCCCGAGGCCCTCGTCGCCCGTGGCCGGCAGCGGGTGGCCTGCATGCGGGGGCCGAACACCAGGACCGCACCCGCGAGAGTCCCCGAGGCGCTCGTCAGGGCGCTCGAACCGTACTCGGCCTAGAGGCGGATCCAGGAGGTTGATCGTGCAAGTCCATTCAGCAACCGACGCGGACGCCACGGCGCTGCGCAGGGCCTTCGGCGCCTTCGTCACCGGCGTCACCGTGATCACGACGGGCGGCCCCGTCCCCCATGCCATGACGGCCAACTCCTTCACCTCCGTGTCACTCGACCCGCCGCTGATCCTGGTCTGCATCGGCAAGGGCGCGGTGATGCACCAGTGCCTGTCCGAGACCTCGTCGTTCGGGGTGTCGGTGCTGGCCGCGGAGCAGGAGGCGGCGGCCCGGCACTTCGCCGACCGCTACCGGCCGCTGGGCCTGGCCCAGTTCGACGCCGTCGAGGTGACGCCGGGCGAGGTCACCGGGGTGCCGCTGATCGCCGGCGCCTCGGCCGGGTTCGAGTGCGAGGTCTGGCGCGCGTACGACGGCGGCGACCACACGATCTTCCTCGGCAAGGTGCTGTCCCTGCGCCGGCAGGACGACAGCGCCGGGCTCCTGGTCTACCGGGGTCAGTTCGGGGAGATCAGCTCCGCGTTGCAGGGGGTGTCGGTGTGACCGCCGTCGGCACCCGGCCCGTCTCCCCCGCCTCGCGGGGGAGCCTGCCGCCCGGCCCTCCCGGCTGGGCGGCGCCCGCCCTCTACCGTCGGCTGGTGGCCGACCGCCTGGCGCTGATGTCCAAGGCGACCGGCCGCTACGGCGACGCGGTGCGGATGACGATCGGCCCGAAGACCATCTACGTGTTCAACCATCCCGACCACGCCAAGCACGTCCTGGCCGACAACAGCGCCAACTACCGCAAGGGCATCGGCCTGTCGGAGGCCCGGCGGGTGATCGGCGACGGCCTGCTGACCAGCGACGGCCCGCTGTGGCGGGAGCAGCGCAGGACCATCCAGCCGCTGTTCCAGAACAAGCGGCTGGCCCGCTACGACACCGTCGTGGCCGAGGAGGCGGCGGGGGTGGTGGAGCGGCTGCGGGCCCACGCGGGAGGCGGGCCCGTGGACGTGGCCAGGGAGATGACCGGGCTGGCGCTCGGCGTGCTGGGCCGTACCCTGCTGGACGCGGACCTCGGGGCGCACGCCTCGCTCGGGCACGCCTTCGAGGGGGTCCAGGACCAGGCCATGTTCGAGATGGTCACGCTGTCGATGGCCCCGTTGTTCCTGCCGCTGCCGCTGCACCTGCGCTTCCGGCGGGCGCGCGGCGAACTGCGCCGGATCGTGGACGAACTCGTCGCGGCCCGGCTGCGCAACCCGACGGACGGCAGCGACCTGCTGTCCCTGCTGATCGCCTCCACCCGGTCGCTGGCCGACCCGTGGGAGGCGCAGCGGCGGCTGCGCGCGGAGCTGATCACGGTGCTGCTGGCCGGGCACGAGACCACGGCGAGCACGCTGTCGTGGGCCTTCCACCTGCTCGACCGGCATCCCGAGGTCTGCGAGCGGGTGCGGGCGGAGGCGACGGAGGTGCTGGGCGACCGGCCGCCGGTCTTCGAGGACCTGCGGCGGCTCACGTTCACGGCGCAGGTGATCGAGGAGGTCATGCGCCTGTACCCGCCGGTGTGGGCGCTGACGCGGGTGGCGCGGGAGAGCGACGAGGTCGGCGGCTTCCACGTGCCCGCCGGGACGGACGTGCTCATCTGCCCGTACACCCTGCACCGGCATCCGGCGTACTGGAGCGAGCCCGACCGGTTCCTGCCGGAGCGGTTCGACCCGGCCGCGCCGGCCGAGCGGCCCCGGTACGCCTACATCCCCTTCGGGGCGGGGCCGCGCTTCTGCGTGGGCAACCACCTCGGGATGATGGAGGCCACGTTCGTGCTGGCGATGGTCTGCCGCGACCTGCGGCTGACCGGCCTGCCGGACGCCGGTCAGCCGGCCGGACAGTTCGGCGTCCTTGCCGGACAGCAGGTCGCGCAGGGCGAGCAGCACGGGCGGGTCGAGTGAGCCCATCGGCTTGAGCCGGATGTCGGCGCGCTCCGTGCCGCCGCCGCCGACCGCGATCGGCCCGATCCGCGCGATGCACGTCCTGGCGTCACCGGCGGGCGGGTAGTGGACGGCGTCCTCGCCGGCCTCGGCCGTGGACTGCGCGATCAGGTACCACTGCCCCCGGGGCACGTTCTCCATCACGTACGGTCCGGGCCGCCTGATCAGGCTGAAGCTGGCGGGCCTGCCCTCCAGGATCTGGCCGGGGAACAGGCCGGCGAAGACCGGCCGGTCCGGCAGGGGGGAGGTCACGATGCCGTGCAGGGTCGCGGTGGGGGCGCCGTTGGTCTCGGCCCGTCCCTGGGTCAGGTCCTGGGCCGTGACGCTCATGAAGCGCCGGTACCTGCTCGGTGACAGGCCCACGCTGTGGGCGAAGCGCGAGCTGAAGGTGCCCACACTGGAGTAGCCGACCTGGTGGCTGATGTGCGTGATGCTCAGCGACGTGGCGGCCAGCAGCCGCTTGGCCTCGCGTAAGCGCACCGCGGACAGGAACCGTCCCGGTGACAGTCCGGTCAGCCGCTGGAAGGCCCGCGAGAAGTGGAACTTGCTGAACAACGCGGTGCGCGCCATGTCGTCGATGGTGAGCTGCTCCCCATGGTTCTCCTGCATGCTCTCGATGACTCTCAGGACCGCTCGTTCGATGACGTCGTCCATATGGCCTCCCGCGCCCGGGAGGGCCGTGGCCGCGCAACTCCTGTCGATGCCCGGTCCCTTGGGACCGGCGTATTCCCCAGGCTTGCGACGTTTCCCCGACACCCCGGCTGAATTGCCTTTCGGTTGCCACTGGGTACACGCTTTCGCATACGTCGTTCGCTGCATGGCGGTCGCCCTTTTCGAGAATTTTTCGCGATACGGCGTGGAGACCGCCGATCGGCGGCATTGCCGGATCCCGACGCGGTGACGGCGCGAGCGTATGCGCGTCGCGGCTTTTCCGGCAGGGCCGGCCGGAAGAACTGGGGTGGCGACGCCGGAAACAGGGGGCGGCCCCGGGCCACGGAATTCCGCGCGGTCGGATAACCTCGTGCAACGCACCCTGCTCGCCCTGCACCGCCACTGGGACGACCTCGACCGCCGCGACCACATCGAAGCCTACGCCCGACAAATCATGAAACGCCTGCTCATCAGCGACCGCCGCGCCATGCGCTGGTCCCGCGAGATCCTCATCGGAGCACCACCCGACCCCACCCCCGCGCAGGACCCGTACGAGCTGGTGAGCGAACGCATCGTGCTCATGAACGCGCTCGCCACCCTCGGACCCCGGCAACGGGCGACGATCTTCCTGCGGTTCTGGGAGGGGCGCAGCGCCGAGGAGACCGCGCGCGTCATGGGCAACGAGTCCTCCACCGTGCGCAGCCAGACCCTCAGGGCGTTGAGCACGCTGCGCTCCGCACTGGGGGTGCGCGCCGACCGCACCCCGCCGACTGACTAGGGGAGACGATGGCTTCATCGCCTGAAGAGACCAAGGTGGAGACGCTGGAGGCGCTCGCCGACACCATCGTGCCCGGCCCCAGGCGCGGGCCCCGGGACCGCGCCGTCGCGGGCGTGAGCCGGACCGGCGGCGCGGTCGCCGCCGGCGCGCTCGACCTGCTGCGCTGGGACGCCACCGGCGTCAGCGGCAGCCTGGACGACTACGCCCGCTCGCTGAACGAGCACGCCGGCGGGTACGCCGCCGAGCACGGCATCGCCGTGGACGAGGACACACCCGCGTTCGTGGCCCTGCCGTACGACGACCGCGCGGCCCTGGTCCGGCAGCTCACCGCACCCGGGCACCCGGAGAAGGCGTTGTGGGTGCTGCTGGTCCTGTTCTGCTACATGGCCTACGACTCCGCCGCCCACCTGCACACCGCCGACGCCATCCGGGCGGGGCATCCGGGCCTGACCGCCATGGGGATCACCCGGCCGGACGACGACGGCCTGTGGCGCTTCCCCTCCTGGTCCTACGGCCGCCCGCTCGCCGACCCGCATCCGGACACCACAGCCTCAGGGAGCCCCAGATGAACGACGTCGAGCGCACCGACGTGCTGGTGATCGGCAGCGGCTTCGGCGGCGCCATCCCCGCCTACCACCTGGCCGCCGGCGGGGCGCGGGTCGTCGTCCTCGAACGCGGCCCGTGGCTGGACACCGCCGAGTACGAGCACGACTTCAAGCTGGGCTCGTCCTACACCCGGATCTTCGACTTCACCGTCGGCGACGGGATGAGCGTGCTGGGCGGCAACTGCGTGGGCGGCGGCAGCGTGGTCTACTTCGCCGCGATGCCGCGCGCGCCCCGCTTCGTCTTCGAGCGCCGCGGCAGCGTCAAACGCCGCATGTGGCCCGCCGCGATCAGCCGCGACACCCTGGAGCCGTGGTACGACCGCGTCGCCGAGTCCATCTCGATCACCCAGCAGGGCTGGGAGGACGTCTCGTACGCGGGGGGCCTGTGGGCCGCCGCCTGCCGGCACTCGGGCCGCTCCGCCAACCCCGTGCCCGCCGCCGTGGACACCTCGGCCTGCGTCAACTGCAACTGGATGATGGCCGGCTGCCGCTTCGACGCCAAACAGTCGCTGCTGGTCAACTACCTGCCCGCGGCGATCGCGCACGGCGCCGAGGTCCGGCCGCTGCACGAGGTGCAGAGCATCACGCGGACGCCGGACGGCGGCTACCGCGTCCACTACAAGATCGTGCACGGCGAGGACTACCGGCTGACCGAGGGCGAGGGCCGGATCGAGGCGAAGGTGGTCGTCCTGGCCGCCGGGGCCGCCGCCACGCCGGTCATCCTGCAGCGCAGCGAGCGGGAGCTCGGCGCGATGCCGTACGCCGTGGGCCGCTACTTCTCCGGCAACGGCGAGCGGCTCAACACGGCGGTGCTGAACGAGGACCGGGTGCGCGAGGTGCTCGGCCTGGAGCGGGGCGACGGCCTGGCCTACGCCGCCAACCAGATCGGCAAGGGCCCGACCGTGGCCAACTGGGACCGGCTGGACGGCTCGCTGCCCGAGTACACCCGCTACTCGCTCGAACAGCTCTACTTCCCGCCCGGCCTCGGGACCATCCTCGCGCTGGCCGACGGGCCGGAGCCGACGTGGTTCGGGCCGGCGAAGAAGGAGATGCTGGAGCGCTGGCAGTCCTGGCTGATCATCTTCCAGATGATCGAGGACGACAACGAGGGCGTGTTCGGGCCGCCGCCCGAGCGCGGCAACGCCGACCGCGTCTCCCAGCAGATGCTCGGCGTCGGCAGGCTCTCCTACAAACCGACCGCGACCACGCAGGCCGCCTGGGCGATGGCCGACGCCGAGTGCAAGGAGATCCTGGAGCGCGACGGGCTGGCCACCGTGACCCCCTGGACGAACGACCTGGTCGGCGCCTACACGGTGCACCCGCTGGCCTCGTGCCGGATCGGCGACGACCCGTACACCTCGGCGCTGGACGACCGGCACGAACTGCGCGGCCACCCGGGGATCTTCGTCACGGACGGCTCGGCCGTGCCGGGCGCACTGACCGTGAACCCGGCGATGACCATCTCCGCGCTCGCCGAGCGGGCCGTGCCCGCGATCGTCGCGGCGGCGCGGGAGCGCGGCGTCGAGGTCGAGTACGGCGCGCCCGCCCCGGACGGCTCCACCGCGGGCCGCCGCGCCGCCGCGCCCCTGGCCGCCGCCCTGCTGCGCGGATAGGGGCGCGGGCGATGGGCAGGCTGCTCAGCCGGATGACCGCACGGGGCGCGCTCGCCCAGATCCGGCACGTGCACCCGGTGCGGCCGGGCGCGGCCCGGGGGCTGGTGGCCGAGGTGTACGCGCAGGTCGAGCGGGACTTCGGGATGCTGGCCCCGCCCCTGGCCCTGCACTCTCCCGCACCGCCGGCGCTGGCGGCCTGCTGGCTGCTGTTGCGCGAGTCGCTGCTCGCCTCCGGCGCGGCGGGGCGGGCGGCCAAGGAGCAGGTGGCCATGGAGGTGTCGGCCGGCAACGCCTGCCCGTACTGCGTGGACGTCCACGGGGCGACCCTGCGCGCCCTCCCCCGCCCGACCGGCACGCCCGGCACTCCCGGCGCTCCCGGACGACCGGGCGTGCCGACGGCGGCGGGCGTCACGACGGAGGGGGCGGCGGGCGCGGAGCTGTCGGCCGAGGCGAGCGTCACGACGGCGGCGGCGGCGGAGCGGCCGGATGCCGGCACGGAGCTGGCCGCCGTGGCGATGACCTTCCACTACCTCAACCGCATGGTGAACGTGTTCCTGGGCGACTCGCCGCTGCCGCCGGAACTGCCGAAGGGCGCGCGCGGCCCGGCGCTGCGGCTGTTCGGCGCGCTCATGCGACCGGCCGCGGCACGACCGGTGCCGCCGGGCGCCGCGCTCGGGCTGCTGCCGGCCGCGCCACCACCCGGCGACCTGGCGTGGACGGCCCGGGTGCCCCGGCTCGGGCACGCGTTCGGCGCGGCGGCAGCGGCGATCGAGGCGGGCGGCGAGCGGCGCCTGCCCACGGCGGTGCGCGAGCTGGTCACCGAGCAGGTGGCCGCGTGGGACGGCGACCCGCCAGGACCGGGCCGCGACTGGGCCGGCCAGGCCGCCGCCGCGCTCCCCCCGGCCCAGCGCCCGGCCGCCCTCCTGACCCTGCTGACGGCGCTGGCCTCCTACCAGGTGGACCGGCGGGTGGTCGGGGAGTTCCTGGCCACGACCCCGGACGGCGACGGCGAAGCCGCGCTCATCGAGGCCACCGCCTGGGCCGCCCTGACCGCCGCCCGCCGGCGAAGCGGCCACTCCCGCGACCGTACGGACGCAAACAACAGCCGAACGAAAGGAACGAGGACGTGACAGAGCTCGAGACAGTACTCGGCGACCTGGCGGCCGACGGCGACCAGCTCGACCGTCTGGTGGCGGGCCTGGACGCCGAGCAGTGGCGGCGCCCGACCCCGGCCTCCGGCTGGACGGTCGCGGACCAGATCGCGCACCTGACCTTCGTCTTCCGCCTGGCCACCGCCGCCGCCACCGACCCGGCGGAGTTCGAGTCCATGACGGCCGGTTCCCGCCGGCGAGACCGTGCCGTGGCTGGTCAACCCGCTGCCGCCGATCGTGCTGGCCTGCGCGGGCATCATGGAGCAGTTCGCGCACGGGCAGGACATCGCCGACGCGCTCGGCACCCGGCTGGAGCGGGGCGCGAGCATGGCGCACCTGGTCGTGTTCGCCGTGCTCACCCGGGACTTCGGCTACCAGTCGCGCGGCCTGACCCCGCCGGCCGAGGAGTTCCGCTTCGAGATCACCGGCCCGTCCGGCGAGGTCTGGGCGTACGGGCCCGAGGACGCCGAGCAGCGCGTCTCGGGACCGGCGGAGGACTTCTGCCTCCTGGTGACCCGGCGGCGGCACCGCGACGACCTCGCGGTCACGGCCACCGGTTCGCTGGCGGACCACTGGCTGGACGTCGCCCAGGCCTACCGGGGACCGGCGGGCCCCGGGCGGCAGCCCGGCCAGTTCGCCCGCGTCACCGTCTGAGTGCCCTCGTGGCGGGCCGCCACGCGCACCTTCGCCGGAAACGGCGAAACCCCCGCGACCGGGAGTCGCGGGGGTTTCCTCATTCCTATTGTTTTTTCGGCAATATTCCTCCTCCTGGGCCGTTCAATTCTGTCAATTCAGCGGTATCGGTCTGCGTTACGGGGCGGGCCAGGTGTTGCCGTCGGTCCCGGGGACCGGCCAGGTGTTGCCGTCCGCCGCCGGGACCGGCCAGGTGTTGCCGTCCGCGGCGGGAACCGGCCAGGTGTTGCCGTCGGCCGCCTGGGCGGCGGTCGCGCTCATCGACCAGACGATCAAACCGGAGACAATTGCCAGGACCCACTTGGCGACTTTCTTCGCGAAAATGTTGTTCAGCATTTCTCCGCCCTCTTTCCTGTCATTTTGTTCTGGCGTTTCCCTTGCACTTCCAACTTTGCTCCGCCGCAAGCCCCCGAACCAGGTTTCCGCGCTGCAGCAAGCTGCACGCCGCGTCCGCTTCCTGCCAGGCCCACCCGGGTCCAGCACTGGAGGAGGTGACATGAAACGGCCACCGATCTTTAACTGGAGGAAGCTGACGAGCCCCCTGAGGAGGGAAGATGAGCATCGCCCCCGAGGTCCTCAAGGAGGCCGCGGCGCCTTCCATGGACCGCCTGCGCGAGGAGCTGGACCGTACGCGGGAGGAGGTGGCGCGCGGGAACGCGCGGGCCGTGGACCGCCAGCACTCGCTGGGCAAGCGCACCGCACGCGAGCGGCTCGCCCTGCTGCTGGACGAGGGCTCGTTCCTGGAGATCGAGATGCTGCGCCGGCACCGGGCCCAGGGGCTCGGCATGGAACGGCAGCGTCCGCACACGGACGGGGTGGTGGCCGGATCCGGCACCATCGACGGCCGCCGGGTCTTCGTCTACGCGCAGGACTTCACCATCTTCGGCGGCTCGCTCGGCGAGGCCCACGCGCAGAAGATCCAGAAGGTGATGGATCTGGCGCTGGCGGCCGGGTCACCGTTCATCGGGCTGAACGACAGCGGCGGCGCCCGCATCCAGGAGGGCGTGCAGTCGCTCAACGGCTACGGCGGCATCTTCCAGCGCAACGTGCAGGCGTCGGGCGTGATCCCGCAGATCGCCGTCGTGCTGGGCCCGTGCGCGGGCGGCGCGGCGTACTCCACGGCGCTGGCCGACTTCACGTTCATGGTCCGCGACACCGCGCAGCTCTACCTGACCGGCCCCGACGTGGTGGAGGCGGTCACCGGCGAGCGGATCACGCACGCCGAACTCGGCGGCGCCCAGGTGCACGGCACCCGGTCGGGGCTGGCCACGTTCGTGCACGAGGACGAGGAGAGCTGCCTGGCCGCCGTCCGCGACCTGGTCTCGATGCTGCCCGACAACAACCTGAGCCGCCCGCCGACGCTGCCGCCGCGCGGCGCGGCCACCGAGTCACGGCCCCGCCTGGCGAGCATCGTGCCCGTCGAGCCGAACAAGCCGTACGACATGCGCCTGGTCCTGGCGGAGCTGCTGGACGACGGCGACTTCCTCGAACTGCACCAGAGCTGGGCGCCCAACGTGATCTGCGCCCTGGGCCGGGTGGACGGCCACGTGGTCGGCGTCGTGGGCAACCAGCCGACGGTGCTCGCCGGGGTGCTGGACGTGACCGCCTCCCAGAAGGCCGCCCGGTTCGTCAGGTTCTGCGATGCCTTCTCGATCCCGATCGTCACGCTCGTGGACGTCCCCGGGTTCCTGCCGGGCAAGGAGCAGGAGCACGCGGGCGTCATCCGGCACGGCGCGAAGCTGCTCTACGCCTACTGCGAGGCGACGGTGCCGCGGATCCAGGTCGTCATCAGGAAGGCGTACGGGGGCGCGTACATCGTGATGGACTCCCGCTCCATCGGCACCGACCTGTCGTTCGCCTGGCCCACGAACGAGATCGCGGTGATGGGCGCGGAGGGGGCGGTGAACATCATCCACCGCAAGGAGCTGAGCGCCGCCGCCGACCCGGCGGCCCGGCGCGCCGAGCTCCTGGAGCAGTACCGGGCCGAGCTGGTCCATCCCGCCTACACCGCCGAGCGGGGGCTGGTGGACGCCGTGATCGATCCGGTGGAGACGAGGTCGGCCGTGGCCCGCGGCCTGTCCATGCTCCGCGACAAGCGCAAGCAGACCCCTCCCCGCAAACACGGCAACCTCCCCCTCTGACGGGGCTCCCCTCACCGTCGCCGGTGAGTGGGGTGCGTCACCTTCACCGAGCGGGGGCCGGCACCGATCGCGCTGTCCGGCTGCCCGCTCGACGCATGTCCTCGATGTCGCCGTTCTCGATCTGAGACGCCCAGGATGGGCTTGCGGAGCTCCCTGAGGCGACGGACGGCGACCTCCTGGGCGTCAAGCTCGGTGTGCGCCTCGGCCTGCCCGCAGCGCGTCTCGGCCGTGACGTCCCGCCGGCGGCGCTCGTCGATCGCTCTCCTCGCCCTGCCCGACGGGCCTCGGGCTTTGCCGGGTGGTGACAGCATGCGGCGGGGACGTGCAGGTTGCTGACGTCGCCGACGCTGGATCGTGCCCGTCGCGGATCCCACAGTGGGAAGTGCGCAAGCCATCCCACGACCCCGATCCCCGACGAGGACGAAAACCATGCTGATCCAGGTCACCCTGAGC
>NZ_SSXE01000186.1 GCF_021699195.1 Nonomuraea sp. MG754425 | reverse complement strand
CCCGCACCCCGTGCGGGCGGTTCTCCCTGGGTCGGGCCTGTCCCCGTCCCGCTCGGCAGGGTCACGACCGTGAACAGGGCGCACAGCAGGGCCACCCCCGCCACCACGAGCATCGCACCGTGCCAGCCCAGCGGACCGGCGGTGAAGCCGGCCCCCAGCCGGCCCGTCATGCCCCCGACCGAGTTGCCCGCGATCATCGCCCCCACGGCACCGGCCAGGCGCGCCGTCCCGACCTGGTCGGCCAGGTACGCCGCCGCCACCCCCGCGAACCCGGCGATGGCCACCCCCTGCACCCCGCGCATCACCAGGAAGACCGGGAAGGACGGCGCCAGCGGCAGCGTCAGCCCGATCACCGCCGACACCACCACCGACCAGAGGATCACCCGCCGCCGTCCCACCCGCCCGGCGAGCCAGGCCAGCGGCAGCACCGCGACGGCCAGCGAGGCGGTGGCCACCGAGATCGCCAGCGAGGCGCTGCCCGGATCCAGCCGGTAGGCCACCGCCAGGTCGGGCAGCACCGCCTGCGGCGCGTACAGCAGGGCGAAGGACGACAACCCCGCCGCGGCGACGGCCGCGCTCACGCGCCGCGTGTCGACGACCGGCTTCAGAACCTCCTGAACAACCACCACACCGGGTAACGCTAAGCAAGGCTAATAAATACGTCTAATGCGAAAATGAGCGATAATTCATACTGTGATGGATGAATCCGATGACCGGCTGGCCGCCCGCCTCGCCCCGGCCCTCGCGCTCCTGGCCGCCGTCGGCGAGACCGGCCACGTGACCCGCGCGGCCGAACTGCTCGGCGTCCCCCAGCCCACCGCCAGCCGCCGCCTCGCCGCCCTGGCCGACCTGGTGGGCGCCCCGCTCGTCCTGCCCGCCGGCCGCGGCATCCGCCTGACCAGGGCGGGCCGCACCCTCGCCGCCGCCTCCACCCGCGCACTGTCGGCCATGACCGCCGCCGCCCGCGAGGTGCGCGAGGAGATCGACCCCGGCAGCGGCCGCATCGTCCTCGGCTTCCTGCACCTGCTGGGCCGCACGCTCGTGCCGTCCCTCATCGGCGGGTTCCGCGAGCGCAACCCGGGCGTCCGCTTCAGCCTGGCCCAGGGCTCGCGCCAGGACATGCTCGACGCGCTGCGCGCCGGCGAGATCGACCTGGTGTTCGTCGCCCCCATGCCGGACGAGGACTCCGGCCTGGTCAGCCGCGCGCTCGCCGACCAGGAGCTGGTGCTGTGCGCCCCGAAGTCCCACCGCCTCGCGGCCAGGAAGCGGGTGCGGGCCGCCGACCTGGCGCAGGAGGAACTGGTGACGCTGGAGCACGGCTACGGGCTGCGGCAGATGACCGACGACCTGTGCGCGGCGGCCGGGTTCGAGCCGCGGATCGCGTTCGAGGGGCAGGAGTCGGAGACCGTGCGCGGGCTGGTGGCCGCGGGCCTGGGCGTGGCCGTGCTGCCCCGCTCGGACCAGCCGGCCACGGGAGGCGTGGTGGAGATCCCGCTGTCGCCGTCCCTGTTCCGGACGATCGGGATGAGCTGGCCCGAAGGGGACCGCCTGACCCCGGCGGCCCGCGCGTTCCGCGACCACGCCTGCTCCCGCCCGGTCCGCCTGGGCCCCGCCTTCCGCCCGCCCCGCCATCCGTGACGTCCGCGACGTCGGGGCCGGGCGGGCGGTGCGCGAGACTGGCGCGCATGACACATGACGGTGATGCGGGAGTGCCGGGTTCGCTGGCGCGGGTCCTGGCGGACGTGGCGGCCGAGCGGGCCGCGCAGGACGCGCGCTTCGGCATGCAGTCGCTGCCCGACGGCACCGGCGGCGAGGACGCGGCGGCCGAGTCGGACGCGGCGCGGGACGAGACCGACCGCGCCGCCGGGGCCGGGACCCTCACGTGGCGGCACGTCCTGGCGGAGGAGGTGATGGAGACCTTCGCCGAGTCGGACCCGCACCGGCTGCGGGCCGAGCTCGTCCAGGTGGCGGCGGTGGCCGTCAAGTGGGCCCAGGCCCTCGACCGCCGCCCAAGTTCTACAGAAGGTTGACGCGACATCAGGTAATTGTTGAACTTGAGGCATGACCGGACAGCGAGAGGTGTCCTTCGACGTCGATCCCGGCAGCTACCGCCACCTCCGCCTGGAGCTGGACGGCGAGGTCGCCTGGATCGTGCTGGAGGTCGACGAGGACGCCGGCCTCACCCCCGGCTACGACCTCAAGCTCAACTCCTACGACCTCGGCGTCGACATCGAGCTGCACGACGCCGTGCAACGCCTGCGCTTCGAGCACCCCGAGGTGCGCGCGGTCGTCATCACCGGCGGCCCCGGCAGGGTGTTCTGCGCGGGGGCGAACATCCGCATGCTGGCCCAGTCCGACCACGCCTGGAAGGTGAACTTCTGCAAGTTCACCAACGAGACCCGCAACGCCATCGAGGACGCCACGGCCCACTCGGGCCAGACGTACCTGGCCGCCGTCAACGGCACGGCGGCCGGCGGCGGCTACGAGCTGGCCCTGGCCTGCGAGCGCATCATCCTGATCGACGACGGCTCCACGGCGGTGTCGATGCCCGAGGTCCCGCTGCTGGGCGTGCTGCCGGGCACGGGCGGGCTGACCCGGCTCACGGACAAGCGCGGGGTGCGCAAGGACCTGGCCGACGTGTTCGCCACCCGCAGCGAGGGCGTGCGCGGCCGTACGGCGCTCGCCTGGGGGCTGGTGGACGAGGTGGTGCCGCGCAGCAGGTTCGAGGAGACCGTGCGCCGCCGGGCCCGCGAGGCCGCCGCCCGCTCGTCCCGGCCCGCCGGGGCCGCGCCGATCCCGCTGCCGCCGCTGCGTCCCGACGGCTACGTCTACGAGACGGTGGCGGCGCGGCCGGACGGGCGCCAGGTCACGATCACCGTGCGCGGGCCGCGCCCCGGGGACGACGGCCAGGGCTGGCTGCTGCGGATGACCAGGGAGCTGGACGACCTGATCCTGCGGCTGCGCACCAACGAGCCAGAGCTGGGCACCTGGGTGATCAGGACCGAGGGCGACATCGACGCGGTCCTCGCCGCCGGGGCCCGGCCGCACGCCGAGATCGGGCACTTCTACAAGCGCACCCTCAAACGCCTGGACGTGACCAGCCGCAGCCTGATCGCCCTTATCGAGCCGGGGAGCTGCTTCGCCGGCCCGCTGCTGGAACTGGCGCTGGCCTGCGACCGCCAGTACATGCTGGACGACCCCGGGCGTCCCGCCGCGATCCAGTTCTCCCGCGCCAACTTCGGCGACTACCCCATGGGCAACGGCCTGTCGCGGCTGGCCGCCCGCTTCCACGCCGAGCCCGGCCGGCCGGCCGCGCTGGAGAGGCTGGCGGGCCGGCGCATCGGCCCGGCCGAGGCGCTGGAGCTGGGGCTGGTCACCTTCGCCCCCGACGACCTGGACTGGGACGACGAGGTACGCCTGGCGCTGGAGGAACGCGCCGCCCTCAGCCCCGACGCGCTCACCGGCCTGGAGGCCAACCTGCGCTTCGCCGGCCCCGAGACGATGGAGACCAAGATCTTCGCCCGTCTCGCCGCCTGGCAGAACTGGATCTTCACCCGGCCGGGAGCCGCCGGCCCCGAGGGCGCGCTGCGGCGCTACGGCACCGGCCGGCGTCCCGTCTACGACAGGAGACGAGCCTGAGCCATGAGCATCGACTACTCCGAACGCATCCCGAACAACGTCGACCTCGCCGAGGACCGCAGGCTGCGCCGGGCGCTGGAGTCGTGGCAGCCGGGCTTCCTGCGATGGTGGTCGGAGATGGGCCCCGCGCTGCCCACCCGGGACGTCTACCTGCGCACCGCCGTCGCCGTCGGCCGCGAGGGCTGGGCGCACTTCGACCACGTGGCGCTGCCCGACTACCGCTGGGGCATCTTCCTCGCCGAGCGCGACCCCGACCGGCGGGTGGCCTTCGGCGAGAACAAGGGGCGGCCGGTCTGGCAGCAGGTGCCCGGCGAGTACCGCGCCGAACTGCAGCGGCTCATCGTCGTCCAGGGCGACACCGAGCCGGCCAGCGTCGAGCAGCAGCGCCGCCTCGGCCTGACCGCCCCCTCCCTGTACGACCTGCGCAACCTCTTCCAGGTCAACGTGGAGGAGGGCCGCCACCTGTGGGCCATGGTCTACCTGCTGCACGCCTACTTCGGCCGCCCCGGCCGGGACGAGGCCGAGGCGCTGCTGCTGCGCAACTCGGGCAGCGAGGACTCGCCGCGCATCCTGGGCGCCTTCAACGAGGAGACGCCGGACTGGCTGTCGTTCTTCATGTTCACCTACTTCACCGACCGCGACGGCAAGTACCAGCTCGGGACGCTGAAGGAGTCGGCGTTCGACCCGCTCAGCCGCACCTGCGAGTTCATGCTGAAGGAGGAGGCCCACCACATGTTCGTGGGCACCACGGGCGTGGACCGGGTGGTGGAGCGGACCGCCCAACTCATGCGCGAGCACGACGGCGACGACATCGGCGGGCACGGCGGCATCCCGCTGACGATGATCCAGAAGTACATCAACTTCCACTACAGCGTGAGCCTCGACCTGTTCGGCGGCGAGACCTCCACGAACGTGGCCAACTACTACACCGCCGGCCTCAAGGGACGCTGGCAGGAGGAACGCCGCCAGGACGACCACCTGCTCACCGAGGCGGTCGCGGTCGTCCCCCGGATCGAGGGGGGCCGGCTGGCGCAGGCCCGGTTGCCCGCGCTGACGGCGCTCAACGCCGACCTGCGCGCCGAGTACGCCGCCGACTGCGCCACCGGCGTGACCCGCTGGAACCGCATCCTCGCCGGTCACGGCCTCGACCCGGTCCTGTACCTGCCGCACGTCGGCTTCAACCGCAAGGTCGGCGCGTTCGCCGGCCACCACGTCTCCCCGGACGGCCGGGTGCTCGGCGAGGCCGTCTGGGCCGCCTCGCGCGACCGCTGGCTGCCGACGCCGCGGGACAAGGAGCACGTCCGGGCGCTGATGCGGCCCGTCTACGAGCCCGGGAAGATCGCCGCCTGGGTGGCCCCGCCGCGCAGCGGCGTCAACGGCCGGCCGTTCGACTACGAGTACGTCCATCTCTGACTACACGTCATTGACGGCGTATCGATTCTGTGTAGAAGATTTGGCAACGATCTGCCCGCCTGCGGATGGGGACGGCCATGACGTCCGAGTCGTTCAACGCCAGCGTCTACCTCACCGACCGCCAGGTCGAGGCGGGCCGGGGGGACCACGTCGCGATCACCGGGCCCGCCGGCACGCTCACCTACGCCCAGCTCGCCACGCACGTGGCGGAGCTGGCCACCGGTCTGCGCGGGGCGGGCGTCCGGCCGGAGGAACGGGTCCTGCTCGTCATGTCCGACCGCCCAGAGACCGTGATCACCATCCTGGCCGTCATGCGGATGGGGGCGGTCGCGGTGCCGGTCTCCACCATGTACAACGGGGCCGAGCTGGGCGAGCTGGTCCGCGACTCCCGCGCGCGGACGGTCGTCGCCACCCCCGAGTTCGAGCCCGTGGTCCGCGCGGCGCTGCGCGAGGCCCCCGAGGTGATCCGGCTCGTCCTCACCGACGGCTCCTGGGCCGGCCTGCTGGCGGCGGGACGACCGGCCGGGCCGCCGTACGCGAGCTGGCGCGACTCGCCCGCCCTGTGGCTCTACACCTCCGGCACCACCGGCGCGCCCAAGGCCGCCATGCACCGGCACGGCGCGATCAGGGACGTCTACGAGACCTACGGCCGCCAGGTGCTCGGCATCCGGCCGGAGGACCGGTGCCTGTCGGTGGCGCGGCTGTTCTTCGCCTACGGGATCGGCAACTCGATGTTCTTCCCGCTGGCGGCGGGGGCCACCGCCATCCTCGACCCGGCCAGGCCCAGCCCGGCGGGCGTGCTGACGCGGGTGGCGGAGGAGCGGCCGACCCTGTTCTTCGCCGGCCCCACGTTCTTCGCGGCCCTGCTCGCCGTCTCCGGAGACCCCTCCGGTGCCGCGCCCGGTGCTGCTCCCGGTGCCGGCCCCGGTGGTGACTTCGCGTCGGTGCGGCTGGCCGTCTCGGCCGGTGAGGCGCTGCCCGCCGAGATCCTGCGCCGCTTCACCGACCGGTACGGCGTGGAGATCATCGACGGCCTCGGCTCGACCGAGGCGCTGCACATCTTCATCTCCAACCGGCCCGGCCGGGTGCGCCCCGGCACCTCGGGCACCGTCGTCCCCGGCTACCAGGCCCGCCTGCTCGACGAGCACGGCGAGCCCGTCGAGGACGGCGAGCCGGGGCACCTGCACGTGCGCGGCGACTCGCTCGCCACCGGGTACTGGTGCCGGACGGCGACCACCCGGCAGGTCTTCCAGGGGGAGTGGCTGCGCACCGGCGACACCTACGTGCGCGAGGCCGACGGCTCCTACCGCTGCCTGGGCCGCTCCAACGACATGATCAAGGCGGGCGGGATCTGGGTGTCGCCGATGGAGGTCGAGGCCCGGCTGCTCCAGCACGCCTCCGTCGGCGAGTGCGCGGTCGTGGCGCACCTCGACCGGGACGGACTGGAGAAGCCGGTGGCCTGCGTGGTGCCCGCGCCGGGGCGCACGGTGGACGCGGCCGAGCTGATCGGGTTCTGCCGCGACGGGCTGGCCGCGTTCAAACGGCCGCGCGAGGTGCTGGTCCTCGACGAACTGCCCAAGACGGCCACCGGGAAGATCCAGCGCGGGGTGGTGCGGGGGCTCGCGGCCGATCGCCTGGGCAAGCACTGACGCCGCCCGTCCGCGGCCGGGCCCGGGTCAGGAGGGGCGGGCGCCGTAGATCGTGATGGCGAACGGCCGGGGCGAGTCCTTGTAGACCCGCTCGTCGAGCCGCTTCAACGAGCCCTGGGCGTCCAGATACCCGTGCAGCCGGTCGGACTCCGGCCACGGATGGACCGCCACCAGCACCCCGTCGGGCTCCAGCAGCCCGCCGAGCTGCGCGGAGGCGTGCTGCAGCCGGTCGTGCCGCCCCAGGTAGTACAGCGTCTCGGAGCAGAACACCAGGTCGAAGCGCGGCTCCACCCGGTGCGTGAGGATGTCGGAGCGGACGAACCGCACCCGCTCGTCCTCCTTCACCCGCGCCCGCGCCCGTGACAGCGCCCGCTCCGAGATGTCCATGCCGGTGATCTCGGCGTCGGGGTAGGCGGTGGTGAGGGCGTGGGTGAAGACGCCCTCGGCGCAGCCGACCTCGGCGATGCGCCGGTACGGCCGCTCGGGCAGGTGCTCGAGCGTGGAGCGGTACTTGTGCTGCTCGTAGCCGTCGCTCGCCAGCTTCCACGGGTCGGGGGTGCGGTGCCACCAGTCGAAGTACCGGCGCAGGATCACCCCCTGCCCCTTCGGGGACAGCAGCGACAACGTCCGGAAGAGCGTCCGGTGCGCGAGCTCGGGCAGACTGGGCACGTGCGGCCTTTCTCAATCGAGGATGGGAATCATCCGGGACTTGAGGTGCAGTCGTCGTCAAAAGGGAATGCCCGCTGAACGAGCGGGCAATACCCAATCGTGCCCGTTATCGCGAGTGAATTTTACGAAACATTGTTCCGCAGCTCGCGCTTGAGCACTTTCCCCGAGGCGTTTTTCGGCAGCGATTCTACAAAGATCACTCGTTTGGGCGTTTTGAAGGCGGCCAGCCGCTCCCGCAGGAACGTGATCAGCTCCCGCTCCGTCACCCCCGCGCCCTCGCGCAGCACGACCGCGGCCGTCACCGCCTCGATCCACTTCTCGTCGGGCACCCCGAACACCGCCGCCTCCGCGACCGCCGGATGCTGGTAGATGGCCTCCTCCACCTCGCGGCCGGCCACGTTCTCGCCACCCGACTTGATCATGTCCTTCTTCCTGTCGACCACCGACAGGTAGCCGTCGGCGTCCATGACGCCCAGGTCGCCGCTGTGGAACCAGCCGCCGTCGAACGCCTCGGCGGTCTTGTCCGGGTCGTTCCAGTAGCCGAGCATCGCGTGCGGGCTGCGGTGCACGATCTCGCCGACCACGCCGGGCGGCACGGGCCGGTTCGCGTCGTCCACGATCCTGGTCTCCACGTTCAGCGCGGGCCGTCCGGCCGAGCCGAGCCGGGTGAGCTGCTCGTCCGGGCCGAGCACGGTGGCGACGGGCGCCATCTCGGTCTGGCCGTAGAAGTTGAACAGCCGCACGTCCGGCAGCCGCGCGGCGATCTCCTTCAGCACCTCCACCGGCATGATCGAGGCGCCGTAGTAGCCCTTGCGCAGCGACGACAGGTCACGACGGTCGAAGTCGGGGTGGCGCAGCAGCGAGATCCAGACCGTGGGCGGGCAGAACAGCTTCGTGACCCGCTCGCCCTCGATCGTCGCCAGGACGGCCGCCGGGCTCGGGCCGGGCAGCACGATGTTCGTGGCGCCCAGGTAGACGCCCGGCGTCAGGAAGCAGTGCAACTGGGCGCAGTGGTAGAGGGGCAGGGCGTGCACCTCCACGTCGTCGTGGCTCATCTCGCCGTCCACCACGCAGGTCACGTACTGGGCGAGCAGGCTCCGGCTCGACAGCGTGGCGCCCTTGGGCCGGGCCTCGGTGCCGCTGGTGTACATGAGCTGGATCGGGTCGTCGTCGGCGATCTCGACCTGGGGCTCGGAGGCGTCCTCGAAGGCGGTCCACGCGGCGAAGGGCTCCCACCCGTCGCGTCCCTCGCCGATCACGCCGCGGACCACGATCTCGTCGCCCGCCGCCGCGGCGGCCACCGGCAGCAGCGCCTCCTCGGCCAGGATTCCGGTCGCACCACAATGCCGCAGAATGTAGCCGACCTCCTCGGCCCCCAGCATGAAGTTGACCGGGACGGAGATCGCGCCCAGCCGGGCGAGCGCGAAGTAGGCCACCACGAACGCGTGGTTGTTGTGGCTGAAGACCGCGAACCGGTCGCCCTTGCGCACGCCCCGCGCGGCCAGCGCGTTGGCCGTCCTGTTCACGGTCAGGTCGAGATCGGCGTAGCTCTGCCGCAGGTCGCCGAAGACGACGGCGGTCTTGGCCGGGTGCCGGGCGGCCGTACGCCGCAGAAGGTCACCGATGGAGTGCTGACGGATCATGGGGACGCCCTTCACTCACGCGTTCACGCAGAACGATATTCGGGCGATCCTAACCCGGGAAGAGCGCGGCGAGCCGCCGGTAGGAGTCCAGCCGCCGGTCCAGGTCGTAGGTGTTCATCGTGATGAGCACCTCGTCCGCGCCGCCGGCGGCGACCAGCGAGCCGAGCGCCACCGCGACCTCACGCTCCGTGCCGTGGATCTTGCCCTTGAGCGCCTCGTCCAGGTACGCCCGCTCCCGCGCGGACGGCTCCCGCGCGGCGATCTCCGCGGCGGGCTCCAGCGGCGGGAACGCGCCGCCGGTGCGCGAGCGCACCGTGGCCCACGCCTCCGGGAGCTGCAGCAGCGCCGCCTCCCGCGCGCTCGCGGCGACCGCGACGTCCGCCGCGACCACCACGTACGGCCGCGCCGCCCACGCGGAGGGACGGAAGCCCGCCCGGTAGCGCGCCACCGAGCCGGCCATCCGCGCGCCGGAGCCGATCACCATCGGCAGCCCGTGCTCCGCCGCGATGTCCGCCCCCGCCCCCATCGCCAGCACGAACGCCTGCGGCCGGTGCCCCTCCGCGGGCACCGCGTGCACGCCCGGATGCACGGCCTGCGTGCCGGTGAAGTAGCCGAGCAACTCGGCGAGCTGGTCGCCGAACCGGTCCGCGTCGTCCTTGCCGTGCCCGAGCGCCCCGCGGATGCCGCCCGTGAAACCCACGGACCGCCCCAGGCCCATGTCCACGCGGCCCGGATGCAGCGACTCCAGCACGCCGAACTGCTCCGCCACCACCAGCGGCCGGTGGTTGGGCAGCATCACGCCGCCGGTGCCCACCCGGATCCGCGACGTCGCCGCGGCCACGGCCGCCGCCAGCACGGTCGGGGCCGACCCCGCCACGCCGGGCACGCTGTGATGCTCGGACACCCAGAACCGGTGGTACCCGAGCTCCTCGGCCCGCCGCGCGAACTCCACGGTGTCGCGCAGCGCGGCGGCCGGCGTCGAGCCCCGGCGGACGAGCGAGCGGTCGAGGATCGAGTACGCGGTCACGGCGGTCATGTACGGGTGCAACGCTCCCGCCGCCCGGATCAATCCAGCGGGTCGCCCGGGACGCCCTCGTAGTGCGTCACCAGCCGGTTCACCAGCCCGGCGTCCTGGCGCAGCGGCACGCCGTCCACCCCGCCCACCGGCATCACCCCCCAGGAGTTGCACAGGAACACCTGGTCGAACCCGGCCAGGTCGGCCGCCCTCAGCGGACGCCGCTCCTGCGGCACGTCCATGCGCTCCAGCAGGCTCATCGTGACGCCGTGCAACATCGGCGCGTCCGGCCAGACCAGCCGGCCGCCGGCGAAGCCGCCCAGGTTCGTGATCGAGCCCTCGCTGATCAGGCCGTCGGCGGTCGTCAGCAGCGCCTCGTCGTAGCCCTCCGCCGCGGCCCGCCGCCCGATGTGGGCCTGCTGGAAGCCGGCGGCCTGCTTGATGTGCGGCAGGTACCGCTGGTAGACGACCGTCCGGACGTGCAGCGGCCCGCGCAGCGGCGGGTGCGGCGGGTACGCGGCGGCCACGATCAGCGGCCGGTCGCCGGACTCCACGACGAGCACCCGCACCCCCGCGTCGCGCACGTCGCCGCCCAGCACGGCCCTGATGGAGGCCAGCACCGCCGCCCGGTCGAGCTCCGCCCCGAACAGCTCCCGGTTGGCTCCCGCGAGCCGATCGAGGTGCCGGCCGAGCCCGCGCACCCGCCGGTCCCTGACCTGCATGGCGGTGAAGTGCCCGTAGCGGGCGTCCAGCATGAGGCGCGCCTCGGCGCCCACGAGCACGCCGTCCACGGCAGTGCGTCCCGTCGTCATGGCGGTCCACTTTACGGCCCGCCCCGCGAGCGGCGCGGGTGGGATCAGGGGCTCTCCGCCCGCATGACCGTGTACGGCGCCAGTTCGCCCAGCCCCCGCACCGACAGCCGGTTGACCTCGCGCAGGCGGAAGGCGCGATCGCCCTCCAGTTCCTCCGCGAGCTGCGGGTCGGCCAGGATCGTGCCGGGCAGCGACAGCGCGGTCAGCCGGCTGGCCAGGTTGACGGTGGTGCCGAAGACGTCCCCCATGCGCCAGATCACCGGCCCGGCGGCCAGCCCCACCCGCAGCTCCGGCATGTCCTTGCCGCGCGCGTGCGTCTCCACCAGGCGCAGCGCGATCTCGGCCGCCACATGCGCCTGGTCGCTGACGAACAGCACCGAGTCGCCCAGGGTCTTGACCACCCGGCCGCCGGTGGAGGTCACGATGTCGGCCGAGCGGCCCTCGAACCTGTCGATCAGCCTGGCCAGCTCGCTGCCGGTGATCTGCCTGCTCATCCGGGTGAAGGCGACCAGGTCGGCGAACCCGACCGCCATCCGCACGGCGCTCATGTCCTGCTCGGCGATGCGCCCGGCGGCGGCGGCGAGCTGGCGCTGCCAGGCGTAGACGAGCAGCCGGGCCAGGTCGGGCACCACCCGCTCGGCCCGCCTGCGCCAGGCCCTGGGCCGTTCGGCCAGCGGCACGCCCGCCTTGTCGAGCGCCTCCGCGCCCAGCTCCGCCTGCGACTCGGCCAGCCTGGCCGTGGCCCGGCCCAGCGAGCGGGCGATGAGCAGCACGTGCTCCTCGTCGTAGACGCCGGAGGTGACCATGCCGAGCAGCGTGCGGAGCGCCTCGACGTCGAGATCGGTGAACTCGACGGCGTCGTCGGGCACGTTGGCGAAGCCCAGGGCGCGCCAGAACCGCCGCGCGCGATAGACCGGCACCCCCGCCATCTCGGCGACCTGGTGACTGGTGTACCGGCGCGGTTCACGCAGCAGGAAGGCGTCTCTCAGCCCGTCCCCGTCCCCGTCCACCTGCGCCACCTCGGCAACATAACACCCTGTGCGCCAGATCACTCCAGGAGTGCGCGCAAGGCACTCCGCTCGCTTTCCTCTACATACCCGGCGTAGTAGTCATACATTGCTTTTCTCGACAATCGGGCGGCGAGCGGGCCGTCGCCGGCGCGTACCGCGGCGATGACCTCCTCGTGGTGGCGGATGCTGCGCCGCATCAGGCTCCCGCGGTCGGGCTCGCCGGCGATCCGGTCGGCGATCAGCTTCACCACGATGGAGCGCACCACGTCGGTGCAGATCTGGACCAGCTTGTTGCCGCCGGCCCGCGCGATCGCGTCGTGGAAGGCCATGTCGGCCGCGCCGAACGCCTCCTCGGACGTGCCGCCGCCGGCGTCGTCCGCCTCGGCGGCGGCCCGCATCGCGGCGACCGCCGCGTACATCTCGGCGAGTTGCTCCTCGGTGCGCAGCCGCGCCGCCAGCAGCACGGCGGAGGCGTCCAGCACCATCCTGAACTGCACCAGCTCGCCCAGCGACAGCTCCGCCACCCGGGCCAGCGTGGTCATCGACTTGTGTAATGCGGCGGGCGAGAAGGGCAGCACCTCCGCCCCGTGGGGATCGCCGGGCCGGGAACGCACCAGGCCGCGCGCCTGCAGCACGCGCAGCGCCTCGCGCACGGTGGAGCGGCTGACGGAGAACTGCGTCATCAGCTCGCGCTCACTCGGCAGCCGCCCGCCCGGTACGAGCACGCCGCTCTCGATGGCCTCCTCGACCTGCTCCACGACCCGCTCGTAAGCGCGTACGGCACGCACCGGCTCGAAGCGCGGACCACCCATCCAAGCCCCCTTGACCCGAGCCGCCGCAGACTGGCAATGTGCGTAGCCTACTGGTCAGACCAGTGCACTAGCCAGGAGGCTGTAGGACATGAGGCGAATCGGGATCTGGATCGCCGCAGGCGGTCTCCTGCTGGCCACGGCCGCCTGCGGAGGCGGCGGGGGCGGCGGCGGAGGAACCGCGGCCACCGGCCGGGCCCAGTCGCTGTCGGTCGGAGCGGTGGCCGAGCCCGCCAACCTCGACTTCACCTCCACCGAGGGCGCCGCCATCCCGCAGGCGCTGCTCGTCAACGTCTACGAGGGCCTGGTCAAGCTCGACCAGGACGGCAAGATCGCGCCGCTGCTCGCCGAGAAGTGGGACGTCTCCGACGACCGCCGGACCTACACCTTCACCCTGCGCGACAACGTCACCTTCAGCAGCGGCGCGCCGTTCACCGCCGACGACGTGGTCTTCTCCCTCGACCGGGTCAGGAGCGACTGGAAGCTGAAGATCAAGACGCAGCTCGACGCCGTCGAGAAGACCGAGAAGAAGGACGACTCCACCGTCGTCGTCACGCTCAAGCGGCCGAGCAACGGCTTCCTCTACTCGATGGCCACCAGGCTCGGCGCCATGTTCAGCCGCACCGGCGTCGCCGACCTGGCCAACAAGCCCGTCGGCACCGGCCCGTACGTGCTGGGCGCCTGGCGGCGCGGCGACTCCCTCCGGCTCGACGCCAACCCCTCCTACTGGGGCGCCAAGCCGCCGATGCCGTCGGTCACGCTCAAGTACTTCAAGGACGCCACGGCGATGAACAACGCGCTGCTGACCGGCGGCATCGACGTCATCTCCAGCGTGCAGGCGCCCGAGTCGCTCCAGCAGTTCGCCGACCCCGCCCGGTTCGAGACCGTCGAGGGCAGCACGAACGGCGAGGTCGTGCTGTCCATGAACAACAGCCGCCCGCCCTTCGACGACAAGAAGGTCCGGCAGGCCGTGCGGCACGCCATCGACCACAAGGCGCTGCTCGACACCGCCTGGGCCGGGCGCGGGCAGCTCATCGGCTCGATGACGCCGCCCACCGACCCCTGGTACGAGGACCGCACCGGCGACTACCCGTACGACCCGGCCAAGGCCAGGGAACTGCTCGGCGGCAAGACGTACGAGGTCACGATGCGCATCCCCAACCTGCCGTACGCGGTCAACAGCGCCCAGGTCGTCAAGTCGCAGCTCGCCCAGGTGGGGATCACGGCGGAGATCGAGCCGCTGGAGTTCCCCGCGCGGTGGCTGGACCAGGTGTTCACCAAGGCCGACTACCACCTGTCCATCATCAACCACGTCGAACCCCGTGACATGGGCATATTCGCCGACAAGTCGTATTACTTCCGTTACGACAATCCCGAGTTCGGCAAGCTGCTCGCCTCCGCCGACGCCGGCACCGAACAGGAGCAGGCCGACGACCTCAAGCAGGCCGCCAAGCTGCTGTCCGAGGACGCCGCCGCCGACTGGCTCTTCCTGTTCCCCAACCTGATCGTGGCGAAGAAGGGCGTCACCGGGCTGCCGAAGAACGCCATCGCGGAGTCCTTCGACTTCACCGCGCTCGCCAAGCGGTGACGACGTACCTCCTCAAACGGCTGGCGGTGCTGCTCGCGAGCACCGCCGTGGCCGCCGTGGCGGTGTTCGCCTTCATGGCGCTGCTGCCCGGCGACCCGGCCGAGATCGCGCTCGGCGTCAACGCCACCCCCGAGGCGGTGGCCGAGCTGCGCCGCCAGTTCGGCACCGACCGGCCGCCCGTCGCGCAGTTCCTCGACTGGTCCGGCGGGCTGGTCTCCGGCGACTTCGGCACCTCGTACGTGACCGGCGCGCCCATCGGCCCGCAGATCGCCGAGCGGCTCGGCGTCACGGTCGTGCTCGTGCTCGGCGGCATGGTCCTGGCCCTGGCGCTCGCGGTGCCGCTGGGCACGTTCGCCGCCGTCCGCCACCGCGACCCCCTGGGCGTGGCGATCAGCGCGGCCAGCCAGGTCGGCATCGCGATCCCCGCGTTCCTGGCCGGGATCCTGCTGGTGTTCGTGTTCGCGGTGCGCGCCCAGGTGCTGCCGTCCGGCGGCTACGTGCCGATCACCGAGGACCCGGGGGAGTGGCTGCGCGGCCTGCTGCTGCCGTGGCTGTCGCTCGGCCTCGTCCAGGGCGCGGTGCTCACCCGTTACGTGCGCAGCGCCGTCCTCGACGTCATGCGCGAGGACTACCTGCGCACCGCCCGCGCCAAGGGGCGCGGCGCCGCCGGCGCGCTGTGGCGGCACGGGCTGCGCAACGCCTCCGTGCCCGTCGTCACCGTGCTCGGCCTGCAACTGGCCACGCTGCTGATCGGCGCGGTCGTGGTCGAGCGGGTCTTCGTCATCCCCGGGCTCGGCGACCTGCTGCTCAACGGCGTCGCCCAGCGTGACCTGCTGCTCGTCCAAGGTGTGGTGATGGTGCTGGTCGCGGCCGTGTTGCTGATCAACTTCGTGGTGGACGTCGCCTACCACCTGCTCGACCCGAGGCTGCGATGAAGGGCGGCCAGGTGAAGGGCGGCCGGACGAGGGGCGGCCGGCTGAACGCCGGGCTGCTCGCCGGGGGCACGCTCGTCGGGCTCGTCGTGCTCGCCGCCCTCGTCTCGTTCTTCTGGACCCCGCACGACCCCACCCTCGTGGACGCCGCCGGCAAGCTGCGCGAGCCCGGCGGCGGCTACCCGCTCGGGGCCGACAAGTTCGGCCGCGACACCTTCAGCCAGCTCATGGTGGGCGCCCGCACCACCCTCTACGTCGGCGTCGTCGCCGTCGGCATCGCCGCCCTCGCCGGCGTCCCGCTCGGCGTGGTCGCCGGGATGACGCCGCGCGGCTGGCTGTCGGAGCTGATCATGCGCGTCAACGACCTCGTGTTCGCCTTCCCCGCGCTGCTGCTGGCCGTCATGCTCGGCGCCGTGTACGGCCCCGGCACGCTCACCGCGATGATCGCCATCGGCGTGGCCACCGTGCCCGCCTTCGCCCGCGTCGCCCGCGCCGCCACCCTCCAGGTCATGGTCACCGACTACGTCCTGGCCGCCAGGGCCGCCGGGCGGGGCCGTCCGGCCATCGCCGTGCGGCACGTGCTGCCGAACATCGGCTCCGTGCTCATCGTGCAGGCGTCGGTGTCGTTCGCCATCGCCATCCTGGCCGAGGCGGCGCTGTCGTTCCTCGGCTTCGGCACCCGGCCGCCCACCCCGTCCTGGGGCCGCATGCTGCAGGAGTCGCAGGAACTGCTCTTCTCCACCCCGCGCCTGGCGCTGTGGCCCGGCATCGCCGTCGCCGTCGCCGTGCTCGGCTTCAACCTGCTCGGCGACGGCCTGCGCGACTACCTCGACCCCAAGCTCAGGAGGATCCGTGCTGAAGGTTGAGGGCCTGACCGTCCGCGCGGGAACCGTCGAGCTGGTCAGCGACGTGTCCTTCGGCATCGCGCCCGGCGAGCGGGTCGGGCTGATCGGCGAGTCCGGCTCCGGCAAGTCGCTCACCGCGCTGTCGCTCATGGGCCTGCTCCCCGAGGGCGTCACCGCGTCGGGCCGGGCCAGGCTCGGCGAACGGGACCTGGTGGGCGTCCCCGAGAGCCGGATGAAGCGGCTGCGGGGCGGCGAGTTGTCCATGGTCTTCCAGGAGCCCATGACCGCGCTCAACCCGCTCATGCGGATCGGCGCCCAGGTCGCCGAGGTGCTGACCCTGCACGGACGTCCGCGCCAGGAGGCCCGCGAGCGGTCGGTCGAGCTGCTGGAGCGCGTGCGGCTGCCCGGCCCCGCGCAGATCGCCCGCGCCTACCCGCACCAGCTCTCCGGCGGCCAGCGCCAGCGCGTCATGCTCGCCATCGCCCTGGCCAACGGCCCCGGCCTGCTCATCTGCGACGAACCCACCACGGCGCTCGACGTCACCGTGCAGAAGCAGATGCTCGGCCTGATCGCCGAGGTCGCCCCCGCGCTGCTGTTCATCACCCACGACCTGGCCGTGGTCGCCTCCCTGTGCGAGCGGGTCCTGGTCATGTACGGAGGCCGCGTGGTCGAGTCCGGCCCCCTGCGCGAGGTGTTCACCCGGCCCCGCCACCGCTACACGCAGGGCCTGCTGGCCGCGTCGAGGCTCACCCCGCGCGGAACCCGCCTGCCCATCATCCCCGGCGCCGTGCCCGCCGCCGGGCACTTCCCGGGCGGCTGCGTCTTCCGCGACCGCTGCCCGCACGCCACCCCCGCCTGCGCGACGACCCCGGCCCTGACAGGAGACGGCCATGCCCACGCATGCTGGCACCCCGCTGATTGAGGCCACCGGGCTGAACCGGGTCTTCCGGCGGCCCCGCACCTCGCTCACCAGGCCGGGGGCCGCCGTGCACGCCCTGCGCGAGGTGTCGCTGACCGTGCGGCGCGGCGAGCGGTACGGCATCGTCGGCGAGTCCGGCTCCGGCAAGTCCACCCTGCTGCGCCTGCTGTGCGCCCTCGACCAGCCCACCGGCGGCACCATCCGCTTCGACGGCCAGGAGATCACCGGCCGGCCGGAACGCGCCCTGCGCTTCCTGCGCGAGAACCTCCAGATCGTCTTCCAGGACCCGATGAGCTCGCTCGACCCGCGCATGCGCGTGCGCGACCTCGTCGCCGAGCCGCTCGTCGCCCTCGGCCTGCCCGTCGCCGGCCGGGTGGCCGAACTGCTGGACGCGGTCGGGCTGCCCGCCTCGTCCGCCGAGCGGTACCCGCACCAGTTCTCCGGCGGCCAGCGGCAGCGCATCGCCATCGCCCGCGCGCTCGCGCCCCGTCCCAAGGCGCTGGTCGCCGACGAGCCGGTGAGTGCGCTGGACGTCTCCGTCCGCGGGCAGATACTCAACCTGCTGGCTGACCTCGCCGACGAGCTGGAGCTCACGCTCGTGTTCGTCTCGCACGACCTGTCCGTGGTGCGGCACGTGTGCGAGACGGTCGCGGTCATGCACCAGGGCGCGATCGTCGAGGCCGGGCCCGTGGACGACGTCTGGGCCGCGCCGGCCCACCCGTACACGCGGGCGCTGCTGGAGGCCGTACCGACGCTGGAGGGACTGATTTGATCGAGGTAGACGCCGCCGGAGTGGTGGAGTTCACGCAGGCGCTGGTGCGCGTTCCCAGCACCAACGACCCGGCGCGCGGCCGTTCCGAGCGGCCCGCCGCCGAGCTGGTCGAGGCGCGGATGCGGGAGTGGGGCTGGGACCCGGTCGTGGACGAGGCCGCGCCCGGCAGGCCGAACGTGGTCGCCGTCGTCGAGGGCGGCGGCGGGCCCGGCCCGACCCTCATGTTCGAGGGCCACACCGACGTCGTCACCGAGGGCGACCTGTCGTCCTGGACGGTGGACCCGTTCGGCGGCGAGATCCGCGACGGCAGGCTGTGGGGACGCGGCAGCGCCGACATGAAGTCCGGCCTGGCCGCCACCCTCTACGCCACCCGCGCGCTCCAGCTCGCCGGACCGTTCCCCGGCCGGATCAAGGTGTGCGCGCTGGCCGACGAGGAGGGCCTCATGCTCGGCGCGCACCACTTCGTCTCCTCCGGCCTGGCCGCGGACGTGGACGGGGCGATCGTCGCCGAGCCCGAGGCGGGCGAGATCTGCGCCGTGGCCAAGGGCGCGCTGCGGCTGCGCGTGGACCTCACCGGCAAGATGGCCCACGGCGCGATGCCCCAGCACGGCCGCAACCCCATCCAGGCGGCCGGAGCCCTGCTGACCGGGCTCGTCGCGCTCCAGGAGGACCTGCAGCGGCGGCATCCCGCGCACGAGCACCTCGGCGAGGTGTACGTGACGCCGACCGTGCTGCGGGCCGGCACCGAGGAGCAGGTCAACGTGATCCCGGCGGTCGCCTCGGTGTTCGTGGACGTGCGCACCGTGCCGGGCGCCGACCACGAGGAGATCGCCGGCCGGGTGGCCGGACTGGCCCGCGCCGACGGGATCGCCGCCGAGGTGTCGGTGCTGGTGGACCGGCCCCCGGTGGACGTGCCGCGCTCCGACCCCGTGGTCGCCGCGCTGGCCGCCGCCCACCGGGCCGTGACCGGCGAGGAACCGGTGTACGGCGGCGTGCCGGGCACCACGGACGGGACCGTCCTGACGCACTGGGGCGGGGTCCCGTCGGTCGTGTACGGGCCCGGCGGCAAGTGGATCGCGCACCAGGCCGACGAGTTCGTGGAGGTGGCGGAGATCGTCCGGTGCACGCGGGTGTTCGCCGAGGCCGCCCGGCGCTTCCTGACCGGGGAACACTGATGCGCGCGGCCCGGGTGTGCTGCTCGCGGGGGCGCTGATGCGGTCCATGCCCACGATGCGGGCCGGGGCGACGAACTCGCTGCGGGACGTGCCCGGCCTGCGGGTGGGGCACGCCCAGCGGGTCGGGGGCGGTTTCCGCACCGGGACCACCGTCGTCCTCGCGCCCGCCTCCGGCGCGGTGGCCGGGGTGGACGTCCGGGGCGCCGCGCCCGGCACCCGGGAGACGGAGCTGCTGGATCCGCGGAACCTGGTGGAGCGGGTGCACGCCGTGGTGCTGTCGGGCGGCAGCGCGTTCGGGCTGTCGGCCGCCTGCGGGGTGATGGCGCGGCTGGCGGACGCCGGTTCGGGGTATCCGGTGGCGGGCGGGGCGGTGCCGATCGTGCCCGCGGCGGTGATCTTCGACCTGGGGCGCGGCGGCGCCTTCCGCGCCGTCCCCGACGCCGCCCTGGGGGCCGCCGCCTACGACGCCGCCCTGGCGCCCCTCCCCGATGCCGCCGACGCGCGTGCGGGGGTCGTCACCACGGCCCCGGGGACGGCTCGGGGATCCGTGGGGGCCGGGACC
>NZ_SSXE01000185.1 GCF_021699195.1 Nonomuraea sp. MG754425 | reverse complement strand
ACCTCCAGGCCCAAAGCCGCCCGACAGGCGAGAAACGGAGAACCGGCATGCCCGAGGGCTATGACGTGCTGCTGAGGGACGGCGGCATCGCCCGCGTACGCCCGCTGCGCCCCGACGACCGGCAGGCCCTGCACGAACTGGTGGACCGTTCGTCGGAGCGCTCGGCCTACCTTCGTTTCTTCACCGGAGGGCGCAACACCGCGCACTCCTACATGGACCACGTCACCCGCGACGACTACGACGGGCACGCTCTGGTGGCCTGCGTCCGGGGCCGCCTGGTGGCGGTCGCCGAGTACATCCCCGACGGCGACGGCAGCGCCGACCTGGGCATCCTCCTGGACGACGCCGTGCACGGCCACGGCCTGGGCACGCTGCTGCTCGAACATCTCGTCCTGGACGCGGCCGAGCACGGCGTCCGGCGGCTGACGGCCGACGTCCTGGCCGAGAACCGGCCGATGCTCCGCGTGCTGAAGGACCTCGGCCTGGACGTGCGACAGCACGTGGAGGGCGGCATGCTGCGGCTGAGCGTCGCCGCCGAGCCGACCCCCCGCCTGCGGGCGGGCATCGAGGCCCGCGACCACGAGGCCGAACGCTCGTCGCTCGCCCGGGTGCTCGGGCCCCGCTCCGTGGCGGTGATCGGCGCCGGCCGGGACGAGCGATCCGTCGGGCACAAGGTGCTGCGCAACCTCATCGACGGCGGCTTCCCCGGGACGATCCACCCGGTCAACCCGCATGCCACCCGGGTGGCGGGGCTGGCGTGTCATGCCAAGGTGCCCGACGGCGTCGACCTCGCCGTCGTGGCGATCCCGGCCCGGCACGTGCCGGAGGTGGCCCGCGACTGCGGAGCGGCGGGCGTGGCCGGGCTGGTGGTGCTCTCCTCGGGATTCGCCGAGGCGGGGCGGCGGGACGCCGAAGCGGAGCTGCTCGCGATCTGCCGAACGGCCGGGATGCGGCTGATCGGCCCCAACTGCCTGGGCCTGATCAACACCGCGGCGCGGCTCAACGCCAGTTTCCTGCCGCACCGCCCCGTCCAGGGCAACGTGGCGCTGATGTCGCAGTCCGGGGCCGTCGGGGCGGCGCTGCTGGACCGGCTCGAGATCTCGGCGTTCGTGTCGGCCGGCAACAAGGCCGACGTCAGCAGCAACGACCTCCTCGAATACTGGGAGGACGACGACGGCACCGACGTGATCGCGCTGTATCTGGAGTCGTTCGGGAATCCGCGCAGGTTCGCCCGCATCGCCCGCCGCGTCGCGGCGCGCAAGCCGATCCTGCTGGTCAAGAGCGGCCGCGGTGGCGCCGGCGATCGGGCGGTGCGCTCGCACACCGCTGCCGCGGCCACGCCGGACGTGGCGGTCGACGCGCTCTCCCGCGCCGCCGGGGTCATCCGGCTCGACAGCGTGCACGAGCTGATCGACACCGCCCGGCTCCTGGCCGCCCAGCCGCTGCCCGGCGGCCCGCGGGTCGCGATCGTCGGCAACTCGGGCGGGCCCCAGGCGATGACCGCCGACGCCTGCGAGCACCACGGCCTGCTCGTCCCGCGGCTGGCTCTCACGCTCTCCGGCGTCCGCGCCGGCGCCGCCCTGGACAACCCGGTGGATCTCACCTCGGACGCCGGCGCGGCCGAGATCGGGGCGGCGACCGCGGCGCTCATCGCCGTGCCGGACGTGGACGCCGTCCTCGTCGTCTACACCCCGCCGTTCGGCGACGGCCTGGAGGCGACCCGCCGGGCCATCGCCGAGGCCGCGAAGGACGCGGACAAGACCGTGCTGGCCTGCCTCGCCGGACACGACGGCACGATCGACGGCCGGATCCCGAGCTACGCCTTCCCCGAGCAGGCCGTCGAGGCGCTTGTCCACGCCGTCCGGTATGCGGAATGGCGCCGCCGACCGCCCGAACCCGCCGCCCCGACCATCGCGGCGGACGTGGAGACGGCGCGGCGGATCGTCCGCGCCGAGCTGGCAGCGCGTCCGGAGGGCCGCTGGCTCTCGCCCGCGGCCGTCGCCGGGTTGCTGGGCTGCTACGGCGTGCCGATGGTGGCGTCGATCGACGTGGACGGCCCCGAGGCCGCCGCGACGGCGACCGAGCGGCTGGGCCCGCCCGTCGCGCTCAAGGCCGTGGGGCCCGTGCACAAGAGCGAGGTCGGCGGCGTCCGGCTCGGCCTTCGAACACCGGACGAGGTCCGGCGGGCCTACGCGGAGATCTCCGGACGTCTGGGCGCCCGGATGACCGGCGCGGTCGTCCAGCGCATGTCGCCGGCCGGTGTCGAGATCATCCTCGGTGGCGTCAACTATCCGGTGTTCGGGCCGCTGGTCATGGTGGGCATGGGCGGTGTGTCGGCCGATCTGCTGGCCGACCGCGCCTTCCGGGTGCCGCCCGTCACGGACGCGGCCGACATGATCGGCGAACTGCGCTGCGCCCCGCTGCTGCACGGTTACCGGGGCTCGCCGCCCGTGGCCGCCGACGCCCTCGCCGACCGGATCATTCGGGTCGGCAGGCTGCTCGACGACCTCCCCCAGGTGGCCGAACTCGACCTCAACCCCGTCATCGTCACCCCGGACGGGGCCACCGCCGTGGACGCGCGCATCAGGGTGACACCGTGCGAGCCGCCACCCCCGCCACTGCTCCGGCGGCTACGCTGACGGGCCCGACGCCGCTGCCGGAGCCGTCGGCGCCGTGATTCGCCGATCAGGCCACGCCGGTGTCGGTGGCCGGACCGAGTCGCACTGAGCCGGGGTACGGCCGTCGACCGTGGTGGAAGTCGGAGGGCGCAAGCAAGGCGGTGGTGGGGATGGTGAAGGACTGGACGACGAAGCCCCTGGCCTTGGTGCGTGCACGGACAGATTGGGTAGTCGTGAGGCCGAAGGAGCATCCGACAGAGGAGGTCATGATGGGTGCTTTGGAACGCCGCAGGCCACACACAGTGTTCCCAGAGTTGTTGGAGTTGCTGGAGTCGCCGTGGGGCGCATTTCGCACGGGAGAAGGCGCCATTCGGGTCGAGGACTACATCGATGACGGTAACTACGTCATCCGCGCCGAACTGCCCGGCATGGATCCCGACAAGGACGTGGAGATCACCGTCTCCGGCGGGATGCTGCGGCTGCACGCCGAACGGCGCGAGGAGCACAAGGAAGCACACCGCTCGGAGTTCCACTACGGTTCGCTGTCCCGGCTGCTGACCCTGCCCGAAGGCGTCGCGGCCGACGACGTCAAGGCAGCCTACGACAAAGGCATCCTGACCATTACCGTCCCGATGCCCAAAGCCGCAGAGAAGAAGGCCAGGCGAATCACTATCGAGAAGTGATCAACGACGTCGGTGGCACCGGTCCCGTGAAGGAACCCGCGCCGCGGTGTTGGCGACAGCGATGTTCGCGTTGGCGTCCCGGTCGCATGTCAGTGGACCCCATTGCGGGCCCGCTGGACTGAGGGGTCAGCCCCGAACATCGCCACCATTCCGATCATCGGCGGTCGGTGGCACGCCGATACCCGTCATTCTCATGGAGTGGCTCTGGTCACGAACACACGACTGCCTGCGCTTCTCCTCAGCGAGGATCTTCGCAGTGGTGCACCCGCAGGCGTTCTACCACTGGCTCCGCGCGGTGCGGGTATGCCCGGCGCGGGGATCCCTGATGCGTGCCGTTGGGCCGTGGCACGGCGACGGCGACGCTGCCTTCGCTTCGCCCGCCGCCCCGACCTCGCCATCGCCACCTTCGTGCAGGCCCGTCCGCGACAATCGACCCGCTCCGCGACGACGATGTCGGCGGTGAGACCGCGTTGCTCGGCGCCTGCCACCGCTTCACCGCTCAGGGGGCCCGCAGGTGGTTCTGCACAAAGGCGAGAAACGGCCGGATCACGGCAAAGGCCCTCCATCAACGGCCCACCTGGGGTACATAGCCCACGAAAAGCGCTTTGTCGGCATTCCGAAAGCGGCTCAGCGGCCCTCGGAGACTGGAAGCGAAGGTCCCCTTGGCCCTCGCCTGGGGATGGGAGGTGGAGATGATCACGAGACGGGGGTTCCTGAAGGTCGGAGCGGGTGGAGCCGTCCTCCTGGTTTCCCACGCGGACCCTGCCGTGGCCCTTCCCGGCAGCCTGATGAACCCCGCGTCCATCGCCAAGTACGTCGTCCCGCTGCCGATTCCGCCCGTGATGCCGCCGGCCTCGACCGACGGCCCGTTCGACCGGTACGTGATCGGCGTGCGACGGCTCCGCCTGCAGATCCTGCCGCCTGGCAGCCCGGCCACGACCGTACTGGGCTATGGGGCGGTGGACGCGCCTCGGAGCTTCAACAGCCCGGCCTTCACGGTGGAGGCCCGAGTCGGCCGTCCCGTACAGGTCAAGTGGGTGAACGAGCTGGTCGACGGCCACGGGAGGGCCCTTGCCCATCCGCTGGCGGTGGATCCGACATTGCACTGGGCCAACCCTCCCGGCGGACAAGCGGGACGCGACTCGCGACCGGCCTTCGCCCACACACCCGGCCGCTACCTCGGGCCGGTCCCGATCGTCACGCACCTGCACGGCGGGCACAGCTCCGACCACAGCGACGGCCATCCCGAAGCGTGGTTCCTGCCGGCGGCACGGGACATCCCGCCCGGGTACGCAACCGAGGGATCGCAGTATGCCGGTTTCGCAGCCGCTTTCACCGACCGGCACGAAACCGCCTGGAGCGCGGGATCGGCGGCCTTCCACTACGGCAACGACCAGCGGCCCGCGACCATGTGGTTCCACGACCACACCCTCGGGATCACCCGGCTCAACGTCTACGCCGGACTCGCCGGCTTCTACCTCCTGCGCGGCGGTCCCGCCGACCTCGCGCCGGGCGTCCTGCCGGGCCCGGCAGCCGCCTCCGACGCGACCGGGCGCCAGGGAGTCCACGAAATCCCGATCGTCATCCAGGACAGGACGTTCGCCGCCGACGGCTCGCTGTTCTACCCGGCAAGCCGCAGGCAGTTCGACCGGTTCGCCGGACCGTACATCCCCCGCAGCGACATCCCGCCCATCTGGAACCCCGAGTTCTACGGCACCACCATGATGGCCAACGGCCGCACCTGGCCGTATCTGGCGGTGGAGCCGCGCCGCTACCGATTCCGGCTGCTCAACGGGTGTAACGGCCGTTTCCTCGATCTGAAGATCGTCACGAATCCGCTGGCCCGACGGCCCGCGTCCGCCACCCTGCCCTTCTGGCAGATCGGATCCGACGGAGGATTCCTGCCCGCGTCCGTGCAACTCGGGGAGGTCCTGCTGGCCCCGGCAGAACGCGCCGACGTGATCGTCGACTTCACCGGCGTCCGCCCGGGGACGGAACTGTTCCTGATCAACGAGGCCCCGGATGGCCCCTTCCACGGCCGCCACGCCACCACTCCGGCCGACCCGGCAACAACAGGACAGGTCCTGAAATTCAGGGTACGCCCGCTGACGACACCCGACCGCAGTGTGCCGCCGGCCGAGCTCGTCCTACCCACCTTCACCCCGCTCGGCGCAGCCGGCACCACACGCAAGGTGGCGCTGATGGAGCGGACCTCAGGGGTGGCGAGGGGTGTCGGACCAGTGGCCGTGCTGCTGGGCACCCTGGAGGGAGGCGGTACGGCGAAGATGTGGTCCGACCCGATCACCGAGAACCCCGCCGTCGGTGCCACCGAGACATGGGAGATCCACAACCTCACCATGGACGCCCACCCGATCCACATCCACGAGGTCCTCTTCCAGATTGTCGACCGCCGCCCGTTCCGCGGCCCCGCCCGGCCGCCGGAGGCCTGGGAACGCGGCTTCAAGGACACCGTCATCGCCTACCCGGGCCAGGTCACCCGGATCAAGGCCCTCTTCGACCGGCCGGGCCTGTTCGTCTGGCACTGCCACATCCTCGAACACGAGGACAACGAAATGATGCGCCCCTACCGCATCGGCCCGTGAGCGACAGGAGCCTGCTGCCTTGTGAGAAAGGCGCTCGTCACAGTCTTGTCCCGTGCGCGCGACCGGCGGTGATGCATGAATCACCACCAGGCGGAGGGAGCAGCACAGTCATGACGAGCATTCTTCGGCCGAACCGATCGGCAAGGTCGTGGTCGGCGTCGACACGCACAAGTACGTGCACACCGCGCCCGTGGTCGACGTCGTCGGCAGCTTGCAGGCCGGCATCAGCGTCGCCGCCGATCGGGGCGGCTATGAACAACTCATCGCGTGGGCTGCTGGGTATGGTCAGGTGCTGAGCTTCGGCGTCGAGGGCACCGGCTCCTACGGCGCTGGACCGGCCTCCCACCTGCGCCGGCACGGGCACGTGGTGGTCGAGGTCAACCGCCCTGACCGACACGGCCTGGGCATGCTCACCCCGATACAGTTCGAGAACGCGTCCACCGTGGCATGACAATCCGAAAACGCGACTCCATCGAACCCAGGGCACACCAGCAGACGTCGAGTGACGGCGTACGCCGTGGACAAGAGCACGAACGATGATCCCAGGCAACCCGAACACCAGTCACCCACCGTCCCAGGAACGCCCGGCCTGACCAGGCGACAAACCCGGCGCCGGCAACGAATCGTGTTCTTGAGCCCCACAGGACGCCGACACCTTGTCGCGCTACTACGCCGTCAGCAGGTGGCGTTGCCGGCATACCTGACGCGCACTGCCCGGATGCGGGCCCGCGACGACCCGGCCGAGATGCTCTGCAAGCGCATGATCACCCACGTCAAACGGGCCAAGACGGAGCTGGAAGAGATCCGCACCCGCCGGCGCGCGACCAGCGAGCGGCTGATCGGCACCTACCGTCAGGTACTGGAACGCCTCGACCCCGGCAGCGAGGCCGCCGCCGCTGGACACGAGGGGACACGAGGCGGTGGCGCGAGCCATGGAGGCGCTGAGCTCGTGCGCTGGTAACGCCGGGCAGGTCCCAGGCGCTCGGCGAGATGCTGTCGGCGCTCGTGGTTCAGACCCGCAGCGTGCAGGCGGTGCGGGCCGCGGTGGAACAGGCCGGCGGATTCGCCGCCCAGTTGGCCGACATCGAGGAGGTCGCTGCCTTCCGCGGCGACGCGCACGAGCTGCTGGTGTGCCAGTTCTTCAAGAAGGACCGGCTGGCGCTGTTCGAGCTGCGATCGGTGTGTTGGAGCAGGCCGCCTCGACTGCGCACGGGACCTGGCCGAGGCGGCGATCGGCTGCGGACGCGCGGGTGAGGCCTGCGAGCCCCTGGAGCAGTTGGCCGGGGCGCTGCTCTACGACGAGGCGATCCACACCCAGCTGATCTTGCTGCTGGGGCATGCATGGCGGCGGGCCGATGGGCTGCGGCAGCACGAGTTGATCCGCCGCCGCCTGACCGACGACCTGGGTGTGGATCCGGGTGCCGGCTTGCGCGGGGCGCATCTCGCGCTGCTCGGCGACGGAGAGCGCCGCTGGCCGCGCGCCTCCCCTTGACCAAATGTCCGGCAAATGCCCTGGTGGATGCCTTGTCCAGATCTCGGTCATTGCGATGAGATTCGAGATCAGTGCGGAACCCGCCGACAACTCTGTGGCCCCCGGCAGGCGACCGCAACCGCTGTTGGTGTGGGCTTTCCGGAGGTGGCGATGCGTGGGTGTGCCCGAGTCGGGGGGCGACCGCCGTTAGCTGATCATCGCCGGCGTGCCCTCGCCCCATCCCAGGCGCCCGGCGGTGTCGCGGCGCTTCAGCTCATGCACCCACGAAGGGAAGCAGCCCGTGCGCATCACTAACAACAAGGCGTTACCCGTCGCCCTCCTGGCCGCGTCCGCGCTGGTGGCGGGCGGACTCATCGCCCCCTCCGCGCTGGGCGTGGCAGGGGGCACCGGTACGGAGCACGCGTTCGTGGCCAGGATCGACGTGGGACCGGAGCAGCGCGGCTGCTCCGGCACGCTCGTCGATCCCGAATGGATCCTCACGGCTAAAGCCTGCGCGTCGGGGGCGATACCGGTGCTGGGCGTGACCCCGCTCAAGCCCATCAGGGCGAGCGTGGGCGCGGCCGTGGACCGGCCGGTGATTGAGATCCTGGCCCACCCGGACCGGGACCTGGCGCTCGCCCGGCTCGACAAGCCGGTGACCGGCGTGACCCCCGTCCGCATCGGCACGATCGCCCCGCAGGCGGGCGAGGCGCTCCAGGTCGCCGGGTACGGCCGTACCGCCACCGAATGGGCGCCGCAACAGGCGCACTCCGCCGCGTTCACGGTCCAGTCGGTCGCCGCCGGCACCATCGACGTGGCGGGCGATCCGGCCACCCCGGCCGCCGTCTGCCAGGGCGACGCGGGCGGCCCGACGCTGCGCCAGACCGGCTCCGGCGTCGAGCTGGTCGCCGTGAGCAGCCTGTCGTGGCAGGGCGGCTGCCTCGGCACCCCGGCCTCGGAGACGCGGCGTGGCGCCGTGCAGGTCCGGGTGGACGACGCGGACGCGCAGGCGTGGATCAGGCGCACGCTGCGTATGTCATATGTACGCCTCCCATCCAGCGCGCAGGTGCTCGACACGCGCTCCGGCATCGGCGCCACGGCCGGTACCCGCGAGGCGGGCAGTACCACGACGTTCCGCGTGGCGGGGGTCGGCGGCATCCCGATCCTGCGGGCGGCCACCGCCGTGCTGGTCGACATCACCGCGATCCCGGTCGCGGGCGCGGGCACGTACCTGACCGCCTTCCCCACCGGCTCGCCGCCATCCGATTCGCTGTCCATGGTGAACGCGATGCCCGGCCAGATCATCTCGAACACGGCGGTCGTGCCGGTCGGACCCGACGGGACGATCTCCGTACGCACCCACCGGGCCTCGGACATCGCGGTCGACGTCCAGGGCTACTACACGCGCGACAGCTCCGGGGGCGGTTTCGTGCCGCTCGACCACACCCGTCTCGCCGACACGCGCGCCGCCGGCGGCACCATCCCCGCCAGAGGCAGCCGCACGTTCGCCATCGCCACGGCCGGCGGCGTCATCCCCGCCGGTGCGAGCGCCGCGTTCCTGGACGTCGTCGTCGTGGACGCGACCGCCGGCGGCTGGCTCGGGGCGTACCAGACGGGCGGCGCCAACAACCGCAGCGTCATGGACTTCGTCCCCGGCGACACCGCGCACGCCGTGACGGTGAAGCTCGGCACGGACGGCCGAGCCACATTCACCAACAACAGCAGCGCCCCCATCCACCTGGCACTCACCGCCACCGGCTACCACACCGCCGACGCTGCTTCCGGCTGGGGCCTGCGGACCGCGCAGGCCACCCTCCTCCTGGACACCCGGCAGAACGACGGCGCCGCGATCGCCTCCAACGCCGTCGTGGACGTCCCGCTCGGCCTGCCCGCCGGCTGGACCGCGCTGCTCAACCTCACCATGGTCGACAACACCAGACCCGGCTACCTGCGGGCCTGGCCGCTGGAAGGCACGGAGCCCGGGACGTCCCTGGTCAACTACCCCGCCACCGCCGATGGCGTGCGGTCCGGGCTGGCCACCGTGAAGGTCGGCACGGACGGCAAGGTACGCATCCGCAACGTCTCCGCTGGCACCACCCACCTCATTGCCAGCCTCCAGGGCTGGTTCGCGCCCCCGATGCAGTAATCCGCACGGAAGCTCGGAGCTCACCATGCGCTTGACCAGGTTACGAACCGTCGCCGCCGCCATGGTGGTGACTCTCGCCGCCAACTTACTGGTGGCACCGCCAGGTGCCATCGCAGAGACCACGGGCGACCGGGCGCAGGCTGTCGCTCTGCTGATGTCCGCCGGCCCTTCGACCCGCAGGGCGGCGGAGAGCGCCCTGCTCGGTTCCGACGCCGACCTGCGCGACTTCCTCGCCTCCGGCCGAGTGCCCGCGCAGCAGGCCGACGACCGGGCTGCGGCGCAGGTGCTGGCCGGTATGGACGGTCCCGCCGTACGGGAGGCGGCGCTGCGTGCGCTGGACGGGACGCCGGAGCAGCTTCGGCAGTTCGTCGAGGGCGGCTGGAAGCAGGCGTGGGCCGCCGACGAGCGGCTGCGGGTCTACCGGGTGTGGGAGTCCGGCGGGCAGCGTACGAAGGAGGCGGCGGCGACAGCGCTGGCCGGCATCGCCGAGGACTGGTCGGCGTTCCTGCTGACTGGCAGGGAGGCCGCCGAACTGGCCGACGATCGGCTCGCCGCAACGCGCATGCTTGCTGGTGCCCCCAACAACAGCGGGGAGAACCTGGACGCGGCGGCCCAGCGGGCGCTCGGCGGCACTGTCGAGGAGTTGCGCGAGTTCCTCGTCTACGGGCAGCACGTGGCCCGCGCGCGTGACCGAGAGCTGGCCTCCATCAAAAGCCTGACCGAGCAGGCCAAGCAAGCCGGCGAGTTGACCTCGCGGGAGTCGCTGGCGGCGGCGGAGGCGTCCGAGCGGGCCGTGCACGCGGCCGAGGAGGCGAAGAAGGCGGCGCAGACGGCGGCAGCCGAGGCGAAGGCGGCCGACGGGGCGTCGGCACAGGCGTCGGCCGCGGCGGGACGGGCCGCGGACGCCGCCGCAGGGGCAGCCGCCGCCGCGCGGGAGGCCGTGGCGGCGTCGAACGCGGCCATGCGAGCGGCCAGGGTCGCCGCCGACGGCGCACGCCGGGCGACGGCCGCGGCCTCGCTGACCGCGCAGGCCGCTTCGCGGGCGCAGCGGGCGGCGGCGGACGCGCGTACCGACGCGGGCAAGGCGGCCGCCGCGCGGGCGGCTGCTGAGGCGGCGCGCGACGCGGCCCGCCAGGCGCGCGAGCTGCAGCAGGTACGGGCGGAGCGGGACCGCGCCCTGGCCCAGGCCAAGGCGGCGACGGATGCCGCCCGTGGCGCCAGCGCCAGCGCAGACGCCGCCGCGGCGGCGGCCGACGAGGCGAGCAGGCAGGCGGGTGTCTCGCAGGCCCAGGCGGAGCGGGCACGCAACGCGGCGGCCCTGGCCCAGCGGGAGGCGGCCGCCGCCTCCCGCGCGGCCAGCAGGGCGTACGCGCTGGCGCAGGCTGCGGCGCGGGCGTCGGAGGATGCCTTCACCTTCGCCGAGCAGGCGGCCACGCACGCCGAACGGGCCGCCGCGGCGGCCGTGACCGCAGCCGAGCAGGCGGGCATCGCGGAGAAGGCGGCCGAGGAGTCCGCCCGCCACGCCGCCGCCGCGGTGGAGGCCGCCAACGTCGCCGTGGCCGCTGCCAACCAGGCCGTTCAGCTGGAGCAGCTTGCCAGGCAGGAGGACGAGGCGCGGCTGGCCGAGTACACCCAGCAGGGGGTCGAGGCGGCGCAGGACGCCCTGGCAGCGGAGCGGGCGGCCAACGCCGACGCGGGCGAGTACGCGGCCTGGAACCGCAAGCTGCTGTGGGACACCGACGAGGAGCAGCGGGTGGACCCGGCCACGCGGGCCCTGCTCGACGCGGCGACCGCGGCGGGCGCGCCGACCGAGGTGGTGCTGGACCGGGGCCGCCGGGCGGCGGTGGCGCTGCTGACCACCGGCGGCGACTGGACGAAGCGGGCCGCCAGGGAGGCGCTGGAGGGCGGCGAGATCGAGCTGCGCGCCTGGCTGTCTGGTGGACGCCGGTTCGCGGTCGTGCAGGACAACCGGTCGCGGCTCTGGCACCTGGTGGACACCCTGCCGGACGGTCCGGAGAAGACCGCCGGGATGGCGGCGCTCGACGGCGACGACGCCGCCGTCGAGACATTCCTGCGTACCCGCAACTATGCGGGCAAGGCCACCGACGACCGGCGCGCAATCTACGCGATCCTCAACTCAGGGCCCGGCCCCAACCTCAAGGCCGCTGCGGACCAGGCCGCGGCCGGTACGCCCGCGCAGGCGCACCAGTTCCTGCGCAGCGGCCAGCACACGGCCCGTGCCGCCGACGAGCGGCTGGAGGCCTTCCGCGTCATCGAGACCGGCGGCCCCGAGGTCAAGGCCGCCGGGCAGGTCGCGCTCGCCGGTCCAGCGCCGTACGTGTCGTACTTCCTGGTGGCGGGCCGCTACCAGGCGGCGCAGCGGGACCTGGAGCAGGCGACGCACGTCGCGGCGGTGCGGGCACTGATCCGCCAGGCCCAGCAGTACGCGCAGACTGCGCTCGCCGACGCCGCCGAGGCCAACCGGGTCGCGGCGGTGGCCAGGAACGCCGCCGCCGAGGCCGCGAGCTGGGCCGACCAGGCGACCGCGTCCGCCACGCAGGCGGCGCGGCACGCGGAGGACGCTCGCGAGTCCGCCGCCGAGGCCCAGCGTTCGGCGGAGGCGGCGGCGCAGTCCGCGGAGACCGCGCGGACTGCGGCGGCCCAGGCCCAGGCGAGCGCGAACGCCGCCGCGAAGTCTGCGGCCACCGCCTCCGCCGCCGCCCAGCGCGCGAGCCGCGACGCGGCGGCGGCCCAGGAGGCCAAACGGGCCGCCAGGGACGCGGCCATCGCCGCAGGACGGGACGCCGCGGCGGCGAACATGGCGGCCAAGGAGGCAGCCGACATCTACGCCGCCAAGGTCAGGGAATGGGAGGAGCGCCAGCGCAGCGACGAACCCGGCAGCGGCCCCGGTGGGATCGGCACCGCGAAGGAAGCTCACAGGACCTGGGGCTGCCTGGTCGAGGTCGCCTCGCTGCCGGCTGACTGCGCGAAGGTCTACGGCGACTTCGCGCAGACCCTTATCGACCCCGCCCGGTGTGTCTCGCCGGCGAACAACGCGTCGCCCGGCTGCCGGATGCTCGACGACATCCTGACCTTCGTCGAGGAAAACCCCGACCTCATCCTCGACATGCTCCAACTCGTCCTCATGACGTGCGGCATCGTGCCCGTCGCCGGTGAGGTGTGCGACGCCATCGACGCGGCGATCTCGTTCGGGCGGGGAGACTGGGTCGGCGGCCTGCTCTCCATCGGCGCGATGGTGCCCTTCCTGGGCTGGGTGGCCACCGCCGCCAAGGGCAACCGCATGTCCGACCGGCTGCGCTCGGTCGTCGACCTCGTCGAGGACCTCGCGAAGGCATGCAGGCGGCCGAAGAGCTTCGTGCCGGGCACCCTGGTCCTGGTGGCGGGTGGCCGCTCCATACCGATCGAGCAGGTGGAGCCGGGCACCAGAATCGTAGCCACTCAGCCGCGCACGAAAACCACCGCGGCGAAGGCCGTCACGGCGGTCAGGGGCGACTCCGGCGCCAAGACGATCGTAGACATCCGCCTCGACGTGGACGGCGCCAAGGGCACGCGCACCGCCACGATCTCTGCCACGGACGAGCACCCGTTCTGGGTGCCGCAACTGCGCTCGTGGGTGCCCGCGGCCTCGCTCGTGGCCGGAATCGCCCTGGCCGGCCGGGGCGATGCCAAGGTGCCCATCGTGGGCGTCTCCACCAGGCAGGTCACGACTCGCGTACACAACTTCTCGGTCGCCGACTTCCACACGTACTACGTGCTCGCGGGCCGCACGCCGATCCTCACCCACAACAGCGACGAGGCTCCGTGCGTGGCGATCCCGGGCGCTACCCGACTGGACGACGCGGAGCAGGCGACGGCGGGCCGGCTGCTGAACGACCCGTCCTTTACCGGCCGCAAACTGCACGAGGCACGCGACGACGCCTACGACTACGTCGATGACTACAATCGCACGTACGACGCCTTCGGACAGCCCGGCGCCTACGAGCACTGGAATCCGCAGGAATACTTTCCGCAGTTCCGCAGGCACATCGACAAGCAGGGCCTGAACTTCGTCGTGGTCGACCTGACCGGCGCCAATTCCAGTCAGCTCGATGAGATTTTCTCCTTCATCGATTCGCTGTCCCGCGCCGATCAGAACAAGCTCAAGATCGTGGGGGACTGACATGGCGGGCGCGATCGGCGTCTCCGACACCATCACCTGGCACACCAACGGCTGGGGCTATCGCCGCCTCATCGGCGAAGCGGCCCGCCTCGCACCGCCGGAGCACCGCGACCTGCTGGAGCAGTACCAGGTCCAGCCCGGGCTGACGTTGCCGTTGCTTCCAGAGGCGGCCCGGCTGCCGATCGCGTCCCTTCTGGTACGCGCCGCCCGCGACCTGATCGCCACCTACGAGAACGGCGACGACGAATACGAGCGCGGCTACGCGCACAGGCTCCGCAACCTGATCGCCCTGCTGGGCGACGAAATCACCCATCTGCAGCAGGAGACAGAACAATGAAAGCAACAGCCACGCCCTTATCAGCAGCCCTCGTATTGACGGCCGCCGCGGTCATCCTCTTGCCGGGCGAAACCTCCGCGGCACAAACGGCGGCCGACGCCCCACCACCGGCGGTCGAGGACTACACCTACCCCAATGCCGACCAGGTCCTCACCGAACACGGCCTCAAGGTGTTCCGCGGCGACGGGCGCATCGTGCTCGACAGCTCGCGCACCTACGAAGAGGACGGCCAATGCCCGGTGGGCCAGATCCAGGTCGAGAAGGCGCTGGCTGAGGCACCGTACGGGATCTACTACTGCTTCCGCACGTGGGGCGCCCGCGGCTTCCTCACCCTCGAAGTGCCGGGGACCTTCGGCCTGCGGGGCGGCGACAAGCCGCTGCAGGCCAAGGCCAACCTGCCCGACGGGGAGAGCCGGACGTACGAGGTGGACGCGAACGAGTTCGTCGCCGTCGAACCCGGCACCGGCACCGAACTCCCCCAGGCGATCCTCGTCGAACTGCGCCTGCCCCCGACCTCCTGACAATGACAGAGAAGGCCCGTCACCGCGTTCCCGCTGGTGACGGGCCTCTTTTACTCTTCCGGCTGCTCCGGACCTCTTCGGGCGAGGCAGAGGTGCCCGCGCCCGGGTTTCTCCACCGCGGCCGTACTGGGTGCGCAGTGAGCAGATCGACGTCGACCCGGTGGCCACTTCTGCTTGTCCCCGGCGGTGAGCGAACGTCGGCCAGCTCGGTGTGTGCAACTTTCAGTGGTTAAACGGCCGAGGATTTCGGCGCTATTTGGCCGGGAGCAGACGTCAACCGCTCATGCCACCCAGCCGGAGGTGTCGTTGGCCGAAATGGTGTGTGGACCTGCAACGGAGCCGGTTCGTACGGAAAGCGTCTTCCCGGGCAGGGGTTCTCCACGCCATTGGCAAGCTCCAGCAGGGCGACGAACTCGGTGCCGCCGACCCTGCGGAGGCAGGCGTACCGGATGGCCATGAAGCGCAGCGCGAAGAACTTCAGCCTGGCAGTGCGACGTGTCAGCGCCGCAGGTCGCGTCCCGCGAAGATGAGCCAGAGGTAGGGCAGGGGCAGCATCGCCAGCCAGAACAGGTGTGCCTGATCCCAGTACCCGAACCCGCAGGTCGGCGGCCAGAGCCGGACCTGCTGCGGCAGCAGGATGGTCCCCAGCACCATCGCTAGCTGGACCACCACGGCGGCCATGGCGGCCTGCCGTCCGGGGGCGAACCGCACGGCGGTCGCCGCGGCCGCCAGCGCGATGCCGAGGCAGACGCCCACCTCGATGAGCAGGGCGCCGACCGGGAACAGGGCGCCCTCCGGCAGGCGGGTCAAGATATAGGAGAAGGCCGCCAGCCAGATCGCGATCGCGGCGCCACCGGGCAACAGGCAGCGCAGCGCCTGCCGGACCCATCGGGGGACCGCGGCGGCGTCGAGGTCGGCGGACATGGCATCGACCAGCCCGAAGGCCGCTGCCGCGCCCAGCAGGGTGCCACAGATGCGCATGAGCACGAGCGCGCCGCCCCCGGGCAGCGCCTCCCCGTACTCCACCAGGCTCACCAGCCCTGCGGTGAAGGCGGCGACCACGACCAGAGGCCCCCAGTCGATGGCCCGAGCGAGGGGGCGCACCAGCAGGAGCGCCAACCGCCGGCGGGATGGTGGCGGGGCAGCGACGGCTGTGGTGGGTACAGCCGCGATGGAGGAGGCGGCCTGGGGGCGTGCGGGCAGTGTTACAGGCATGGCGTGGCTCCCATCGGTGCGTTGAACTCGCGTTCCAGCCCGAGCAGCGGCAAGGCCTGGTCGATCGTGGTGGTGGGCTTGACGAGCGTGTCCCAGTTGGTCTGGACCTTCTCGCGGGCGCCAGGGGAGGCCAGCAGCAGCTTGGCGTAGCCGATCTCGGCCGGGCCCCAGTCCAGGCCGGACAGGCGTCCCCGATCACGGTCGACATAGAGCTGCCGCCGCGCCTCGGGGATGGCGACCTGGCCGATGAGCCAGAGCGCCACCACCGTGCGGGCCTGACCGCGCACGTCACACAGTGCCGCGCGCCGGGAGGGGCTGAAGTGCTTGGCGGCCGAGTCGTTCAGCCCGGTCGCCCAGAAGGCCACGTCCTCGGCCAGCATCCTGCGCTGGTCGGGATGCCCCCAGCTCATCGGCGGCCGGATCACGCCGGAATCGTTGGCGTAGCTCCAGGTCAGGCTCATCTGCCGCACCTGGGGCGCCCGTGCCCGCAGCGCGGCGGGCAGTGCCGCCATGAGCGGCTGGACCGCTTGTTCCCACAGCGGGATCCACGCTTCGTATCCCGGAAAGGCACAGTAGGTCAGGCCCTGCCGCACCGTGCAGTGGTAAGCGTCGGGGCCGAAGTAGCGTTCGCGCACGCGTGAGTCCACATGGTCGATGGTCAGCGGCACGTTCGTGGGGAGCTGCGCCGGTGGCCGGGTGGATGCCGCGGTGGCCCCCGATGGCACCGCGACAGCCAGCGCCGCCACCACAGCCGCGGCGGGTGCCAGCCGTATGCGGTGTCTGAGCAGCGCGATCCCGCCGAAGACGGCGGCGACGGCGAGCACGTACACCAGGTGGGCAGCCGACGGACGGTCAGGCCAGTCCGGCCGGTGGACCTGCATTACCGGTAGCAGCCAGCGGGCCTGTCCGTTGGTCGGGTTCATGTAGATGAGGAAGCCGAGCACGGCCACCACCAGCGGCCCGGCGATGAGCCAGCGGGTCCAGCGGCCGACGGCCACGCCCAGCGTCGCGGCGAGGACCGCGGCGGCCACCGCCAGCAGTGGCTCCCACACGTCCAGCCGGCCCCCGGCGGGGCCGCTCAGCAGCCGGATCGCCAGGTAGCCGCCCACGGCCACCGCCGCCGCGAATCCCGCGACCAGCGGTGTGGCCAGCAGCAGAGCCCGCGTGCGGTGCTCGGCCCGCCCGGGCAGGCCCGCGAGGCTCTCGGGCATGCCGTGCCGCGTGTCGCGCGAGGTGGCCAGGCTCGCCACGATCAGGACCGCCGAGGCCAGGCAGGTGGCCAGACCGGTGGCGTTGACCGGGTCCATCGTGAGGTCAGGCTGCTGGTCCCTGCTGAGGAAGGTCTGCAGGGCGAGCACCAGGACGGTCGCGCCCCACACGAGCGGATGCCGCACCAGCCTGCGCGCCTCGAACAGGAACATCTGCCGCGTCACGCCGCCTCCCCGAGCAGCATGAGGTAGCCGTCCTCGACACCGGGCGCCACCGCGTCCGCCGTCGGCGGCCGGGCGCCGAGCGTGCGGTAGCGGCCGTCGGCCGTCCGCCAGAACAGCTCCGACGTGGCGGGCGGCGCGTCCGACAGCCACACCCGGCCGTCCGCGACGGCCGCGAGCTGGCCGGGGGTGCCGTCGAAGACCGCCCGGCCGTCCCGCATGACCACCACGCGTTCGCACAGCGCGGCGACGTCCTCGGTCTGATGCGTGGACAACACGACGGTACGGCTCTCGCCGAGCCGCGAGACCAGCGCGCGGAAGGTCATCCGCTGCTCCGGGTCCAGGCCCACCGTCGGCTCGTCGAGAATGAGCAGGTCCGGCTCGCCCAGCAGGGCCTGGGCCAGCGCGAGCCGCTGGCGCATGCCGCCCGACAGCTTGCGCACCTTCGTTCCGGCCTGATCGGTGAGGTCCACCTCGGCCAGTACCCGGCGCACCTCGGCGTGCCGGAGCTCGCGGTCGGTCAGCTCCTTGAGGATCGCCACGTAGTCCACGAGGTCGAAGGCGGTGAAATGCGGGTAGGAACCGGGGCTCTGCGGAAGGTAGCCGAGTCTGCGTCGCAGCGCGGTGCGCTGCCCGCGGTCGGCAGGGTTCAGGCCGAAGGCGTCGACCGCGCCGCCGTCGGGGGCCAGGGTGGTGGCCAGACAGCGCAGCAGGGTGGTCTTGCCGGCGCCGTTGGGACCGAGCAGGCCGGTCACGCCGGTGCCGAGCGTCAGGTCGAGGTCGTCGAGCGCCCGTTTGGCGCCGTAGGTCTTGGACAACTGCTTGATCTGGATCATCTGGTGCTCACTCGGTAGAAGCGGTAGGTCAGCAGGAGGGCGGCCACGCCGTACCCGATCTGCGGGGCTGGACCGAAGACGGCCAGCCAGTCGCCGGTGAAGCGGCCCGCGCCGACGATGGCCAGCCAGACCCCGGCCACGGCGAGGGCGGCGATCGGCACGGGCAGCCGGTTCGACAGGGCCAGGCAGCCCGAGGCGGCGGCCAGCCCGGGCAACAGCCAGGCGGCGGCCAGCCCGGGCGGTGCGGGCAGCAGCGGTGAGGCGAGCCCGGCCAGCACGACCGACACCGCCAGTACCGCCGTGGCCCGGGTCAGCAGCAGCCGCGGCCCCGACATCGGCGTGGCGGCCACCAGTTCGTGGGCGGGATCGACGCGTGGCCCGTAAACGAGCGCGATGCCCGCCAGCGGCAGCACCGGCGCGACGACCAGGAAAGCGGGCAGGAACTCGGCCTGCTCGCGCGCCGCCAGCACCGCGAACGCCAGCACCGCCACCACCGCGGCCAGCCAGGCCCGGCTCATCGTCGGCGTCGCCGACAGCAACCTGGCCAGGTGATCGGGCACCCCGCCGTGCCGCAGGAGCCGCTCGGAAAGGCTCAGGCGTGGCGTGATCAGCTCGCCTTCCAGCCTCGCCCAGGACGCTTCGAGCCAGTCCTTGTCGTACGGCACCGCCGCCCGGCAGTCGGCGCAACGGCCGAGATGCGCGTCCACGGACATGGCCAGCGCCGGTTCGAGGGTGCCTTCGAGGTAACGCTCACGCAGGCCGTCAGGGATGTGCCAGCTACTCATGACAGCTCCTCGCGCAACCGGGCCCTGGCCCGCATCGCGCGGGTCTTGACCGTGCCTTCCGGAATGCCAAGGAGACCGGCGGCCTCCTTGGTGGTGAGACCGTCCAGGACGGTCGCCTCGATAACGGCGCGCAGCTCGGGGGAAAGCCTGGTCAGGGCGGCGCCGAGGTTGCCGTGCTCCACGTTCAGCAGCACTACGTCCTCGGCCGAGGCGACCGGCGAGCTGTCGCTTGGTTCGATGCCGGAGCCGATCCAGCGCGAGCTGCTGCCGCGCAGGGCAGAGATCAGGCGGCGGATGGCGATCGTCCACAACCAGCCGGCCGGGTTGTCGCCGCGGAAGCCGCCCGCCGCGCGCCACACGGCCAGAAACGTCTCCTGCAGCGCATCGTCGACGGCGTCCGCGTCGGCGCAACGGCGGGTCAGCCGGGCGCGCAGCCAGGGAGCGTGCCGCTGATGGAGGACGCGCAGGGCGGCGGTGCTCCGCGCGGCGACGGCGGTGATGAGCTCGGCGTCGGTGCTTTCCGAGGTGACGTCGGGGGCTGCGCGCTGCCGGAAGGGAAACGGTCTCACGGTGTATCTATCGCACGGCCCACACGCGCCGGTTCTCCCGGATCAACTCTTTCGTGATTTAGGCCGCGGAGCCCCACGCGCGCTTGTTCACCGCAAGGAACAGTCCGGGCGAAGGCTCGGTCTACCAGGTCGACGGCGATCTGGTCGGGCTTGGCGCCGCACTTGGGCCGGCCGCTGAGGCCTTACAGCCCTGCTCGCTGCATGAGTAACTCCACCGCTCCGTGGCTGTCTTCCCGGCTCTTGAGCACTCTCTGGGGAGCGGTTACCTGGAGTGACGTCGAGGGCAGTCTGAAGACCTCTAGGCAAGCCCGGCTGGGTGGAGATTTGGCAAC
>NZ_SSXE01000184.1 GCF_021699195.1 Nonomuraea sp. MG754425 | reverse complement strand
GCCCGAGCCCGTCACCATCCCCGCCCCGCCGGCCGCCACACCGGTCGCGGCGATGCCGGTGGAGGCTCCGGAGAGCTCGCTGCTGCGGCGGCTGCGCTCAGCGCTGCGCCCCAACTGACCGGCCGCTCTCACATCCGCGACGCGGCCGGGCCGCCCGGCCGGGCCGCCTGGTGAGCCAGGCCGTCCGACCGGCCGGTCTGGCCGGCCGGTCTGGCCGGTCAGCCGCGCAGCCGCTTGCGCAGGGCGCGTTTCATCGTCGTCGAGACCAGCGTGCGCAGGCCCTGCTGGGCGCGGCCGGCGGCGGCGAGCTGGCGGCGTAACGTGCCCACCTCGCGGCGCAGCTCCACGGCGGACCTGCGCCAGCGTCCGGCCTCCTCGCGCCACTTGGCCACCTGCGCGCGCAGCCGTTCGGCCTCCTTGGCCATCCGGGCCGCCTCCGCCTGCGCCTCCGTCCTGGCCCGGTAGGCGGCGCGCCGCCCCTGCGGGACGACCGGCGAGGTGGTGAAGCCGTAGGTCTCGCCCTCGACCCAGGTCACCCCCGACACCGCGTCCACCACGTCGTCGAGGTCCTCCCCCGGCTCGGCGACGATGCGGGCCCTGGCGAAGGCGGAGACGCGTTCGAGGCGGGCCGCGACGACGCCGTCCGGTGACTCGTGGAGCAGCACGTTCACCAGGCCGAGCCCTTCGTCGCGGGCCAGGTCGAGCAGGCGCGCGAGGGCGTCCTCGCCCGGGATCCATCCGGCGGGCAGGCGGAGCAGGAAGGGCACGGCCGGGTCGGCGTCCGCGGCCTCGGCCAGGTGTACCCGGCCCTCGTGCAGGTAGTGGCCGTGGACCAGCACCAGTTCCAGATCGGGGTCGCGGAGCGGGGCGCGGCGGTCGCGGTCGAGGCCGGTCCAGGGGCCGGTGAGCAGCACCGACACGTCGGGGACGGTACCCGCCAGCACCGCGTCCACCGTCGCCCGGACGTCGTCGTAACCGGCCGTGCCGTCCACGGTCACGGTGACGTACGGCACCTTCCACTGCCGTCCAGGATGCCCTCTGAGCCAGCGGTAGGACGGGATGCGGTCGGCCACGAACGCGTGGCTCACCCGGTCGATGGGCTGTTTGTCGCGCATGCGCATGGTCGGCCCGAGGTGGTAGGCGCGGGCCGCGGGCTCGGGCACGAAGACCGCGCCCGCCTGCGCTAGCCGGTAGCCCAGCTCGGTGTCCTGGCCGAGGATCAGCTCCTCGTCCATGGGCCCGGCGGCCTCGATGAGCCGGGCGTTGACCGAGGTCGCGCCGCCGACGTGCAGGCTGAAGGGGCGCTGCGGGTTGTCGGTGAGGCCGTCGGTGCGCTCGACCAGGTCGACGAGCCAGGCGTGCGGTTCGGCGGGCTCGAAGTGCCCGGCGAGGTCGTCGGGCAGTTTGGCGGGCACTTCGGCGGTGGTGAAGCGGAGGTAGCCGGTGACCACGAGGTACGGGGCGGCGTGGTGCCAGCGCATGTGGGCCTCGACGGCACCGGGGGTGAGCAGCACGTCGGAGTCGAGCCAGTGCACGACGTCGCCCGTGGCGGCGGCCAGTCCGGCGTTGCGGGCGCTGCCCCGGCCCGGCCGGTCGCAGACGATCAGCCGCGCGGCCGTGCCCTCGGGCAGGCGCAGCGGCGGCGAGCTGCCGTTGTCGACGACGATGATCTCGGTGAGCGCGGCCGGGTACGTCTGCCTGGCCAGCGCCGCGAGCACCAGGTCGAGCTTGTCCTGCCCGCCGTAGGCCGGGATGACGACGCTGACCGTCAGCCGGGGGGTGCCGGGCTCGCCGGGGGCCAGTACCCGGTAGTCGTTGCCGCGCACCCTGCCGCGTGCGGTCATGCGGCTTCCATCAGCAGGCTCGGACGGAATCCGCGCCACTGGTTGGCGGCCACCTTGACGAAGTGGGCCAGCGGGAGTTGCCAGGTGTGCTCGGTGCTGAGGCCGCGGCGCAGGACATAACCGAGACCGTGGGTCCGGTAGATGCGGGCTTCGGCCTTTTGCGCGGCTTTCAGAAATTCAAGATCAACGGCTCGCGGCAATCCGGGAAATCCTCCAATTTCGTGGAATTTCGCACGAGAAACCATGATCGTGCCGCCGGCCACATGATCGGCCCAGACCTCGCTCGGGTAGCTCGCCCCGCTCGCGAACGTCGTCCGCCTGATCGTCGCCTTCAGCGGATCCAGGTAGAAGAACTCCGCCGTGGTGCCCACCACGTCGGCCCCGGCGTAGGTCAGCGCCATGAACAGGTCGGCGAGGTGGCGGGGGCCGTACCAGTCGTCGTCGTCCCACTTGGCCAGGTAGTCGCCGCCCGCGAGCGCCGCGGCCCGGTTGAGCACCTCGCCGAACGGCACCGACGCCTGCGCCTCGACCCACTTCACGGGCAGGGAGCAGGCCGAGATCGCCGCGCGTACCTCGTCGTGGGCCACGCCGTGCAGGCCGAGCACGACCTCGGCGGAGACGTCCCGCTGCCGCTCCATCTGCGCCAGCGCCGGGCCGACCAGGGCGGGCCGCTTGGTCGCCATGACGATGCTGACGTGCGGCGCGGCGGCGGGGTGGGCCAGGCGGCGCAGGCGTACGCTGTGCTCCTCGCGGCGCAGGTCGGCCAGCGAGCGGACGGTGCGGTCGGCCGCGTGGCCCAGCCAGCCGCGGTCGGTGAGCAGCGCGCGCAGGCCGTCCGGCACCCAGGCCGGCGCGTCCACCGCCGTCAGCGGCACCCCGGCGGCGGCCAGGTCCAGCAGGCCGTCCGGCGGCACCGGCCCGTCGGGCCAGTCGATCTCCAGGCCGCGCAGCGGGCGCAACGCGGGCAGATCGGGCGGTTGCCCCTCCACCATCCAGCCGCTGTCGGCCCAGTGCAGGCGGGCCAGCCCCTTCTCCGGCGTACGCGTGAAGCCGCAAGGGGTGACGGACATGGCTGGCGCGCTCCTTGACCGCTGGGGATGTGATCGGCGCCTACCTTACGCCCGTTTTACTGGCGAGTAGACGCGCATGACACATTCGGCAGGGACGGCGATGCAGGTCCGGAGGCTGATGATTCGCTGGGAACCTTCAGGAAGTTATGGCACGGTGGTTGCCGATGTTGATTAAAGTGTCAATAATCCCCAGATGTCCGTGACGGCTCTGGTGTTCGTCAAGTCGTGACCTACGAAAGGTTTGCGCGGATGCTCTCGCCCCGCCGGCTGGCGGCGACCGCCGCACCCCTCGCGGCACTGGCACTCGGTGTGCTGGTGCTCCTCGTGCTCGCCGATCTGATCACCTTCGGCGCCGCGGCGGCCACCGTCGCGTTCATGATCGCGCTGGCCGCGCTCGCCCTGCTCGTCCTCACCGTGCGCCGCATCGACGGCAAGGCGCAGCGGATCGATCTGCGGATCAGGAAGCACGAGGCCGAGCTGGCCAGGACCACCACCACGCTGAAGAACATCGAGACCCGGCTGGACGTGCTGGTCCAGGCCGTCGAGGACTCCGCCGGGCGGCGGGCCGACGACCTCGGCGCGATCCTGGCCTCGCTCGGCGAGGACCGTGTCAACGCCATGGCACGGGCCCGCGAGGTGGAGGAACTGCGCGAGGAGGTCAGGGGTCTGGCCAAGGGCCGCGTATGACGCAGGTCAGGCACAACGACTACGGCGTGCTGAACCCGCCCGAGACGGGCACGTGGGAGCCCACGCTGCGGGTGTCGGTGGTCATCCCCGCCTACGACTGCCAGCAGGCGCTGGAACGCACGGTGCCCGCGCTGGCGCGGCAGACGTACCCCACCGAGCTCACCGAGATCATCGTCGCCGACGACGGCAGCGAACCGGCGCTGGAGGTGCCGGGGGCCCGGGTCGTACGGGTGAGCGGCGGCTGGGGCCGCGGCGCGGCCAGGCAGGCGGGACAGCTCGCGGCCACCGGCGACGTGATCCACTGGCTGGACTCCGACATGATCCTGGCCGACGACCACATCGAGGCGCACATGCGCTGGCACCACCTGATCGGCTACGCGGTGGTGATCGGCGACACCCGGTTCGTGGACGCGCCGGGCGAGGAGGGCGTCCAGGCCGAGTACACGACGAAGATCCTCGAGTCCACCAGGAGGCTCAAGGACGCGGGGGCGAACCCGTACCTGCTGCACACCGGGGCCTCCGCCTCCGTACGGGCTGAGCTGCTGCGCGCGGCGGGCGGCGTGAACGCCTCGCTGAACATGGCCGAGGACACCGAACTCGGCTACCGGCTGGCCCAGGCCGGCGCGGTGTTCATCCCCGACGCCGACGCCAGGGCGTGGCACGTCGGGCCCTCCACCGTGATGTCGCGGGAGAAGGAGGTGCACCGGCACAACTGGTCCTACCTCGGTGACCTGATCCCCGATCTGCGCTGGCTGCGGAGCCATCCGCGCCGCCGGTGGCTCGTCCCGTACGTGCGGGTGGTCGTGGCCGCGACGACGTACGAGCAGACGCGGGCCACCGTGGACTCTGCGCTGGCCGGCACGCTCACCGACACCGCGGTCAGCCTCGTCGGCCCGTGGGACGAGCTGACCGGCGAGCGACGTTCGAACCTCGACGATCCCCTGCTGGAGCTGCGCCTCCTGCACAACCTGTACGCGCACGAGCCACGCGTCGAGTTCGCGCGCAGCGCACCGGCCTCGGCCGCGCCCGCCCCCTTCCTGGTCACGCTGCCCGCCGGATGGGTGCCGGGGGCCGGCACGCTCGCCCGGCTCGTCCGGCACGCCGACCGCGACCTGCTCGGCCTGGTCAGCGTGGCGCTCGCCGAGGGCCCCGACGGGGTCGTGACCGCCCGCCTGGAGCGCACCGCCGCCTTCTCCCGCGCCGCGCTGCTCCCCGGCGAGGCCGACGACCTGGTCGACGAGCTGTTCGGGTCGGAGTGGGTCAGCGGCGCCGAGTACGGCTTCGCGACCGCGGCCGAGGCGGAGCCGCTGACCGGGGAGCCCGCCAAGTGGCGGGCGCTGGCCGGGGAGCGGCTCGGCGAGATCAAGGAGCTGACGGCCCGGGTGGACCGCCTGACTGCCGAGGTCGAACGCCTCACCGAGGCCCAGGACGACCACGAGCCGCGCGGCCCGCTGAACTCGATCATGCGGCACCTCCGGAGCGCCGGATGATCGAGCGGTTGCTGGCGGAGCTGCGCGACGCGCGCGTGTTCTCCGCCGGGATCGACGACCTGGGCCACGACCGCGCGGACGCGGTGGACCTGGACCGGGACCTGCTGGAGCCGGTCGCCGAGCCGGAACACGCCCGCGAGGTGCTGGTCCTCGCCGGGACGCCGTCCGACCTGCGCAGGATCGCCACCCTGCACAAGCTGCTGCCGCAGGCCGAGCGGGTGGTGGTGGCCGTGCTCGACACGCCGGCCGCGCATCCCGCGCCCGTGCCCACGCCGACCCCCGCGCACCGCTGGCGGGCGCTCACCGACCTGCGGGTCTACCGGCCGAAGGACCGGGTCTGGGTGGTGGACGCGCGGTTCTCCGCCGCCACGCCCGCGGGCCGCACGGTGACCGCCACGGCCCGCGCGTTCGCCGGCCACCGGCTCGACGTGATCGCCGCGCCCGCGGCGGCCATCGCCGGCGTCGGCGCCGCCGACTGGCGTCCGGGTGACCCGAACGCCACCCCGGCCGAGGTCGGCGGGCCGGTGCCCGAGCGGGTCGGCGCGCCGGGCGGCGACGTGGTGCTGCGCACGCTCGCTCCCGTCTCCCCGTCCCCCGCCGCCGCCCCCGAACCCGGCTGGGCCGGAACGCAGACGCCCGTCGAGCGGCCCACGCTCGAAGCGGTGAGCTGGGAGCGGCTGGGCCGGCCCGGCATGGGGGCCTCGCCGCTCGCCGACCCCGACGTGCTCGGCGAGCCGTCCATGATCCCGCCCGTGGACGAGCGGCTGGTCAACCCCCAGGGCTTCGTCACCACCCCGTCGCGCGGCATGGCGTCCCTGGCCGAGCGCGACGGGCGCTGGTCGATCGTGCTGGACGGCAAGGTCGTGACGTCCTTCGCCGCATCGGGCGGCGTCACCGACGCGGACGTGGCCAGGCTGCGCCAGATCAGGGGCGTCGAGGTGGACTGGCGGCACGCGCACAGCGGGCCGCTGACGGCCGTACGGGTGCTGGCCGGGCTGGCCGCCGCCGGGGTCCCGCTGGCGGCCGGGGCGGTGCCGCGCTGGGCGGGCGCGCTCGGGGCCGAGCTCGCCGGGCTGCTCACCCGTTCCCCCGACCTCTCGGACGAGTTGCGCCGCGAGGAGCACAGCATCCGCCTGCGCCGCGCTGCGCTGCGTACCCACGGCGTGGCAGCCCGGTGGGAGCAGCTCGGCGCGCCCGCGCCCGCTCCCCCGCTCACGTCGGTCCTGCTGGCCACGCGCCGCGCCGACATGGTCGGCTTCGCGCTCGACCAGGTCGCCCGCCAGCGCGACGCCGATCTGGAGGTGATCCTCGCGCTGCACGGCGTGCCGAAGGGGCATCCGGACGTGGCGTCCGCGATCGCCGCCCACGAGGGGCCGCTGACCGTGTTCGAGGCCGACCGGGGAGCCGTCTTCGGCGAGGTGCTGAACCTCGCCGCCGCCAGGGCCTCCGGGTCGTTCCTGCTGAAGATGGACGACGACGACTGGTACGGCCCCGGCTTCCTGGCCGACCTGCTGCTGGCCCACTCCTACTCGGGGGCCCAGGTGGTCGGGACGGTGCCGGAGTTCGTGTACCTGTCCTCCATCGACGTCACCGTGCACCGCAGGCAGATCACCGAGCAGATCACCAGCTTCGTGGCGGGCGGGACCATCCTGGTGGAGCGCTCGGCGTTCCAGGCCGTGGGCGGGTTCCGGCCGCTGCCGCGCTCGGTGGACACCCAGTTCCAGGAGGCGCTGCAGGCCGCGGGCGGGCAGATCTACCGGACACACGGGCTCGGGTACATCCTGCGCAGGGGCCCGGCGGCCAACCACACCTGGCAGGAGCCCATCGGGACGTTCCTGCAACGCAACCGGCGGCAGTGGCGCGGCTTCCGCCCGAACGCGCTGATGGCCATGGACGAGAGCCCGCTCCCGTGATCCGCATCCCGCACAACGACTTCGGCGTCCTGACCCCGCCCGCGCTCGGCGACTGGGAGCCCCGGCTCGCGGTCACCGTCGTGATCCCGGCCCACGACCGCCAGGAGACGCTGAACCTGACGCTGGCCGCCCTGTCCGCGCAGAGCTACCCCGAGCACCTGATCGACGTCATCGTCGTGGACGACGGCAGCCCCACGCCGCTGTCCCTGCCCGAGATCGCCCCGTCCCGGACGAAGCTGATCTCCAGCCCGCCCGGCGGCTGGGGGCGGGCCTGGGCGGTGCAGGCCGGCATCGACGCCGCGACGGGCGAGGTCGTGTTCGTGCTGGACGCCGACATGGTGCCGCACCGCCGGCACGTGGAGGCCCAGCTCCGCTGGCACCACCTGGCCCCGTACGTGGTGGCGCTCGGCTGGATCGACTTCACCGACGGGCCGCTGCCCACGCCCGAGCAGGTCGCCGGCGCTCTGGCGGCGGGCTCGGAGGGGTCGCTCTTCCCGCTCGCGCCGCACCGCCACGACTGGGCCGAGCAGATCATCCGCGACCACGACGGCCTGCGTACCGCGCCCAGTTCCCTGGCCACCCGGATCCACGTGGGGGCCACCGTGTCGTACCCGGCGGCGCTGCTGCGCTCGATCGGCGGCATGGACACGTCCCTGGTGCTGGCCGAGGACACGGAGCTGGGCTACCGGCTCACGCAGGCGGGCGCGGTGTACGTGCCCGACCCCGAGTCCAGGGCGTGGCACATCGGGGTGCCCACGGCGATGCGCGACCACCGGGCGCTCAAGCGGTACAACGACCCGTACGTGGCCGAGCTGGTGCCGTACCGGCGCTATCTGCGTACGGACCCCGGCCGGCAGTGGCTCGTGCCCTACGTGGACGCCGAGGTCGTCATGTCCGCCGGGCACTCCTACGAGGACGTGCGGGCCACGGTGGACTCCCTTCTGGCCGGTTCCGTCCCGGACGTGCGGATCACCGTCACGGCTCCCTGGGACCTGCTCACCGCCGACCGGCGCGCCCCGCTGGCCGATCCCCACCTGGATGTGCGTCTCGTCCGGGCCGCCTTCGAGCACGACCCCCGCGTCCACCTGCGCCCGCCCCAGGGCCCGCCCGCTCCCGGCACGGCGCCGTTCCGCCTGTCGGCGCCGCCGGGCTGGGTCGCCTCCGAGGACACGGTCGAGCGCCTGGTGACGCACCTGGAGGAGCACGACGGGGGCACGCTCTGCGTCGCCCTGGAGGAGACGGCGGACGGCGTCACCGTCGCCCGCCTGGACCGCACGGCCGCCCTCTCCCGCGCCGCCCTGGTCGCCGGGCCGGACGACGATCCTGACGACGATCCGGACGACCTCGTCCACGCCCTGTTCGGCCTGGAGTGGCTGGACGGCGAGAGCTGGGGCTTCCGTCGCCGCCCCGCCGTCTACCCGCCGCGTAAGCGACCTCCGTCGGAGTCGGCCCGGCTCGCGGCCGCACACGACAAGGAACTCGCCCTCTACCGCAAGCGCGTGACCGCCCTGCGGGCCGAACTCGCACAGACCCGCAGAGAGGCCGGCAAGTCCGGCCGGGACGCGGCCCGCTGGCGCGACAAGGCCGAATCCTGGCGCCGCGAAGCGATCCGCCTGACCAGAGAACGCGACCGCACCGCACTCAGACGAGCCTTCCGCATGGTCCGCGGCCTGGCCTTCCCCGGCGACCAGCGTTAGGCGTCGGTGTCCTTCGGGTGGCGGGTGGACGCGTAGACGAAATGCACGGTTCGCCGGTCCACATCGACGAGATACCGCACGCGTCCGCCGGAGGTGACCTCGAACTCCCACTGCGGCAGATCCCGGCCTCCGAGGCTCGCGGTCGCCAGCTGGCCGCGAAGCCGGTGTTGCCGGTCAGGGTTGTCCGTGGCGAGCGGATCCGCGCGCAGTGCCTCGAAGCAGCGGCGGGCGTTCCCCGCGGCTTCCGCGCACAACGACGCCCACCCTTTGGCCGCTTCGCTGGTCGCGAACCGCATGCGCCATTCGCCACCGACCGGAGGAGGGGCCACGTCATCACCGCGTTTGGGGCTCACGGTGCCAGCACCTCGCCGTGGTCCTCGCCGGGCAGGGGACGGGTGAGGCGGGCGGTCAGCGCGGGGTCGGCCAGGATGCGGGCGGTGGCCCGCCATTCGACGATGACCCGGTGCAGGGTGGCATGGACGTCGAGGTCTGCGGCGTCCTGGGTGGCGGCGACGAGGTCCTGGACGAACTCGCGCCGCTCCTCGGCCGACAGATGCCGGGCCCACGAGAAGACGGCGGGCAGCGCGTGCTCCACCGCCCGGACGCCTTCCTCACTCGTGACGAGCGCGGAGAGCAGGTGAGCCACGACACTCGCGGTCTCTTCCCGATCCCGGTCGTGCCGGGCGGTCGTGAGGTAGAGGTCTTCCCCGTCACGCCGCCGGATGTGCACGCGATGCGCGCGGCTGACCGTCTCCGCGACTTCTTTGGAATGCTTGGAGAGATCGCTGAAGGGAACCGTCGGCGTAGTCACCCGACCACGGTACTTCGGAATTAATTCCGAAGTCAATCGGCCTTCTCGTCGCCCTCGACGCGCATCACGCTCGCCACCGCGCGTACGACGTCCAGTTCGCGCAGCCCCTCCATGGTCGCCGACAATGCCGCGTCGGTGGCCCGGTGGGTGACGATGACGAGTTGGGCGTCGTCGCCGTGGCCCTCCTGGCGGACGGTCTGGATCGACACGTCGTGCTTGGAGAACAACTCCGCCACCCGCGCCAGCACGCCGGGCTTGTCGGCGACGTCGAGGGCCACGTGGCAGCGCGTGACGGTCTCGCCCATGGGGTGCACGGCGAGGTCGGCGTACGTCGACTCCTCGGGGCCGCGGGTGTCGCCCAGGCGGTTGCGGCCCACGGCCACCAGGTCGCCGAGCACGGCGGAGGCGGTCGGCGCGCCGCCGGCGCCCTTGCCGTAGAACATGAGCTGCCCCGCCGACTCCGCCTCCACGAAGACCGCGTTGTAGGCCTCGCCCACCCCGGCCAGCGGGTGGGAGCGCGGGATCATCGCCGGGTGCACCCGCACGCCGAACGAGCGGCCGTCGTCGGAGCGGGCGCAGATGGCCAGCAGCTTGATGACGTAGCCCATGGCCTTGGCGGAGGCGACGTCGGTGGCGGTGATCTCGGTGATGCCCTCGCGGTGCACCTCGTCGGCGCGTACGCGGCTGTGGAAGGCGAGCCCGGCCAGGATGGCGGCCTTGGCGGCGGCGTCGAAGCCCTCGATGTCGGCCGTCGGGTCGGCCTCGGCGTAGCCGAGCGTCTGGGCCTCCTCCAGGGCGTCGGTGAAGGACGCGCCCGTGGAGTCCATCTTGTCGAGGATGTAGTTGGTGGTGCCGTTGACGATGCCGAGCACCCGCTTGACGTGGTCGCCGGCCAGCGACTCGCGCAGGGGCCGCAGCAGCGGGATGGCGCCGGCCACGCTGGCCTCGAAGTAGAGGTCGCCGTTGCCGGACCTGGCGGCCTCGTGGAGGGTGGGGCCGTCCTCGGCCAGCAGCGCCTTGTTGGCGGTGACCACCGACTTGCCCCTGGACAGGGCGGCCACGATGAGGGATCGGGCCGGCTCGATGCCGCCGATGACCTCGATCACGATGTCGACGTCGTCGCGGGTGACCAGCGCCTCGGCGTCGGTGGTGAGCAGCGCGGGATCGACGTCGATGTCGCGCTTGCGCCCCAGCCGGCGGACGGCGACGCCGGCCAGTTCGAGCGGTGCGCCCACGCGGGCGGCCAGGTCGTCGGCCTGCTCGTGCATGAGCCTGATGACCTGCGAGCCGACGACGCCGCAGCCCAGCAGAGCCACTTTCAGCGGTTTCACAGCTGCCCCCTCAACAGATCGTCCTCGGTCTCACCCTGCACGATCACGCGCGAGACGCCGCCGGCGACGGCGACCACGGCGGGCTTGGGCAGGTAGTTGTAGTTGCTGGCCAGCGAGCGGCAGTAGGCGCCGGTCGAGGCCACGGCGATCAGGTCGCCCGGGGCGAGGTCGGCGGGCAGGTAGCAGTCGCGCACGATGATGTCGCCGCTCTCGCAGTGCTTGCCGACCAGGCGGCTGAGCATGGGCTCGGCCTGGCTGGCCCGGCTGGCCAGGACGGCGGTGTACTCGGCGCCGTACAGGGCGGTGCGCACGTTGTCGCTCATGCCGCCGTCGATGCTCACGTACGTGCGCAGGCCCTCGACGTCCTTGATCGTGCCGACCTCGTAGAGGGTGATGCCGCCGGGGCCGACGACGGTGCGGCCGGGCTCGACGGTCAGCCGCGGCACGGGCAGGCCCGCGTCGAGGCACACCTTGGTGACGATCTCGCGCAGGCCGTCGGCGAGTTCCTTGATGTCGGGGGCCTCGTCGCCCTCGACGTAGGCGATGCCGTAGCCGCCGCCGAGGTCGAGTTCGGGCAGCACGACGCCGTGCTCGTCCTTGATCTGCACGAGCAGCGTGGCCAGGCGGCGCGCGGCCACCTCGAACCCGGCCGTGTCGACGATCTGGGAGCCGATGTGGGAGTGCAGCCCGACGAGTTCGAGCTGCGGCAGGGCGAGGATCCGGCGGACCGCCTCCGCCGCCGCGCCGGTGCCCAGCGACAGGCCGAACTTCTGGTCGTCGTGCGCGGTCGCGATGAACTCGTGCGTGTGCGCCTCGACCCCGGTGGTCACCCTGATCATGACCTTGGGCCGCTTGCCGTGCTGCTCGGCGAGGTAGCCGAGCCTGGCGATCTCGTCGTAGGAGTCGACGACGAGATGCCCGACCCCGGCCTGCAGCGCCTTGGTCAGCTCGGCCGTGGACTTGTTGTTGCCGTGCATGGTGATGCGCTCGGCGGGGAAGCCGACGCTCAGCGCGACCGCCAGCTCGCCCTGGCTGGCGACGTCGAGCCCGAGGCCCTCGGCAGCGAGCCAGCGGACGAACTCCCTGCACAGGAACGCCTTGCCGGCGTAGTGCACGTCGGAGCCGGCGAACGCGGTGGCGTAGTCGCGCATGCGCGAGCGCACGTCGTCCTCGTCGAGGACGTAGAGCGGGGTGCCGTGCTCGCGGGCCAGATCGCGGACGTCGATACCGCCGACCGTGAGCGCGCCATCGGTCCGGCTCGACGTTCGGGGCCAGATCGCGGGGTTGATCCGGTTGAGGTCGGCGGGCGCCAGCGGAGGGCGCTCCTGGGGCAGCATCTCGGCGTGCCGGTCCCCGGCGGGATGGGCGAATCGACTCACCCGATCGAGGCTATCGGAAGCGCAAGTACGCCATGACCCTCTGCCCACGTATCGAGACGCGATCAAGGTTAAGAAGGGATATTTTTACGTTATTTCGCCGTTTGGCCGGATATTTTGTAAGGCGTCACAATCTCTCGGGTCCCGGCAGCACCTCGCGCACCACCTCGGCGACCCGCACCCGCGCCGTGTGCACCGCGCCAGGCTCCTCGTCGCCGACGGGCACGGCCGGAGCCCGCTCGTGAGCGTCGTGGTAGGCCAGCGCCAGCCGCAGCAGGTACGCCTCCCACCCCGGCTCCCTGCTGCGCAGCCGTCCGGGCAACTCGGCCAGCACCCTGAGCACCCACCGGTGGCACGGGTCGTCCAGCAGTCCGGGCCGGAACCCCTCGCGCGGGACCCCGAGATCGCGGGCCCACCTCGACACGGCGCAGGCCCGCGCGTGGCCGTAACGCACCACGAAGCCGGGGTTGTCCCACGTACGCGGGAAGTCCGGCCACACCGGCTCGAACGGCACCCGCACGGACTCGACGTCCACGGGCGGCTCGATCACGGCGATCCGCAGCAGCCCCGGCCCCCGCACCTGCACGGAGGCCACCCCGCGCAGCGCCCGCACCCGCCCGGCCAGCTCCTCGGCCGGAATCCGCCGGCGCAGGGCCGCCGCCGACACGAACACGGGCTCGCGCTCCCATGTCCCCTCGGGCACGGGGGGCTCCCCGAGCACCTCGGCCAGCTCCCCGGACGTCATGGGCACGACCCTAGATGAGCGCGTGCGGCTCCGCCGACCCGTACTCGACCAGTTGCGCGGCACCCAGCAGCCAGCGGTCCTCGTCGCGCACCCGCACGTAGCCGAACCGGTCCGCCGAGAAGACCTTGACGCCGTCGCTGCGGCACTGCCGCATGAGGACCTCGTCCCAGCCCTCGGTGAGGTCGGCGAAGCCCAGCTCGCGCAGCGCGGTGCGGCGGGCCAGCAGGGTGCCGCCGGTGATCTCCGGCAGGTGGGTGTACTCGGCCTCGGGCTGCTTGAGCAGGGTGGCCTGCGGCTTGCGCAGGTGGGCGTAGAAGGCGGCCTTGCCGACGATGTCGGCCGTGCTGAACAGGAAGGCGCGCCGCAGGTCCGACAGGTAGTGGACGCCGTAGACGTCGCGGGGGTCCATGACCGCCACGAGGTCGGCCTCGCACAGGTCGATGCCGGCGTTGAGCATCGCGCCCTCGCTCATCGACGGCTGCGGACGACGGTAGACGACCTCGACGTCCGGCAGCACGTCGCGGGCCCGCAGCTCGGCCTCCGGCGGGCCGATGACGATGAGCTGGTCAACCCCCGACTGCCTGGCGACCTGCGCCAGCGCGTGCTCCATCAGGTACGGGTCGAAGATGGGCAGCATGACGGAGGTGTTGAGGGTGGGACGGGCGCTGGGCAGGCCGATGGCGTCGAGCAGCTCGTCGATGCGCTCGCTCATCGTCCCCATCGAGTACGCCCGGCGCAGCGCCACGTGCGCCCGCCGCGAGTCGGCCTCGGTGCCGATGGACGTGCCGCAGGCGGCGATCTCGGCCAGCCGCCACTGCGGGGTGCCCGGCGGGCAGTCGGCGGCGGCCGGCCAGCGGTAGGAGGTCAGGACGTCGGGGTAGCTGAGCTGGCCGGGCAGGAGCTGGTCGAGCGTGAGCACCCGGTCGATGCGGCCTCCGGCCAGCGGCAGCGGGTTGTGCACCCGGGGCTGCACGCCGAACTGCAGCCGGGGCCAGGCCACGGTCAGGTCGGTGGTGAAGCGGTGCTCGAACAGCTCGGCCGCCGCCGCGTACGCCGCCACGTCGCCCCGCGTGTGCCAGAACACCGTGCGGATGCCGCGCTCGGCGCACCAGGCCAGTAGCGCCTTGAGGCCCTCGCCCGGCTCGCCGGTGATCTCCTCGGCCCACGGGCCCCCCGTGACGGACTCGACGACCAGCAGGTGGGGCACCTCCAGCGGGAGCACCCTGGCGAAGTCGCGGGGCGTGAAGCCGGTGGTCTGCCGCCACTCGTAGCGCAGCAGCGCCTCGGCGTGCGGGTCGGCGACGACCGCGGCGGTCAGGTGCGGGCGCGTGTTGGGTCCGGTCGGCACCCGGAACGGCTTGAGCTTGAAGGAGGCCCCGCCGAGGGTCCGGGTCGTGGTGGTGGCCTGGAACGCGGCTCCGGGACGCTCGTCCTTGGCCTTGGCGCCGCCGCCCACCGGCGCGCGCTTGGGCGCGATGGGCCGCTTGACCGGCTTGGCGGCGCCCTTCAGCCCTCTGGCCAGGCGCACCGGGTTGCTCTTGCCGCTCTTGATGGCGTCGCCGAGCCGGCTCCAGCGGGCGACCTTGATGGACGACAGCTTCCACTGCGCCACCTCGGCCTGGAAGCGCTGCTCGGCCAGCTCACGGCGCAGCTTTTCCGCGGTGGCCCGCTCGGTCTCCAGGCGTTCCTCGGTCTCGCTGAGCTGCTCGGCCAGCGTCCTTGCCTCCGCGGCGCTCTCCTCGGCGGCGGCCAGCCTGGCCTGCGCGTCGTCCAGCAGCCTGACCAGCTCGGCCGCGCGCTCGGCCTGCGCGACCGCGTCGCGCAACGCCCGTCGCGTGCTTTCCAGCTCAGTGGTCACCAGTCCTCCTTCGTCGGCCCGGCGACAAGACGCTGCGTCCAATCGTTGACTCACTACGCTCGCGAACCGGACCTCCGCTCTCGTAGCCCGGCAAAGGATACTCTTTTGCGAGAAGCGTCTCGAAGGGATTGAGATCCGGTGCAGTTCAACGTGCGGCCCTACGTCTGCGGCGCTCTCGGCCGGATCGACACCGCCGTGCTCGGCAAGCTGATGGCGGCGGGGCCCAAGGTCAGGCCCGCGCTGCAGTCGGCCGAGGCGGCGCTGTTCAGCTCCTCGCCGCTGCCGCCGTACCACCGCGCGGGCGACGCGTACGCGTTCGCCTGGGGCGAGCGCCGGCCGCAGTCCGCCGAGGACGAGTGGATCACGGTCGCGGAGACGTACGAGACTCCCGGGCTGATCGGCGACGGGCGGAAGGTGACGCTGCACACGGGCGCGCTGGGCCTGGTGGACGTCTACTACGTGCGGCTGGGCGAGGCGGTCTACTTCTCGTCCCTGATCCAGCCGCTGCTCAGCCTGGTGCCGGTCGCGATCGACTGGTCGGCGTGGGCCTCGATCCTGCAGGTGACGTTCCCGCTGGGCGAGGCGACTCCGTACGCCGAGGTCAAACGGCTGCCGGGGGCGAGCGCGCTGACGTTCGAGCACGACCGGCTGGCGACCGAGCGGCGGCTGCCGCGCTGGCTGCGCACGGAGCCGTACGAGAAGTGGATCAGCCCCGGGGAGATCGTCGAGCTGCTGCACGAGGTCTACGGCGACTACGACGGGCGCAAACTGCTGGTGCCGGTGAGCGGCGGCTACGACTCGCGGCTGCTGGCCGGCGTCGCGATGGCCCGCGGGTTCGACGTGGAGTCGTGGACGACCAGCCCCGACGACGGCACCGACACCGACATCGCCTTCGCCCGGTCGATCACCAGGGAGCTGGGCATCCCGCACCGGGTGATCACCCAGGACGCCGCCGCCTACCCGGCCGACGCGATGGAGGTGGCGCGCCGGCTGGAGTACCTGACGCCGCACCACGCCTGGTACCTGCCCTTCGCCAAGGAGGTGCACGGCGCGGGCCGGATCCTGGTCGACGGGCTGGCCGGCGGGCCGCTGCTGAAGAACTTCATGGTCAGTGGGGCCGCGCTCGAGGCCACCTCGCAGGCCGAGCGATCGGCGGCCGTGCTGGGCTCGCTCTCGCTCGGCCGGCCGACGCAGCCGTTCCTGTCGAAGGCGGCGGCGCAGTGGGTGGAGGAGACCGTACGCGAGCAGTTCGAGGCCGCCACCTCGATGTTGCACGGGCACCGGGCCGAGCTGCCGCTGTCGGTGCTGCACACCAGGACCGTGCGGGGCATCGCGCGCTCGGCGGTGAACCTGGTGGGGCCGGAGTCGTCGTTCGCGGCGCCGTTCATCCATCCGGACTTCTTCGACGCTGCGCTGTCGGTCGGGGTGGCCCGCAAGGACAAGGGCCGGTTCTACCGCGAGGTGCTGCACGCCGCCAACCCGAGGGTGGCCGCCCTGCCTTCGACGAACGTTGTCAAGCAACCGCTCCAGCGGGTCCCGCTGCGGTCCACGGCCGCTCCGGCGCGACATTACTCACACCGCATGCTGGAGGTTTTGGCCGGCCGAGTTCCCAGCCTGTTGTCGGACGAGCTGCACGAGGTGGTCGCGGGCGGCCCCGACGCTCTGACCAGGTTCAATGGCTGGAACGATCGATTCTGGGTGCGCGGTCTTGTGCTGTTCGGCCTGTGGATGAGCGACTACGAAAACGACCTCTCCGACCTGGCCACACCTTTTTAGTGAACTCTCGGTAACAGGGCGATTACATACAGATCTCACGGGTATTACACCTCGCACAGCAGAAGCGGGTTCCGGAAAGCCAACGGGCTGGTAGTGTTCGGCCCGTAAGCGCCGCACAAACGGGCACCAGATCACAAATCCGGTCCCGTTCGAGGGCAGTGGGGTACGCAGGGATGACGCCCCCACCGCGGCGCGGTCACCAGAGAACAACGCCGGGGCAACCGGTGACTTCGTCCTGCCCACATCTCTTCCTGTGAGCGACATCATGATCAACGCATCCCCATCGCCGGAGCCGATCTCCGAGGACTTCGTCTCGGAGGACCCTGCCTGGTACAAGCGGGCGGTGTTCTACGAGGTTCTTGTCCGGGGGTTCAAGGACTCCAACGGCGACGGCACCGGCGACCTGCGCGGTCTCGTCGAGAAGCTGGGCTATCTCGAGTGGCTCGGCGTGGACTGCCTGTGGCTGCTGCCCTTGTACGAGTCGCCGTTGCGCGACGGCGGATACGACATTTCGGACTATATGAAGATCCTCCCTGATTTTGGGGATTTGGGGGACTTCGTCCAACTGATCGAGAAGGCGCACGAGCGCGGCCTGCGGATCATCACCGACCTCGTGATGAACCACACCAGCGACCGCCACCCGTGGTTCCAGGCGTCCCGGCACGACCCCGAGGGGCCGTACGGCGACTTCTACGTGTGGTCCGACGATCCCGGCGGGTACCCTGACGCGCCGGTCATCTTCATCGGCGCCGAGGAGTCCAACTGGACCTACGACCCCGTGCGCAAGCAGTACTACTGGCACCGCTTCTTCCACCACCAGCCGGACCTGAACTACGACAATCCGGCGGTGCAGGAGGCCATGCTGGAGGTCCTGCGCTTCTGGCTGGACCTCGGCATCGACGGCTTCCGGCTGGACGCGGTCCCGTACCTGTTCGAGCGCGAGGGCACCGCCTGCTCCGGGCTCCCGGAGACGCACGCGTACCTGAAGAAGATCCGCTCGGAGGTCGACCGCCTCTACCCCGACCGCGTGCTGCTGGCCGAGGCCAACGGCTGGCCGGAGGACGTCGTCGAGTACTTCGGCGACCCCACCACGGGCGGCGACGAATGCCACATGGCCTTCCACTTCCCGCTCATGCCGCGCATCTACATGGCGGTCAAGAAGGAGACCCGCGAGCCGATCTCCGAGATCATGTCGCGCACGCCCAAGCTGCCCGACACCGCGCAGTGGGGCATCTTCCTGCGTAACCACGACGAGCTCACGCTCGAGACGGTCACCGAGGAAGAGCGCGACTACATGCACAACGAGTACGCCAAAGACCCGCGCATGCGGGCCTACCTAGGCATCCGCCGCCGCCTGGCCCCGCTGCTCGACAACGACCGGGACCGGATCGAACTGTTCACCGCGCTGCTGCTGTCACTGCCCGGCTCGCCCGTCATCTACTACGGCGACGAGATCGGCATGGGCGACAACATCTGGCTGGAGGACCGCGACTCGGTCCGCACGCCGATGCAGTGGAGCCCCGACCGCAACGCCGGGTTCTCCTCGGCCGACCCCGGCCGGCTCTACCTGCCCGCGGTCATGGACCCGATCTACGGCTTCCAGGCGGTCAACGTGGAGGCCCAGCAGCGGCACGAGGGGTCGCTGCTGCACTTCACCCGCAAGATGCTGGAGATCCGCCGCCGGCACCCGGTGTTCGGCGTGGGGGCCTACACCGAAATGTGGTCGTCGAACCCCTGCGTGCTCACGTACGTGCGCGAGGACCGCGACGACGTGATGTTGTGCGTGAACAACCTGTCGAAGTTCCCGCAGCCGGTGGAGCTGGACCTGCGGCGCTTCGAGGGCATGACGCCGGTCGAGGCCAGGGGCGGGGTGCCGTTCCCGCCCATCGGGGAGCTGCCCTACCTGCTGACCCTTCCCGGGCACGGCTTCTACTGGTTCGCGCTGAAGAAGGCGGAGGCCGGCGTCACCGAGAGGTGACCGGCACCTGGGCACGGGCCGCGCGGCGGGCGGGGATGAGCGCGACCGCGAGGGCCGTGCCCACGGCGACCAGCACCGCCACCGTCAGCGTCACGGCCGACGGGGCGCGGCCGATGCCCGCCCCGACGCCGCTGGTGTGGCCCTGGAGGTCGATCAGCCAGGTGACGACGGAGATCCCCACCGCCGCGCCCACCCCGACGCCCAGCACCACCAGCAGCCCCGTGCCGGTCACGAGCGTGGCCATGACCTGGCGCGGGGTCAGCCCCATGGCCTTCAGCACGGCCAGGTCGAAGGCGTGGTCACGAAGGCCGAGCGCGCTGGCGGTGAGCAGGTTGGCCAGGCCGATGAGGGTCAGCACCGCGATCAACGCCACGATCACCACCCTGATGATCGACAACCGGTCCGCCGGGTTGACCGCGGCCTGCACGTCGAGGCCCTCCTCGGAGGCGGCCAGCAGCCGGCCCCGCACGTCCAGCGGGTCGGCGCCCGCCTTCAGGGCCAGCGCGTAGTACTCGGGCGGCACGGCGTCCTTGGCCGCCAGGCTGTCGATGCCCACCGAGAGCACCTCACCGTCCTGCTCGGGCTCGACGGTGCGGCCGACGATCCGGACGATCAGCGGGGTGCCGCCCACGGTGAGCCGCACCCGGTCGCCGATCTTGACTCCAAGTAGGCCGAGCAGCCCCTGCCCGGCGACCGCCTCGCCCTGACGGGCGAACATGCGCCCCTCGACGACGGGGAACGGGTACGGGCTCGCCGAACTGCCGATGGCCCGCACCCGGACCGACCGGGCCTGGCCGGGGGCCAGCGCGTTCACGTCGGTGCCGGAGTAGACGGCGGCGACGTCCTTGTCCTGGCGGGCGAGCCGCTCGGCGACCGCCGGCTCCACCTTGCCCGGCCGGACGTACAGGGCGGCGTGCTGGCCCACCTGCTCGGGATGGGCCAGGAAGTTGTCCAGGGTGGCCCACACGCCGAGCCCGATGGTGATCATCATCATCGGCACGGCCAGCCCGAAGGATCGGCGGCGTGCGCCCGCCCCGCCAGGCCGGCACGCCGACGGCGGCCAGCACGACCAGCGCCGTGCCCGCGATGATGGCCAGCACGGGGAAGGGCGCCACGGAGCCGGCGCCGAGCATCGCCGCCATCACCCCCCAGCCGGCCAGGGCGCCGATCGCGACGCCGAGCAGCCCGAGCGCGCCGTGCTCGACCAGGAGCACGAGCGCGATCTGCCCCCTGGTGAAGCCCATGGACTTGAGCGTGGCCAGGTCGCGGAGCTGGCCGAGCACCCGGCCGCCGGCGGCGTTGGCCAGCGCGAGCGCGGCGGCCACCAGCCCGACCACGCCGAACAGCGCGAGCAGCGTGCCCAGGAGCCGGTTGTCCAGCTCCATCGCGGCCCTGACCTCACGCCAGGTGTAGACGCGCTGGAGCCGGTCCTCCAGCAGCACGACCACGCGCTGCGAGACGACCTGTGAAGCCTCGGGGTCGGCCAGGCGCAGCCCGGTCACCCACTCGCTGCGGCCCAGCATGGGCTCGATGCGGTCGAGCATGACGGGCAGCACGTAGGCCAGCCCCGGCGTCCATTCGGGGTAGAAGCCCTGGTCGGCGGAGTCGGCGATGCCGCGTACGTAGAGGGTGTGGCGCTGGCCGCTGAGCGCGATGATCGAGAACGCCGCGCCGACCCTGAGCCCCAGCGCGTCGGCGAACGAGCGCTCGACGACCACTCCGTCGTGCTGGGACGGGTCCAGCCACCGCCCCTCGGCCACCACGGGGTGGGCGACGGCGGGCGCTGTGGCGGGCATGGCCCGCAGCGTGGCCGGCTCCTTCTTGCCCTCCTGCGCCACGGTCACGGGCGCGGAGCGGTAGGGGCCCGCGGTCTGGGTGACGCCCTCGATGCCGCCCAGGGCGACCTGGGGGCTGTCCTTGGTGTACAGCCAGACGTGGGCGCCGTCGGTCTGGGCCGACAGGCTGCGCCACGGGTTGGTGCTGTCTTCGAGCAGGGTGGCGGCGGTGATCAGCGCGGCCACGATGCCGGCCACGACCAGCACGGTCAGCGCCGCCTGCCCGGTGCGGGCCCGCAGGTCGGCCTTGATCCACCGGCTTCCCGCCATGGCGGTGCTCATGAGGCGCTCACCGCTGCCCGCGCCGGGCCCGTGCTCGGCTCGTCAGGGCCGTCGGCTCGTTGCGGGCTCATCTTAGGTCGATCACCTCTCCGGCGGTCCGGGTGCGGCGGCGGGCGATGCGGCCGTCGTCCACGATCTCCCCGTCGAAGAGCGAGACCAGCCGGTCGGCCAGGCTCGCCACGCGGGCGTCGTGGGTGACCATGACGATGGTCTGGCCCTCCTTGTGCACCTCGCTCAGCAGGCGCAGGACGTCGCGCGTGTTGCGGCTGTCGAGGTTGCCGGTGGGCTCGTCGGCCAGCAGCAGGCTGGGCTCGTTGGCCAGTGCCCTGGCCAGGGCGACGCGCTGCTGCTCGCCGCCGGAGAGCTGGGCGGGGGCGGCGCCGGCCCGGTCGGTGAGGTTGAGCGCGGCCAGCAGGCTCTCGCGGCGCTCGCGGGCCACCTTGGGAGAGGCTCCGGCCAGCAGCGCGGGCAGTTCGACGTTGTCGCCCACCGTCATGTTGGCGACCAGGTTGAAGAACTGGAAGACGAAGCCGATCCGGTTGCGCCGCAGCAGCGCCCACGCGCTCTCGGAGAGGGTGTCCACGCGCTTGCCGTCGAGCCAGATCTCGCCGCTGGTGCGGGTGTCGAGGCCGCCCAGCATGTGGACGAGCGTCGACTTCCCCGAGCCGGACGGGCCCATGATCGCGACGAACTCCCCCGGCTCGACGTGCAGATCTACGCCGCGCACGGCGGGCACGGGGACCGCGCCATCCTGGTAGATTTTGACCAGATTGACCGTTTTCACAACCGTGCTCATGCCAGATCCTCCTGGCATCGCTCAAGCCAGTCAAGGTCCGCCTGCAGATGCAGCATGGCTCCCTCTATCAGCAGCATCGCCACCCGATCGGTCGGGGCCGTACGCGACATCAGGTCGTTGAGGTCGCCCATGAGCGACAGGTAGTGCCGACGCTGCCGGCTGATCAGCGCCATCCGGTCGGCAATGCCCGTGAGCGGCGCGAGCACGAGCTTCATGAAGAACTCGTCGCGCACGCGCGGACCCTCGGTAGGCTCGTCGACCCAGGCTTCGAGCACGTCGCGGCCCTTGGCGGTCAGATAATAGACCTTCTTGTTGGGCCGGTTCGACTGCTCGACGTCCACCGCCCTGATCAGGCCGTCTTTCTCCAGCCTGCCCAGGGTGACGTAGATCTGCCCGATGTTCGGGGAGGGATAGGCGCTCCCGAAGGTCTGCTCCAGCGCCTGTTTGAGCTCGTAGCCGTGGGCTGGCTCTTTCGCCAGGAGCGCCAGCAGGTGTGGCCGCACCGCTCCACCTCCCCTGCTCTGTTACGTATGCGTTACGAGGCATTCCGTTGACCTACAGATTACAGGTGTGCATAACATGAATGCATCTACCTAACACGTATGTAAAAGACTCTGAACACGGAGGAAACAGAGTGCTTCGCCTGCTTCCGGTGCTGATGGCCGTGACCCTGGCGGCCGGATGCGCGGCGACGGGCGATGAGGGCGGGGGCGACAAGGGAACGGGCGGGACAGGCCCGATCACCTTCGCCACCGGACGCGACACCACCGCGTACCTGCAACCCCTGCTGGACCGCTGGAACCAGGCCCACCCGGCCGAAAGGGTGACGCTGCTGGAACTGCCCGAGGCCGCCGACGAGCAACGCGCTCAGATCGCGGCCAACCTCCAGGCCCAGAGCAACCGGTACGACGTACTGGGGCTCGACGTGGTGTGGACTGCCGAATTCGCGGAGAACGGCTGGATCATCCCCCTGGAGCGCGGGTTGTTCCCGCTCGACAGGTTCCTGCCGCCCGTCGTGGAGACGGCTGTCTACAAGAACAAGCTCTGGGCGGTTCCGTACACGAGCAACGCCGGGCTGCTGTATTACCGGAAGGACCTGGTCAGGAAGCCGCCCCGAACCTGGGCCGAGCTTCGTGACCAATCACGCCAGATAACGAAAAAGCGAAATATCGGAGGGTACGCCGGGCAGTTCCTGGCCTACGAAGGGCTCACGGTCAACTTCGCCGAGGCCGTGCAGTCGGCCGGCGGGCAGATCGTCAGCCGCGACGGCGCCGAGGTGACCCTCGATCCCGCCACGGGCGGGGTCGCGCTGGAGTTCCTGTTCCAGGGGCTCCGCGAGGGATGGATCCCGATGGAGTCGCTGAGTTTCAAGGAGGAAGAAACGCGCCTGGCCTTCCAGGAGGGCCGGCTGGCCTTCGCACGCAACTGGCCGCACGCGTACGGACCGGCCAAGGCCGAACTGGGCGGCAAGCTGGGCGTGACCCGGCTGCCCGGCCTGAACGGCCCCGGATCCAGCACGCTGGGCGGAGCCAACCTGGCCATCAGCGCCTACTCCAAGAACCAGCACACCGCACAGGAGTTCATCCGCTACTTCACGAGCCTGGAGAACGAGCGCCGGGTCCTCACAGAGGGCTCCTTCCCGCCCGTGTGGACCGAGCTCTACGACGATCCCGAGCTCATCAAGCGCTTCCCCTACCTGCCCGTGCTCAAGGAGAGCATCCTCGCCGCCCAGCCGCGGCCCGTGAGCGCCAACTACAACCAGCTCAGCCTGGTCATCGCCAGCTCGGTCGCGAAGGCGCTGGGCAACCCCTCCCCCGAGACCGCCGACGACGTCGCGGCCTCGATGAAATCCGAACTGCAAGAGATCACCAGAACCCAGTGAGGCAGCCATGCGAAAAGGCAGTGCAGCAGCGATCCTGGCCGGGCTCGCGGTAGCCGTCGCCGCCTGCGGTAACGCGCCGACGACCACCGAGCCCTCGGCATCGGGCTCGGCCGCGGCGTCCAGCGCCGCCAAGCCGCTCCAGGGCGTGAAGCTCGAAGTCGCCGCCAAGTGGACCGGCGCGGAGCAGAAGAACTTCGAGCAGGTGCTGAAGGCCTTCTCCGAGAAGACCGGAGCCGAGGTCACCTACGCCTCCACCGGTGAGGACACCGGCGCCTACCTCGGCCCGCGCATCCAGGGCCAGAACCCGCCGGACGTCGCGATCCTGCCGCAGCCGGGCCTGGTCGCGCAGTACGTCGAGCAGAACGCGCTCAAGCCGCTGACCCCCGAGGTCGTCCAGGAGGTGGACACCAACTACACGCCGTACTGGAAGGACCTCGGCTCCGTCGACGGCAAGGTGTACGGCGTGCTGGTCAAGGCCGCGCACAAGTCGCTGGTCTGGTACCGGTCGCAGGCGTTCGACGACGCCGGCGTGCAGGCGCCCACCAACTGGGACGAGCTGGTCAAGGCCGCCCAGACGATCGCCGACTCCGGCACGCCGCCGTTCTCCTTCTGCGGCGCCTCCGGCTGGACGCTGACCGACCTCTTCGAGAACGTCTACCTGTCCACCGCCGGCCCGGAGAACTACGACAAGCTCTCCAAGCACGAGATCCCGTGGACCGACCCGTCCGTGGCCACCGCACTGGAGAAGATCCAGCAGATCGCCTCCAAGGCCGAGTTCCTGGTCGACGGCACCTCCGGCACCATGCAGACCGACTTCCCCACCTGCGTGACCAAGGTCTACGGCACCGACAAGGCCGCCATGGTCATCGAGGCCGACTTCGTGGCCGTCGAGGCGGACCAGGCGGGCGCCAAGGTCGGCGAGGAGGCCAAGTACTTCCCGTTCCCCAAGGCCGGTGACACCACCCCGGTCGTGCTGGGCGGCGACGTCGCCGTGGCCATGAAGGACTCCCCCGGCGCGATGGCGCTGGTGCAGTTCCTGGCCTCCAAGGAGGGTGGCGAGGTCTGGGCCAAGCTGCCCGGCTACCTGTCGCCCAACAAGAACGTCTCGCCCGACAACTACCCCGACGAGCTGACCAAGCAGCTCGGCCAGACGATCGTCTCGGCCGGCGACGCCGTCCGCTACGACATGTCGGACCTGGCTCCCAGCGCGTTCGGCGGCACCGACGGCAAGGGCGAGTGGAAGGTGCTCCAGGACTTCCTGCGCGACCCGAGCGACGTCAAGGGCGCCCAGGAGGCGCTCGAAGCCGAGGCCAAGAAGGCCTGGAAGTAAAGAGGTTCAGGCCGTGACCGAACGGTTGGACGGCCGGCAGGACCCGCCCGCGCTGAAGCTCGCGGGCGGCTCCTCCCCCGGACCGGCTGAAACCCCCCGTACCCGACTGCGCCTAGGCCCCTCGCCGGCGGTCGCCATCGCCTTCCTCCTTCCGGCGGCGCTGCTGCTGGGCATCTGGGTGGTCTACCCGATCGTCTACTCCATCTTCCGCAGCCTGTTCGACGCGAGCGGCTCCGGATTCGTGGGGCTGGGCAACTACATGACGATCTTCACCGATCAGGGCATGCTCACGACGATCCGCAACAACCTCATCTGGGTCGTCGTCGCCCCGATCATCGTCACCATGCTGGGCCTGGTCTTCGCGGTGCTCACCGAGCGCATCAAGTGGGCCACGGCGTTCAAGCTGATCGTGTTCATGCCGATGGCGGTCTCGCTCATGGCGGCCGGCGTCATCTTCCGCCTGGTGTACGAGGAGAACCCGGACAAGGGCCTGGCCAACGCCGTGCTCACCACGTTCTCCGACACCTTCGCCTCCTCCCAGGGCTACCCGGAGGCCCGTCCGCGCGAGGGCGACCAGTCGCCCGTCGCCGACCAGGACGGCGCTGTCGTCACCAAGCAGCCCGCCCAGGCCGGGCAGCCGGTGCTGATCCCGATCGTCGGCGTCAAGCCGGAGATCATGCCGGCCAACGCCCAGCCCGCGCAGGCCGCCGGGGCCGGAGCCGGGGTGTCGGGGACCGTCTGGTTCGACTTCACCCAGGGCGGCGGCGGCCAGAGCAACGTGGTGGACGGCACCGAGAAGGGCCTGCCGGGCATGACCGTCGAGGCGGTCGGACCCGACGGCCAGGTGGCCGCCACCGCGACGACCGCCGAGAACGGCACGTTCGCCTTCGACGGACTGGCCGCCGGCACCTACACCGTGCGTCTGCCGCAGTCGAACTTCGAGGCGTCCTACGGCGGCCTGTCCTGGCTCGGCCCGACACTCATCACGCCCGCGATCATCGGCGCGTTCGTCTGGGTGTGGGCCGGATTCGCCATGGTGCTGCTCGCGGCCGGTCTCGCGGCGATCCCGCGCGACGCCCTGGAGGCGGCCCGCATCGACGGCGCCACGGAGTGGCAGGTGTTCCGCAAGATCACGGTGCCGCTGCTGTCGCCGGTCCTGCTCGTCGTCTTCGTGACGATGATCATCAATACGCTGAAGGTGTTCGACCTGGTGTTCATCATCGCGCCGGCCTCGGTGCAACCGCAGGCGAACGTGGTCGCGCTGGAGATGTGGCGCGTGGCGTTCGGCGGCGGGAACAACCAGGGGCTGGGCAGCGCGCTGTCGATCTTCCTGCTCATTCTGGTGCTCCCCTTCATGATCATGAACATCAGGCGGTTCAGGAGGGGAGAGTCATGACGACCGCGACTGCCCAGGTGGCGTCCGGGCTGGAGTCGGGTACGCCGCGCAGGGGCATCCTGAGCAGGATCGTCGATCGGCTGGGCAGCGGCGCCGTTCAGGTGATCATGGTGCTGCTCGGCCTGTTCTGGATGGTGCCCACGCTGGGCCTGCTGGTCGTCTCGCTGCGCACGAACAAGGTCAACGGCGCCGAGGGCTGGTGGACGATCTTCACCAAGCCGGCCGAGCTGACCATCCAGAACTACGCCAACCTGCTGGGCAGCGGGTTCACCACGTCCTTCTGGAACACCGTGATGATCACGGTGCCGACCACGGTCCTGGTGATCGGCATCGCGGCCATGGCGGGATACGCGTTCGCGTGGATGGACTTCCCCGGCCGCGACGCGGGCTTCCTCGTGGTCGTCGGGCTGCTGATCGTGCCCATCCAGATCGCGCTGATCCCCATCGCCGCCCTCTACGGCAACACCGGGATCTTCGGCAGCATCCCCGGCGTGGTGCTCTTCCACGTGGCGTTCGGCCTGCCGTTCGCGATCTTCCTGCTGCGGAACTTCTTCGTCGGCATCCCCGCCTCGCTGCTGGAGGCGGCCCGCATGGACGGGGCCTCGGAGTGGAAGATCTTCGTCTCGGTGGTCTTCCCGCTGGGCAAGCCCGCCATCGCCTCGCTGGGCATCTTCCAGTTCCTGTGGGTGTGGAACGACATGCTCATCGCGCTGGTCTTCGCCAACACCGGCAACCAGCCGATGACCAAGTACCTGCAGTCGCAGATGCGGCAGTTCGGGTCGAACGTCGACATCCTCTCCTCGGGCGCCTTCCTGTCGCTGATCATCCCGCTGGTGCTGTTCTTCGCCTTCCAGCGGTACTTCGTGCAGGGCATGATGGCCGGGTCCGTCAAGTGACGCCATGACGTGACGGGCGCCCGCCACCCGCGGGCGCCCTCCGTCGTTGTGATCATTCTGGTACGGCTTGTCCCCCGGTTTCGGCCGCGAGTCCTGGCAGAGCTGGCTAAGCTCAACGGCCATGGCCGGTCGTCCACTGAACGAAGTCGTCGAAGCGGGCTGGGCGCGTGCGCTTGAGCCCGTTTCTGAGCAGATCTCCCTGATGGGCGAGTTCCTGCGCAAGGAAATCGCCGAAGGCAGGCAGTACCTCCCCGCGGGCGCGAACGTGCTACGCGCCTTCAGTCAGCCCTTCGACGAGGTCAAGGTGCTGATCGTGGGGCAGGACCCGTACCCGACGCCCGGTCACCCCGTGGGGCTGTCGTTCTCGGTGGCGCCCGACGTGCGTCCGCTGCCCGGCAGCCTGCTCAACATCTACAAGGAGATGGAGACGGACCTCGGGCTGCCCCGGCCCGCCAACGGCGACCTGACGCCGTGGGCCGATCAGGGTGTGCTGCTGCTCAACAGGGTGCTCACCGTGATGCCCGGCAAGCCGGCCTCGCACCGGGGCAAGGGCTGGGAGCAGGTCACCGAGCAGGCCATCCGCGCTCTCGTGGCACGCGACAAGCCGATGGTGGCGATCCTGTGGGGCCGCGACGCCCGCAACCTCGCCCCCATGCTCGGCCCGGTGCCGCGCGTCGAGTCCGCGCACCCCTCCCCGCTCTCGGCGCGCAGCGGCTTCTTCGGATCGCGGCCGTTCAGCCGGGCCAATGAGCTGCTCGCCGAGCAAGGCGCGGCACCTGTCGAGTGGAAGCTGCCCTAGCATCGTCGCCATGAGTGATGAACCGAAGTTCCTGCGCCTGACGGTCGAACTGACCGTCGAGGTGCTCGACATGGACGCGCTGCAGGCCTCGGCGCTGGCGGAGATCCGGCACCCCGACGCCGATCTCACCGAGGAGGAGCGCACGGAGCAGGCCGAGTTGGTCGCCTCCGACGATTCCGGCGCCTCGGCGCTGCAGTGGCTGATCGAGCCCGACCACGTGTTGCAGCTCGTCGACCACATCAGCCAGATCGAGCCCCGCGAGGCCGTGCTCGGCGTGGAGCCCTCCGAGGGGCCGGGCGAGGAAGAGGACGAAGAAGAGCACGACCACGTGTGACATACGGCGGCGGGCCACGGCGTTCTGCGGACGTCGTGGCTTTTCGCCGCCCGCCCCGCTCTCCTTAGGATCGGAAGCCTCCTGACGAGAGGATTTCGATGATCGTCGCATTCTCCATCACCCCGCTGGGCGTCGGCGAAGGGGTCGCCGAGCCGGTCGCCCGCGCCGTCAAGGTCGTGCGCGACAGCGGGCTGCCGAACCGCACCGACGCCATGTTCACCACGATCGAGGGTGACTGGGACGAGGTCATGGGCGTGGTGAAGCGGGCCGTGGACGCCGTGGCCGAGGTCGCGCCCCGGGTGAGCCTGGTGCTCAAGGCCGACCTTCGCGAAGGGGTCACGGACGGCATGACGTCCAAGATCGAGTCATTGGAGCGCCATCTGAGCTGACAATTCGAGATATATCTTGACCTGCTCCGCCGACGCGTCATATCGTGTTGCTCGACACAGACGCGATAGTACGCGTATCCGGAGGGCGGATCAATGGAGCGAGTGCCGGTTCTGGTGATCGGTGGCGGGTACGCGGGGCTGAGCGCCGCCACGCTGCTGGCCTGGCGCGAGGTGCCCGTGATGCTGGTCGAACGGCATCCGAGCACCTCCGTCCAGCCCAAGGCGTTCGGGGCCGGGCCGCGCGCGGTCGAACTGCTGCGTCCCGTGCAGGGGCTGGAGGAGGAGCTCACCGAGGTCGGCGCCGGGGCCGGCGAGGACCTGCGCATCGCGATCGCCCGTGACCTCACCGACCCGGAGCCGCACCTGCTCCTCGACGGCGAGTGGGAACACCTCGCCCTGGCCGGCCTCACCCCCGCCGCCACCGTCCGGGCGCCGCAGGCCGACATCGAGCGCGTGCTACGCGTCAAGGCCGAGGAGCTGGGCGCCGACCTGCGCTTCTCCACCGAGCTGATCTCCCTGGAGCAGGACGACGGCGGCGTGACGGCGCTGATCCGCGACAAGGACGGCGACCACCTCGTACGGGCCGAGTACGTCGTGGCCGCCGACGGCCACCACAGCCCGCTGCGCCACGCCCTCGACGTGCCCACCTCCGGCAAGGGCGAACTGGGCCGGATGTGCTCCATCATGTTCGACGCCGACCTGTCCGACCTGGTGCGCGAGCGCGAGGTCACCCTCTGGTACCTGCGCAACGACACCTTCACCGGCGCCCTGGTGACCGGCGCGGGAGCCGGGGCGCACGTGCTCGGCGTGCACCACTCCGAGGGCGAGAGCACGGCCGACTTCACCCATGAGCGCTGCGTCGAACTCGTCCGCCTGGCGACCGGCCGGCCCGAGCTGGACGTCCGGATTCTCGACCGGACCACGTTCGGCATCGCGCACCTGCTCGCCGACACCTACCAGGTCGGGCGGGTGTTCTTCGCCGGCGACGCCGCGCACACCATGCCGCCCACCGGCGGCCAGGGCGGGAGCGCGGCACTCCAGGACGGGGCCGACCTCGCCTGGCGGCTGTGGCTCGTGCTGACGGGGCAGGCCGGGCCGGAGTTCATGGACACGTACGACGCCGAGCGCCGCCCGATCGGAGCGCTCACCGCCGACGCGCAGCTCGCCGAACTCGGCCGGCGCATGCCGCCCGCGGCCCGCGTCGGCTACCCGGAGCCGCTGGAGGACCCGCTCAACGCCCTGTTCGGGCACCGCTACCACTCCACGGCCATCCTCGACGAGCCCGGCGACGACGGCTCGATCCTGGAGAACCCGCGCCAGGGCGGCGGCCGGCCCGGCAGCCGCGCGCCGCACCTGGTGCTCGACTGGGACGGGCAGCACATCTCCACCATCGACCTGTTCGGGTCCGGCTTCGTGCTCATGGCCGCCAAGCAGGGCGGGCAGACGTGGATGGACGCGGGACGGGTGGTCAAGGAACGGCTGGGGGTGCACCTGACACGGCTGCCGGTGGACGACGAGCTGCTGGACGTGGAGGGGCGCTTCGCGGAGCAGTACGGCGTCAGCGGGGGCGGCGCCGTACTGGTCCGGCCGGACGGGTACGTGGCCTGGCGGGCGGCGCGGGCGGAGCTGGACGCGGTGGAGGCGTTGGAGCGGGCGCTCCGGGCGATCCTCAGCCGGTGACGGCGCCTCCACCTGCTCGGCGGCTCACCCGCCGAGCAGGAGCTCCTCCCGGCGGACGTGCAGCGTCTCACGCAGCCGCACCATCTCCCGGCAGCGCTCGCCCAGCCGCTCCGCCACTTCTTCGACCTCGTCGTCGGCCGCCGCAGGTGACACGGTCATGCCCAGCGCCCCGACGTCCCTGACGAAGGCCGCCACCGCCGCCGCCCGGTCGCCCGCACCCGCCAGCACCACGAGCCCGGCCGTCCTGGCCCGCTCCCTGGCGGGCAGCTCCACGTCCAGTTCGGCCAGCATGCGCCCGATCTCCAGTAACTCCGCGCCCCGAGGATCGGCCGAGCCGGTCAGCCGCCGCTCCTCGCGTACCAGCAGCTCCGTGTAGAGCTCGCGGGCCGGACCCACCTCGGCCAGCGCCCGTTCCACCCTCGCCAGCACGATCGTGTACGCCCCCAGCCGGGCCTCCTCCACGGCCACGCGGTCCCGCTCCCCCGCCCCGGCCGCGTCGAGCTCTCTCCGGGCCTCCCGCAGCAGGCCCGTGATCGCGGTGTGGCTCTCGTTCAGCACGTGCCAGCGACGCGCTCTCCGGCGTGCCGTGCGCAGATCTTCGTCGATCATCTCAAACGGGATCACGTCACTATGACGGGCGTACGTCACCATTCGGTTCAGGACGATCACTGACTTTTCCTATCAAACCAGGTCACAACGGCCACGCCCCCGAACACCGCCGCGCCCGCGCCCCCTCTCCGGTTTTCCACAGGGACGACATCGGCTCTCGACGTTTTCCCCAGAATCGCGTTCTGTCCTCCGCGCGCTGCCCCGCATCCCTGATCCTGAGTGCCTCCCGCCCCACATCCCAGATCAGAGACCACTCACCCGATCAGACCCCACCCTCGCGGAGGTCCCTCCATGAAGATCACCATTCCCCTGCCCAGCACCGTGACCTCCCAATTCATCGTCGCGATGGAGCAAGTGCCCTTCGATGTCGAGTCCTTCGTCCCATGGCGCGTCGGCGGCCCGTTCAAGCGAACCGCCATCACCTCGGCCGCCAACGGCACCCTGTCGGTGATCCACCACACCACCCCGTGGAAAACCACGGCGGCCACCTTCACCGACGACGAGAGACGCCGCCTACGCCGCACGAAACAACACGTGGTGGTGTCCGCCACCGCACCCCCGCACCGGCTGCCGACCGCCGTGCAGGTGGCCCGAGCCTCGGCCAGAGCCCTCGCCCGGGAGAGCGACGGCCTCCTGCTCGACCCGCTGACCGGCTCGTCCATCCTCACCTGCGGCAGATGCGCCGGCGAGCCCACTCACTTCCGGCTCGACGACGACTGGCTGTCCTGGGACGTCCAGGTCCACGACGCCGCCACCTGCCCGCCATGGGACCCGTCCGACATGGGCGCATGCGACTGCCTGCGCGTCACCTCCCGGGGGCTGCGCCGCTTCGCCCTCCCGGAGATCACCCTCGACGGCGCCGCCTGCGCCCACAACCTGTGCGCCACCAACCTCCTGCGCACGGTCGCCAACCGCCTGGTGGCCGACCACCTCACCTACCTCACGACGCACCCGGAGGCCGCCAGCCGCAAGATCGACGATTTCCTCCGGATACAGCCGTCCGACCAGCCGGACGGCGGCCTGCCCTTCGTCGTCCGGCTCACCCCGTACGACGCCGACGCGGGAGAGCTGGGCCGCACGGGCAGCATCCGCCGCCTGCGCGTGGGCCCCGCCCCCGGCTCCGGCCAGATCACCTGCCTCAAGGTCGGCCCGCCCTCGGGCTTCACCGGGTCACTGAACGACTGGCTCTGCGCCACGCAGGCGTCCCACCACGCCTCCCTGGCCTCGATCGATCCCAACACCCCGGCCCTGGTCAGAGTCCTCGCGGCCTGAAACGCGCCCGCCCACCCCAGCGGCCCTCATCGCCCCGCGACCAGCCGAACCCGGCCGCGAGCGGCCCGAACCCGGTCGAGGCCGGTCCGGGCCGTCACCCCATCAACCCGGGAACGCCCCGGGCGTGAGCCGGGCCACGGCCAGTCGGCTCGGCTCAGCGGGAGATGGGGCGGGTGATCGCCATCGACTGGGCGGGCAACCGCAGTCCTTCCTCGTCCACCACCACCGGATCATCGGAGGCCAGCAGCACCGTGCCAGGCGACAGCGGCAACATCACCGACTCCTGCGAGAAGTTCACCGTCACCGCCAGCCCTCCTCTCCACACCAGCAGCCACTTCCCGAGCGGGTCCACCTCCACCCGCACCCGATCCAGCCGGGGATCGGACAACTCGGGCAGTGCCTTGCGCAGTGCGATGAGGTCCCGGTACCAGCACAGCAGCGACCAGTGCGCCTCGTCCTTCACCTCACCCCAGTCCAGCTTCGAGCGGACGAACGACTCCTCGGCCGACGGGTTCGGCGCCTCCCACACGTACCCGAACCCGTCGAACTCCCGCTCCCTGCGCACCCCTTCGCTCTCCCGCAGTTCGGGCTCGACATGATCGGAGAAGAACAGGAACGGACTACGCGCCCCCCATTCCTCCCCCATGAACAACATCGGTGTGAACGGCGAGGTCAGCAACAACCCCGCGCCGAGCTTGAGCGCCGGGATCGGGAGCCGGTCCCCGGCGGGCCGGTTGCCGATCTGGTCGTGGTTCTGCACGCAGGCCACCAGCCGGTGCCCCGGCACCCCGTCAAAGGAGCGGCCGTGCGCGCGCGCCCGGAAGCTGGAGTAGCCGCCGTCGTGCACGATCCCCTGCGTGAGCACCTTGGCCAGCACCGAGAGCTGGGCGAAGTCCTGGTAGTAGCCATGGCTCTCGCCGGTGACGGCGCAGTGCAGCGCATGGTGCACGTCGTCGTTCCACTGCGCGGTCATGCCCAGCCCGCCGGCGTCGAGCGGACGCACCATCCGGGGGTCGTTGAGATCGGACTCGGCGATCAGCGACAGCGGACGGCCGACCGAGCAGGCCAGCGCGTCCACCTCCTCCGACAACTCGGCCAGCAGGTGCCGGGCACGTTTGTCGTGCAGCGCGTGCACGGCGTCCAGCCGCAGCCCGTCGATGTGATAGTCACGCAGCCACTGCAACGCGTTGCCGATGAAGTATCGCCGCACCTCGTCGGAATCCGGCCCGTCCAGGTTGACCGCCTCGCCCCAGTAGCTGCCGTCAAAGCCGGAGAAATACGGCCCGAACGGCCGCAGGAAGTTCCCGGACGGCCCGAGATGGTTGTAGACCACGTCGAGCAGGACCCCGATCCCGGCCCGGTGGCAGGCGTCCACGAACGACTTGAGCCCGTCGGGTCCTCCGTACGTCTCGTTCACGGCGTAGAGGTCCACGCCGTCGTAGCCCCAGTTGCGCCCGCCCGGCACCGGCGCGACCGGCATGACCTCCACGAAGTCCACGCAGAGCTCCACCAGGTGCGGCAGCTTCTCGATGGCCGCCGCGAACGTCCCCTCCGGGGTGAACGTCCCGATGTGCAGCTCGTAGATCACGGCTCCGCGCAGGTCGCGACCCTTCCAGTCGTAGTCGGACCAGGTGAAGCGGGCGTGCTCGTACACCGCGCTCTGCCCGAAGATCCCCTCCGGCTGCCGTCGGGTGCGGGGGTCGGGGTACGGTCCGTCATCGTCCACCACGAAGGCGTACCGGGTGCCGTGCTCGACACCCTCCACCTCCGCCGACCACCAGCCCCCTTCCCCGGGCGACATCGCCCGGCGTCCGCCCAGGACGTCCACTTCGACCGTGGTGGCCTTCGGTGCCCAGACCTCAAAGATCATGTCTCTCCAGGAGTGAGACCGGATACTGACCGAGCAGATGAGCGAGCGGGACCCGCCCGGTGTGCAGGCCGCCGGTGAGCAGGTCCCGCCAGGTGCCTGGGGGCAGCGTCAGCGTGGTGGCGCCCCACCCTCCCGAGGCGGCCAGCCGCACGGGCAGCCGGGTCGCGACCACCACCGCGTGCGGCCGCACACCGGCCTCGACCACAGCCCGCACCCGCTCCTCGGCAAGGAGCCGCGCCCGTTCCTCAGCGAGAATCCGCGCCTGCTCCTCGCTGCGCGTCCGCGCTCCGTCATCGGCCAGACCCTGCGCCTGGCTCCCGGCAGAATCACCATCCCCGACCAGAGCATCGACCCTCACATCGGTCCTGGCCAGGCTCTCGGCACTCACCCCACCTCTGGCCAGAACATCGGCACCGGCCACGCCACCAGCCTTCACGCCCCCGCCGGCCAGGACATCCCACCCGGCCAGGTTGTCGGCCCCGGCCGAAGCATCGGAGTTCCCATCACCACCGGCCGGCACGGGAGCCGTCGCGTTGAACCGGGTCTCGGTGCCTAGCTCGGGGTTGGTGCCGGGGTTGGGG
>NZ_SSXE01000183.1 GCF_021699195.1 Nonomuraea sp. MG754425 | reverse complement strand
GTCCCGCCTGTCCCGGGTGCGTGCGGAGGAGGGCTGGCCGGGGCGGCTGCTGGAGGAGTACGCGCTGATCAACCTGCTCGCCGTCGCCTACCGCCGCAGGGCCGGGCTGCCGGAGCCGCTTGTGCAGACCGTCCTGATCCGTACGGGTTTCCCGGTCACCAGGGAAGCCGTCCTGGCCGGGCCCCCGGTCCGCGACCACTGGGACGTCCTGGGCAGGCGCGACGAGACCCAGGACCGGCTGACGGCCCGGCGCGTCTGGCTCCGGGGCCGCCGCACCGGCAGGCCCGCCCTCGTCCTGTCGTTCGCCCCGCAGGGCCAGCCGCTGGACGCCTCCCTCGTCACGGGCACCACCATCGACGCCGACCTCGCCTACTACCCGGGCGCGGCCCCGCTCCGCGCCCTCGTGGCCGCCCGCCACGGCGCCACCTCGCGCCCCGAGCCCGCCGTGCCGCCCGGGATGTCGCCGGACGAGGCGCTCGACGAGATGGCGCGGGCGCTGGCCGAGGATCCGTGGACCGAGTCGTGGCCGCTGGTCCTCGCCGGAGTGGTCCCCGGGCGCACCTCGATCGGCGGCCTGCCGCTGCACCCGCGCGCGCACGACCCCTGGCGGCTGATCGCCGTCTCCGGCGGCCACCCGGTCACGGTGGCGGCCGAGTGGACGCCGCAGGGCGTGCGCCCCCTGACCACCTGGGACGACGAAGGAACGACGGTGATCCTGTGACCGGCTGGGACGACCTGGCCTCGACGGCGCTCGTGGGCACCGACCGCAGGCCGTACCAAGGAGATCTGCTCGAAGCGGCGGCCGTCGAGGTGGCCCGCCGCCGCGCCGGACGGCGCGTGAACGTGACGGGCCCGCGAACCCCCGCACAGGAGCCGCACGACCACACCCCCGGCCGGCGGGAGCACGCATCCGACCGCCAGGCGTGCGCGCCGGAAGGCAGGGACACCGGGGAGCCGGTGCACGTCGAGGCCGCGGACGCCGGGGCGTCCGGGGTGCCCGGCGCGGACGGGCTGGACGGGGCGGATGGGGAGGGGGCCGCGCCCGTGGAGGAGCGGGCGGCCGTCGGCGGCCGGGCGGCCGAGCGGCTCGGCAGGCTGCTCGGCGGCGAGCACGAGCGGCTGATCCCCGAATGGCTGGCCGCGGCCGCCGCCACCGGCCGCCGGGTGCCCGCGTACGTGCTGCCCGAACTGCTCGAACGCGGCCGGCGCGACCGCTCGATCAGGGTGCACCTCGGTGTGCTGGCCGGGCAGCGCGGACGCTGGCTGGCCGGGCTCAACCCGTTCTGGGCCTACCTCCTGGAGGAGCCCACGGGTGAGACGTGGGAGCTGGGCGGTGCCGCCGACCGGCGGGCCCACCTGTGCGCGCTCCGGGCCGCCGACCCCGCCGGGGCCAGGCGGCTGCTGGAGAGCACCTGGGAGCGCGAGACGCCCGACGACCGGGCGGGGTTCGTCGAGGTGCTGGCCGAGGGGCTGAGCATGGCGGACGAGCCGTTCCTCGAACAGGCGCTGGACGACCGCCGCCGTGAGGTGCGTCAGGCCGCCGCCAACCTGCTGACCCGCCTGCCGGGCTCGCGCATGTCGCTGCGCATGGCCGATCGGGTGCGCTCGCGCGTGACGATCGGGCGCGACGGGGCCGGCGACGTCATCCTCGTGGAGGCCCCCGAGACCTGCGACAAGGCCATGGAACGCGACGGCGTGCGCCCGAAGCCGCCCCGGGGCATCGGCGAGCGGGCCTGGTGGCTGCAGCAGATCATCGCCCGCGCGCCCCTGTCCGTGTGGGAGCGTCCGCCCGCCCGGCTGCTCGCGATGCGGATCCCCGACTGGGACGCCGAGGTGAAGACGGCCTGGGTGCGCGCCGCGGTGCTGCAGCAGGACCCCGAGTGGGCGCGCGCGATGTTCGGCTGGGACCCGATCGCCGACCTGCTCGAGGCGCTGCCGTCCGAGGAGCAGCAGGAGCTGGCCGCGCAGTTCGTCCGCGGCCACGACCTCGACAGCCAGTTGATCATGGTGCTGGGCGGTGTGTCGTCCCCCTGGCGCGAGGGCCTGGCGACGGCCGTGCTGCACAAGATCGTGAAGATGCACGCCACGCAGCCGTGGAATCTCGGCGAGCTGGTCAAGCTGGCCGGCGAGCACATCGACCCGGCGCTGTTCGAGCTGGCCGAGGACTACTCGCCCGGCGAGCCCATCCAGCAGGTCGCCGCCCTGCTGCGTTTCCGAGCTGACATGTACAAGGAGCTGGCCCGATGACCGTTCTGCGCCCGCACGCGGAAGACCAGTACGCCGAGGAGCTGGCCGTCCTCGCCAAGGACGACGACCGGCCCAGGCCGCCGGGCTGGAAGCTCTCGCCGTGGGCCGTGACCACGTACATCCTGGGCGACGGCGAGCGCGTCACCCCCAAGTACGTCGGAGCCCGCCGCATCGTCGAGGTGGCCGTGGCGACGCTGGCCACCGACCGCGCGCTGCTGCTGCTCGGCGTGCCCGGCACCGCCAAGACGTGGCTGTCGGAGCACCTGGCGGCGGCGATCAGCGGCGACTCGACGCTGCTCGTGCAGGGCACCGCGGGCACCGCCGAGGAGGCCGTCCGGTATGGCTGGAACTACGCCAGGCTGCTGGCCGAGGGCCCGTCGTTCGAGGCGCTGACCCCGTCGCCGATCATGCGCGCGATGGCCGAGGGCCGCGTGGCCCGGGTGGAGGAGCTCACCCGCATGCCGTCCGACGTGCAGGACGCGCTGATCACCGTGCTGTCGGAGAAGACGCTGCCGATCCCCGAGCTCAACCGCGAGGTGCAGGCGCAGCGCGGCTTCAACGTGATCGCCACCGCGAACGACCGCGACCGGGGCGTCAACGAGCTGTCCAGCGCGCTGCGCCGCCGCTTCAACACCGTCGTGCTGCCGGTTCCGGCCACCGCCGAGGAGGAGGTGGACATCGTCGCCCGCCGCGTCGCCCAGCTCGGCCGCTCCCTTGAGCTGCCGGAGACGGCGACGGGTCTCGCGGAGATCCGGCGGGTGGTGACGGTGTTCAGGGAACTGCGCACGGGCGTCACCGAGGACGGCCGCACGAAGGTCAAGTCACCCAGCGGCACCCTGTCCACGGCCGAGGCCATCTCGGTCCTGACCAGCGGAATCGCTCTGGCCGCCCACTTCGGCGACGGCGTCGTGCGCCCGGCCGACGTGGCCGCCGGCATCGTGGGCGCGGTGGTGCAGGAGCCGGTGTCGGACCGGGTGGTGTGGCGCGAGTACCTGGAGACCGTGGTGCGCGAGCGTTCCGACTGGCGCGACTTCTACCGTGCCTGCCGCGAGGTCTCGTGAACGCCGTCGTGCCGGGCTTGGCGGAGGTGCCATGAGCGGCGTGTCGATCCTAGGGGTGCGTCACCACGGCCCCGGTTCCGCGCGTGCCGTGCGGCGCGAACTCGAGCGGCTGCGGCCCGACGCGATCCTCGTCGAGGGCCCGCCGGAGGCCGACGCGCTGGTGCGGCTCGCGCCCGCGCTGGAGCCGCCGGTCGCGCTGCTCGCCCACGTGCCGGGAGCGCCGTCGCGGGCCGCGTTCTGGCCGTTCGCCGCGTTCTCGCCCGAGTGGCAGGCCATCCTGTACGGCACGTCCGCGGGCGTCCCGGTGCGCTTCTGCGACCTGCCCGCCGCGCACTCCCTGGCCACCGAGCGCGACGACGACGACCAAGCCGGCGTCCTGGCCGACCCCATCGGCTCCCTGGCCGCCGCGGCCGGTTACGACGACCCCGAACGCTGGTGGGAGGACGTCGTCGAGCACCGGGGCGGCGACACGCCGTTCGAGGTGATCGCCGAGGCCATGGCCGCCGTGCGCGAGGGCCACGAGCCCGACGGGCACGAGGCCAGGCGCGAGGCGTACATGCGCAAGACGCTCCGCGCGGCCGTCAAGCAGGGCTTCGGCCGGATCGCGGTGATCTGCGGGGCCTGGCACGTGCCCGCGCTGAGCGGCCCCCTGCCGTCCGCCACGGCCGACAACGCGGTGCTGCGCGGCCTGCCGAAGGTGAAGGCGGAGCTGACGTGGGTGCCGTGGACGTACGGGCGGCTGGCCTCGTGGAGCGGCTACGGCGCGGGGATCACGTCGCCGGGCTGGTACCACCACCTGTTCGACGCGCCCGACCGGCCGGTGGAGCGGTGGCTGGCGCAGGCCGCCGGGGTGCTGCGGGAGGAGGGGCTGGCCGTGTCGTCCGCGCACGTCATCGAGTCCGTACGCCTCGCGCAGGGGCTGGCGGCGCTGCGCGGCAGGCCGCTGGCGGGGCTCGGCGAGGTCACCGAGGCGGCCAGGGCCGTGCTGTGCGAGGGCGACGACCTGGCGGTGGAGCTGATCCAGCGGCGCATGGTCGTCGGCGACCGGCTCGGGCACGTCTCCGACGGCACCCCGATGGTGCCGCTCCAGCGGGACCTGCGCGAGACGCAGCGGCGGCTGAAGTTCAAGCCCGAGGCGCTCGACCGGGAGGTCGACCTCGACCTGCGCAAGCCCCTCGACCTGGAGCGCAGCCACCTGCTGCACCGGCTGCGGCTGCTGGGCGTCGACTGGGGCACCCAGGGGCAGGCGCGCGGCAAGGGCACGTTCAGGGAGACGTGGACGCTGGGCTGGCGGCCCGAGCACGACCTCGCGCTGATCGAGCACGCCGCGCTGGGCACCACGGTGGCCGCGGCGGCGGCGCGGCGGGCCACGGACGTGGCGGCGGGGTCGTCGGCGGTGCTGGCCGACCTGACGTCCCTGGTGGAGCGGTGCCTGCTGGCCGACCTGCCGCAGGCGCTGCCCGAGGTGCTGGCGGCGCTGTCGGCCAAGGCCGCCCTGGACACCGACGTCACCAGCCTGATGGCGGCGCTGCCCGCGATGGTGCGTGCCCACCGCTACGGCGACGTGCGCGGCACCTCGGCGCACGGGCTGGCGGTGATCGTGCGGTCGATGCTGGAGCGCATCCGCGCCGGGCTGCCGGTGGCGGTGACCGGCCTGGCCGACGAGGCGGCGAAGGGCCTGCTCAAGCACGTGGACGCGGTCCACTCGGCCGTCGCACTCCTGTCCGACACCCCGGCAGGCGGCCCAGAAGGCGGTCCGGAAAGCGGTGCGGGTGCGGCGTCGTCGCCGCGTGGGCGGTGGCTGGCCACGTTGCGCGGCGTCTGCGACCGCCCCGACCTGCACGGCCTCATCGAGGGCCGCCTCACCAGGATCCTGCTGGACTCCGGCGAGCTGGACGACGCCGCCGACCGCATGTCCAGGGCCATGTCCAGGGGCCAGGCCCCGGCGCGGGCGGCGGCCTGGGTGGAGGGGTTCCTGGCCGGGGGCGGGCTGCTGCTGGTGCACGACCCGCGCCTGCTCGGCCTGGTGGACGGCTGGCTGACGGGCCTGTCCGGCGAGCAGTTCACGGACGTGCTGCCGCTGCTGCGCCGCACGTTCGGGGCCTTCGCCGCGCCGGAGCGCAGGGCCGTCGGCGAGCGGCTGCGCTCGGCGGGCGACGACGACGGAACGGAGCAGGACGTGGACGAGCGCCGTGCCGCGGCGGCCGTGGCGACCGTGCTCTCGATCATCGGGAGGGGAGACGGATGAGCGCGGCGGACGAGAGGTTGCGCCGATGGCGGCTGGTGCTCGGCGGCGGGCCGGCCGACGGCACCGGGTGCGGGCTGGAAGGCGCGGACGCGCAGATGGACGCGGCCCTGGCCGCCGTCTACGACCAGGGCGGCGGCGAGGGTGGGTCCGATCGCAGGCAGGGCGGGCTGGGGGCGTCGGCCCCGCGGGTGGCCAGGTGGCTGGGCGACATCCGGACGTACTTCCCGTCCACCGTCGTCCAGGTCATGCAGCAGGACGCGATCGAGAAGCTGAACCTCACCAGGCTGCTGCTGGAGCCGGAGATGCTCGAGGCGGTGGAGCCCGACGTGCACCTCGTCGGCACCCTGATCGCGCTCAACAAGGTGATGCCGGACCAGGCCCGCGAGTCGGCCAGGGCGCTGGTGCGCAGGGTGGTGGAGGAACTGGAGCGCCGGCTGGCGCAGCGGACCAGGACGGCCGTGTCCGGCGCGCTCGACCGCTCGGCCCGGACGCACCGGCCCAGGCGCGCGTCCGACATCGACTGGGACCGGACGATCCGGGTGAACCTGAAGAACTACCTGCCCGACCGGAACACCGTGGTCCCGTCCCGGCTGGTCGGCTTCGCGCGCAGGCAGCGGTCGGTGCAGCGCGAGGTGGTGCTGTGCATCGACCAGAGCGGGTCGATGGCGGCCTCGGTGGTGTACTCGAGCGTGTTCGGGGCGGTGCTGGCCTCGATGCGGTCGCTGAGGACGTCGCTCGTGGTGTTCGACACGGCGGTGGTGGACCTCACCGACCGGCTGCGGGATCCGGTGGAGGTGCTGTTCGGCACCCAGCTCGGCGGCGGCACCGACATCAACCGGGCCATCGCCTACTGCCAGGGGCTCGTCACGCGGCCGGCCGACTCGATCTTCATCCTGATCAGCGACCTGTACGAGGGCGGCGTCAGGCAGGAGATGCTGCGCCGGGTGGCGGCGATGACGCAGGCGGGGGTGCAGGTGATCGTGCTGCTCGCGCTGTCCGACGAGGGCGCGCCGTTCTACGACCACGAGAACGCCGCCGCGCTGGCGGCGCTGGGCGTGCCCGCCTTCGCGTGCACACCCGACGCCTTCCCCGACCTGATGGCCGCCGCCATCGAGCGCCGCGACGTCTCCCGCTGGGCCGAGCGCCACCTGTCCACCTGAGGATCCCGGCCGGGGTCACACGGCGTGCGGCTGCTCCGGGCGGGCGCGGCGCGGCAGCAGGTACGTCAGCGCGAACGTCGCCGCCAGCAGCCCCACCTCGACCCACACCGTGACCTCCATCGACCGGCCGAACCCGGTCTGGTCGGCGAGCAGGTTGAAGAACAGCGTGCCGAGCACGGCGGTGCCGAAGGCGCCGCCGAGCTGCTGCACCCCGGTCAGCGTGCCGGACGCGGAGCCGGACTCGTGCGGCTCGACCCCGGCCAGCACGATGTCGAAGAACGGGGCCATGGTCAGCCCCATCCCGATGCCGACGAGGGTCAGGCCGGGGGCGAGCTGCCAGCCGCTGACGTCGAGCCCGGCCAGGTGGATGGTGACGGCGAGCACGGCCGCCCCGCCGGCCATCACGAGGGTGCCGATCTGCATGAGGCCGCGGCCGAGCCGTTCCTGCAGCCCGGCCATGGCCAGGCCGAAGCCGATGACGCCGCCGAGCGCCTGCGGCAGCCCGGTCAGCCCGGCCTGCAGCGGTGTGAACCCGAGGCCCATCTGCGTGTAGAAGCTGAAGACGACGCCGAAGCCGGTCAGGCCGGAGAAGAAGGCCAGGCCCGCCACCAGGCCGCCGGTGAAGGCCCGCTTGCGGAACAGGGTGGGCGTGACCAGCGGGTCCCGTCCGGACCTGGCGCGGCTCGCCTCGTAGCGGCCGAAGAGCGCGAACATGGCGATCGAGGCGGCCATCGACACGAACGTCCAGGCGGGCCAGCCCAGCTCGCGGCCCTGGATGAGCGGGAAGATGAGCAGGAACGCGGCGGCCGAGACGAGCGCGACGCCGGGCAGGTCGAGCCGGGTGGCGCCGGACGAGCGGTGCTCGGGCAGGAAGCGCAGCGCGGCCAGCACGGCGGCCAGGCCGATCGGCAGGTTGATGAGGAAGATCATGCGCCAGCCGGTGCCGAAGAAGTCGGCGTCCACCAGCCAGCCCGCCAGGACGGGGCCGCCGACGGAGGAGATGGTCATCACCGGCCCGAACATGCCGAACGCCTTGCCCAGCTCGTGCGGCGGGAACATCTCCTTGATCAACCCGAGCCCCTGCGGGATCATGACCGCGCCGAACAGGCCCTGGAGCACACGGCTGGCGATCAGCATCTCGGGGCTGACGGCGATGCCGCACAGCAGCGAGGCGACGGTGAAGCCGGCCGCGCCGATCACGAACATGCGCCTCTTGCCGTACAGGTCGCCGAGCCGGCCGCCGGTGATCAGGCCGACGGCCATGGCCAGGGTGTAGCCGGCGCCGAGCCACTGGATGAGGCTCTCGGACCCGCCGAGTTCCGCCCGGATCGTGGGGCCGGCGATCGCGGTGACGAGCGCGTCGAGCAGGTCCATGACCTCGGCGGCCAGGATCACGAACAGTGCGATCCAGCGGTGGCGATAGGGCGCGACCCCGGTCGTCTCCGCGGAGGCGGTGACTGTCATATGACAACTCCTTCAAACGGTGTTCTAGACAACGAACGATGTTCGTCAACGAACTATGTTTTTAGCGACGAACAGTGTTCGTGTCAAGTACGGCGTTCGTGTAGGCTGTCCGCATGGTCGATCGCAAGGACCCCCAGGACGTGCCGGCGCCGCCGTGGCGCAAGTCGCGCCGCCCGGCCCAGGCCAGGCGGCAGCTCAGCCAGGAGCTGATCGTCGAGACCGGGCTGCGCATCCTCGACGCCGAGGGGTTCGACGTGCTGAGCATGAGACGGGTGGCCCAGGAGCTCGACACCGGCCCCGCCTCGCTGTACGCGCACGTCTCCGGCAAGGAGGAACTGCTGGAACTGATCTACGACCGGGTGCTCAGCGAGATCCGGCTGCCCGAGCCCGACCCGGCCCGCTGGAAGGAGCAGCTCCGGGAGTACGCCGTGGAGATGCACGACGTCTTCCGCGCGCACGCCGACGTCGCCAGGGCGGCGCTGGCGAACATCCCGACGGGCGAGAACTCGCTGCGCGCCGGCGAGTTCACCTACGGGCTGCTGATCGCGGCCGGCATGTCGCCCCGGGAGGCGTCCCTGGCGATGGACCGGCTCACGCTCTACCTCGTGGGCGACGCCTACGAGGGGTCGGTGCACTACGCGCGCATGCGCGCGGCCGGCATGAGCGACCCGGCGGAGTACTTCGAGTCGTTCGTCGCGCAGATCGTCTCCTACTACGGGGGGCTGCCGACCGACCGGTTCCCGAACCTGGCCAAGCACGTCGACGAGCTGACCGCCTCCGACGGCGAGGACCGCTTCCACTACGGGCTGGAGCTGCTGCTCGACGGCATCGAGGCCCGCATGCCGAAGCCCTAGGCACCACCGGCGGCGCGGGCCCTAGGCCCAAGTGCCTAGGGCCCGCGCCCGATGTGCTGACCTGGAACTTCGCCATAGTTTGCCGGGTATGACAACAACTGTTGAAAGTTCCGCGGCGGCCCCGGCGGGCGTGCTGTCGCCGCGCTACCGCGCACTGAGCATCGGGCTGGTGGCCCTGGTCATGCTGCAGGCGTTCGAGGCCATGGCGGTGGCCACGGCCATGCCCGTGGTGGCCCGCGAGCTCGACGGCATGGCCGTGTACAACCTGGCCTTCAGCGCGACCCTGGCGGCCAGTGTGATCGCGACGGTGCTGGGTGGCCGCTGGGGCGACGTACGGGGGCCGCTCCAGCCCATCGGCGCCGGCGTGGTGACGTTCGTGGCGGGGTTGCTGCTGGCCGGGCTGGCGCCGAACATGGAAGTGTTCGTGGCGGGCCGCTTCGTGCAGGGGCTCGGCACCGGGCTGACCCAGGTGGCGCTGTACGTGCTGGTCGCCAGGGCCTACCCGGCGGCGATGCATCCCAAGGTGTTCGCCGCGTTCTCGGCGGCCTGGGTGGTGCCCTCCATGATCGGCCCGGCCATCGCCGGTTTCGTCGCGGAGCGGTTCGACTGGCGCTGGATCTTCCTCGGCGTGATCGTGGTCGTCATCCCGTCGGCGCTGCTGCTCTGGCGCGGGACCGCCGGCCGGGCCGTCCAGGAGGGCGTGGCCGCCCCGGCCCCCGGCCTCGGCCGCAAGCTCGTCTACGCCACGCTGACCGCCGTCGCCGCCGCCCTCATCCAGTACGGCAGCGCGCTCAAGCTCGCCGGAGTGCCGCTACTCGTCGCCGGGGTCGTGCTGCTGGCCGTGTCGCTGCCCAAGCTGCTGCTGCCCGGCTCGCTCAGGGCCGCCCGCGGCCTGCCGACCGCGCCGCTGCTGCGCGGGCTGGCCTTCGGCTCGTACACGGCGGCCGAGGTGCTCATCCCGCTCATGCTCAAGTACGAGCGCGGCCTGAGCGTCACCGCGGCCGGGATCGTGCTCACCGTCGGTGCGCTCGGCTGGTCCACCGGCTCCTGGATCAAGGGCCGGGGCATGATCGGCAACATGGGGGCCCTGCGCGGCGGCGGGCTGCTGATCGCCGCCGGCATCTCGCTGGTGACGCTCGTCCTGATCGACTCGGTGCCGCTGGCGATCGCGCACGTGGGCATGGCCGCCGTCGGGCTCGGCATCGGCATGCTGCACCCGACCGTGTCCGTGCTGGTGCTGGAGCTGTCGAAGGAGGGCGAGGAGGGCGCCAACTCCGCGGCCGTGGGCGTGGGTGAGTCGGTGTTCACCGTGGTGGCCGTCGCGGTCAGCGGCGCCCTGTTCACCGCCGCCGCCCAGAACTACGCGGTGGGCCTCGTCTTCACCGTCGCGCTCGCGCTTCTGGGCGCCGTACTGGCCCCGCGTTTCGTGAACTCCGCGGCAACGGGCACTATGGAACCAACCGCGTCATAAATGGGGGGGTACATGCCGCGAGTGCGTGAGCTAGAGGTCTTCCGGTTGGTCCTGCCGTACGGCAGGAGATCGGAGAGCCTGCTCGTGAAGCTCACCGACCACGGCGGCCTGACCGGGTGGGGTGAGCTGACCACTCCCCAGGCGAAGACCTGGTCGAGGCTGGCCGAGACGCTGGCCGCGCTGGTGGTCGGGGTCGACTGGGAGCACCCCGACTCCGTGCCCGCCATCGACTCCGCCGTCGACATGGCCTGCTGGGACCTGTGGACCCGGATGCGCGGGGTGCCGCTCGCCGAGGCGATCGGCGGCACCCGCACCTCGCTCATGGCCACGGTCCGGCTGGTGCCCGACCCGTCCGTCGAGAGCCTCGTGGCCCGGGTCAACCAGCAGGTCTGCGCCGGATACGGGCACGTCACGCTCGACATCCGGCCCGGCTGGGACGTCGAGCCCGTACGCGCGGTGCGGCGGGCGTACCCGGCGCTGACCCTGGCCGTCGACTGCGGCAACGCCTACACCGAGCAGGAGCAACTCGTCGCGCTCGACTCCTACGGCCTGGAGGTCATCGAGCGGCCCTTCCCCGTCTCCGACCTCCAGGCCCACGCCTCGCTCCAGGACCAGGTGAGCGCCTCGGTGGCGGTCGAGGTGGACACGTCCGCCGAGCTCGACGACTTCCTGACGCTGCGGGCGGCGCGGGTGCTGCTGCTGCGCCCGGCCGCCTTCCCGTCGCTGTCGGAGGCCCGGCGGGCACACGACCGGGCCGCGGCGGCGGGCTGGGACATCCAGTGCACGGGCGGCCAGGGCGCGGGGCTGGCCAGGGCCGCCACCGTGGCGGTGGCCAGCCTGCCGGGCTGCACGCTGCCGTGCGACGTCACGCAGCCGCCCCGCCAGAACCAGATCGTCAACCCCATCGTGGGCGCGAACGCCGGGGTCATCGCCGTGCCGCTGACCCAGCCGGGGCTCGGGCACGACATCGACGAGGCGCGGGTGCGGCGGCTGGCCAAGGAGTCCTTCCGCTCCTGACCCGGCCTACAGCGGCAGGGAGTCGTAGCGCGGGGTCGCGCCGCTGAGGATGTCGCCCAGGCCGTAGAAGTGCCCGCCCGCGCCCATGAGCGCCTCGCGGACGTTGTGCATGCGGTCCACCAGCCCGCCGGTGGGCGTGGGGGAGGCGGCGAACGGCACGAGGGCCCCGGCCAGGGTGGCGGTGGCGATCAGCAGATGAATGCGACGGCCCATGTCAGACCTCCTGTGACAGGTACGGAGACGAACCCCGCCAACAGATCACGACCCGCCGCGGCCCCGGCGGGTACGCCACACCGGCCAGAGGCGACCTTTACCCGACGGAGGGTTTCCCGCCACCGTGACGCTCCAGCAGGCGGACGATCTCGGCGTGGCCGGTGCCCAGCGAGGTCTCCGAGCGCAGCCGGCCCGCGGCGTCGCGCACCTCGGCCACGACCCGCACGCCGCCCCCTTCGGCCTCCTCGCGCCGCACGCCGATCCGCGCGTCGCGGGGCGCGTGCTCCCCGGCCCGCGTGCGCACCTCGGCCTCGATGTCGTGGCCGGCGTAGCGCCGGGCCAGGTCGAGGGCGCGCGGGTCGGGGGCCGCGCCGTGGCCGAGCAGCGCCGCGGCCACGGCCGCCGCGCCGCGCTCGGCGGCCCGGGTCAGGGCGGTGCCGCCCGACCGGTCGCGCAGGCCGGGGTCGGCGCCCTGGGCGAGCAGCGCCGCCACGACGGCCAGGCGGTCGTTCGCGCACGCCCAGTGCAGGGCCGTCATGGCGCTCCCGCCGGGGTCCTCGGGCAGGTCGGGGTCGGCGCCCGCGTCGAGCAGCGCGACCACCGCGCCGAGGTGCCCCCAGCACGCGGCGGCGCACAGCGGCAGGCCCTCGCCGTCGGCCGTGCTCTCCCTGCCGGGGTCGGCCCCGGCCGCCAGCAACATCCGCACGACGGCGGTGTCACCGCGCACGGCGGCCTGGTACAGGGGCGTGCCGCCGGCGGGCGGGTCGGGCCGCGCGCCGGCCGCCAGCAACCGCCCGACCTCGTCGGCCGCCCCGAGCATCGCCGCGGTCCGCAGCGGGTCGTCGTCGCTCACCGGCCCAGTCTGCCCACCCGGACGTGCGGCGTACCAGCGGTTTTCCGGCCAGGCGTCGTTCAGCCCTTGGCCGAGCACCCCTCGGTGATCCCCTTCGTCGGGTCGTCGCCGATCGCCTTGGCCGTCTTCTTCGGCTTCGGGGAGGACGAAGGTGTGGCCGGCTGCCCGGTGGAGGGGGTGGCGGAGGCGGCGACGGGGGCCTTGGCATGGGAGGAGTCGCGGATCGCCTTCGCCGCGATGTTGCGGATCTTCACCCAGTCGGGGTAGCCGGTGCTGATCAGCGGCGGCACGAACTGCACGCTCGTGACCTCGGCGTTCTTGACCTTCAGCGCCAGCGGCACGAGATGTTCGAGCCAGGTGCGCGGGATGTCGGTCCTGATCAGCTCCTTGGTGGCCAGCGCCACCTGGTGGAAGCGGCTGAGCACCGTCGCCGGATCCGCCTGGTCGAGGATGGCGCCGAGCACGCACCGCTGGCGGCGCATGCGGGTGAAGTCGTCGCTGTAGGTGCGCGAGCGGGCGTACCACATGGCGTCGGCGCCCTTGAGCCGGCGCTTGCCGGCCTTGACCAGGCCCTCGTTGTACTTGCCGAAGACGACGTCCTGCTCGACGTTGATGGTGACCCCGCCGATGGCGTCGATGAGGCGGGCGAAGCCCCACATGTTGACCAGGGCGTACCAGTCGACGTCGAGCCCGAGGGTGTAGCCGATCGTGTCCATGAGGACCTTGGGGCCCTGGTGCTGCTTGCCGCCGAAGATCTCGGGGTGGGCGTCGGCGTACTCCCAGACGCTGTTGAGCAGGTCGCTGGAGCCGCCGTTGGCGTCCTTCGGCAGGTTGAAGCCGTCGGGGAAGCGGCGGGCCATCGGGGTGTCCGGGCGGAAGCGCACGTCCTCCAGGTTGCGGGGGAGGCTGAACAGCACGGTGTTGCCGGTCTGCACGTCGATGCTGGCCAGGTTCATGCTGTCGGTGCGCACGCCGGTCCTGTTGTCGTCGGCGTCGCCGCCGAGCAGCAGGATGTTGACGCGGTCGCGGCCGGCCCACGGGTCCTCGGGCGCGGGCTCCGGCGCGGCGGACTCCTCGCTCTCCGCGGGCTGCTGGAAGATCTCGTCGAGCGCCTCGCGCGAGGTGCCGGCGAACTGGACGGCGTAGCCGAACGGCACCACGACCACGACGGCGAGCAGCCCCGCCAGCGTGCCGGTGAGGATCTGCAGGGGCTGGGCCAGCCGGCCGGGCCGCAGCACCACGAACGAGTGGACGATCAGCGCGAACCAGGCGAGGCCCAGGACGACGCCGCCGATCATGATGGCGAGCAGCCAACTGTCCTGGGTGGCCGAGCCGGCCAGGGTGCCGAGGTCGTTCGTCAGCACGAACGCGAGCAGCCCCAGCAGCAGGACGGCGTAGCAGGAGACGAGGACGAGGCCGGTCCTGCGCCGGCCGGCACGCAGATGGGCGGCTCCGGGCGCGAGTGCCGCCAGCACCAGCCACCCGAGGACCGCTCCGGCGCTCACTGGTTCCTCAGCCTGCCGCACGCCTTCCCCGTTTCCCCGCGAACTTCACCATAGGCGCGGACTCCGCGGCCTGCGGTGAGCCGCACGGGCGCGGTCGCCTCAGGCTTCCGTAGAGGCGGCAGCCTACGCACCGAATACGAAATATGTCTTTATCGGAGAGTGAACATCAGTCACCGAATAATATTCGGGGCATGGCCTTCACCGAGATCGAGTACGGGGTGACCGACCGCATCGCCACGGTCACATTGAAGCGGCCCGAACGGCTCAACGCCTTCACCTTTACGATGCGCGGAGAGTTGATCGAGGCTTTCGACCGCGCCGACGCCGACGACGACGTGCGCGCGGTGGTGGTGACCGGGGCGGGCCGCGCGTTCTGCGCCGGGGCCGATCTCGGCGGCGGAGGCGGCACCTTCCGGCCCGGCTCCCGTCCCGACGACCCGGGACTCGAGAGCGTGGACGGCGTGCCGCGCGACGGCGGCGGCACGGTCGCCCTGCGCATCGCCCGCTCGCTCAAACCGGTCATCGGCGCGATCAACGGACCGGCCGTGGGCGTCGGCGTCACCATGACGCTGCCCATGGACGTCCGGCTGGCCTCGGAGACGGCCCGGTTCGGGTTCGTGTTCGCGCGGCGGGGCATCGTCACCGAGGCGGCGTCGAGCTGGTTCCTGCCCAGGATCGTGGGCATCGCCCAGGCCATGGAGTGGGCGGCGACCGGCCGCGTCTTCCCCGCCGCCGAAGCGCTCGAAGGGCGGCTGGTCTCGCGCGTCCTGCCGCCGGACGAGCTGCTGCCGGCGGCGTACGCGCTGGCCCGCGAGATCGCGGACAACACCTCGGGCGTCGCCGTGGCCGCCGTCCGCCGGCTGATGTGGTCGGGCCTGTCGGCGTCCTCGCCGTGGGAGGCGCACGCGGCCGACTCCCGCCTCATGGCGGAACTGGGCGGCGCGGACGACGCGATGGAGGGCGTGACGGCGTTCCTGGACAAGCGGCAGGCCGAGTTCCCGATGAGCGTGAGCCGGGATCTGCCGCCCGGTGTGCCCTCGTGGCCGGACGATCCCTATGGTGTCTGACATGTACGAAACCACCGTGCTGCCCATGCCCGACGACTTCGAGGGCGCGGTCGTGGCGACGCTGGTGAGCAGGCGAGCCGGGACCGGCTCCCGCCGTGCGGTGCTCTACCTGCACGGATTCACCGACTACTTCTTCCAGGACCACCTGGCCGAGCACTACTGCCGGCGCGGCGTCGACTTCTACGCGCTCGACCTGCGCAAGTACGGCCGATCGCTGCTGCCGCACCAGACCAGGGGCCTCATCAGGAGCGTCACCGACTACTTCCCCGAGATCGACGAGGCCGTCCGCATCATCCGGCAGGACCACGACGAGCTGACCGTCAACGCCCACTCCACCGGCGGCCTGATCGCGCCGCTGTGGGCCGACCGCGTCCGCGGCCGTGGCCTCGTCCAGGGGCTCGTGCTCAACAGCCCGTTCTTCGACCTCAACGTGTCCGCCCCGCTGCGGCTGGCGGCCGACCTGCTGCGGACGCCGCTGTCGTACACGCGCCGGGTGCTGCCGCTGGGCGTCAGCACCGTCTACGGGCAGTCGCTGCACCGCAGCGAGCAGGGCGAGTGGGACTACGACCTGGAGCTCAAGCCGCTCGGCGGCTTCTCCGTGCACGCCATGTGGCTGGCCGCGATCCGGCGGGCGCAGCGGCGCCTGCACCGCGGCCTGTCACTGGACGTGCCGGTGCTCGTGCTCGCCTCCTCGACCGGGCTGCGGGTGCGCGACTTCGTGCCGGAGGCCCGCTCGGCCGACATCGTGCTCGACCCGCGGCACATCGCCCGCTGGTCCACCTCGCTCGGGCCGCACGTGACGTGCGTGCGGATCGCCGACGGCCTGCACGACCTGGTGCTGTCGGCCGAGCCCGCGCGCGGGCAGGTCTTCGCCGAGCTGGACCGCTGGATGCGCGCCTACATCGAGCCGCTGTCCCGGCCCGCTCCGACGGGTCAGGCGCCCTCTTACCAGGGGAACGAGTAGAGGCCGTAGTAGGCCGCCGCCACCAGGAGCAGGCCGGTGCCGCCGAGGACGCCGCCCACCGTCACGTGCTGCCACCGGGTCGGCTGCAGGCCCTCGCGCAGCGCCGACACGTACGCCGCCACCGCCGTGACTTCCTGGATCAGCATCAGCACGGCCAGCAGCCGCACGACCAGCCAGCCCGCCAGCACGGCGGGCCAGGCGCCCGCCTGGTTGATCGAGAACAGCACCAGCAGCATGATGAACGCCGCCACCGAGGCGAGCAGGCCCAGCCCGGTCCACGCCATCCGGAACAGCCGCCGCCTGATCGGCGACCACAACCTGGCGTTGGTCTCGACGGGGGTCTGGCGGCGCTGGCGCAGGCGCACGACCACGGCCGCGACCGGGCCCGCCACGTAGCCGACGGCGGCCAGGCAGATCGTCAGGCCGAGCATCGTGCCGCCGGCGTACCAGGGGGCCGCGGGCACGTCGCTGGCCTCGAACCGCTGGACGGGGGTGGCGCCGGCCATGTGCACGGCGGGCCTGGCGCTGCCGGGCAGGCCCTTGATCCAGTTGGCGAGGGTGTCGAGGTAGCCCTTCGTGAACGGGCCGCCGTGCACCCGCATCGCGTGGTCGCCCTCGGCCATGAACCGGATCGTGAAGTCGTCGTTGCCCGCCTCGCCCATCGCCGTGACGAGCGCCTGGGTGGACTCGACGAAGGGGATCGACGGGTCGGTGGTGCCGTAGAACGCCAGGACCGGCTGCTTGACCCGGCTTAACGCGGGCAGCGCGTCGTAGCGCAGGAAGTCGAACCCGACGACGCCCATCGCCCTGGTCAGCAGGTCGCGGGCGCCGACGGGGGCGCGCAGCCGCAGCAACTGCTCGTTCAGCGCCCAGGCGACCTGACGCAGCGGGGAGACGTTGGGCGAGGACACCAGCACCATGAACCCGACCGCCGGGCTCTTGGCCGCCGCGATCGGCACCACCCAGCCGCCCTCGGACACCCCCCAGATGCCGACCCGGTCGGGATCGACCTCGGGACGGGTGCGCAGGTACTCGACCATCCGCAGCGCGTCGTCGGCGAGCAGGCCGAAGTCGCGGTGGCGGAAGTCGTAGCCGATCGTGCGCTTGTCGAACGCGATCGTCACCACGCCCGCCTTGGCCAGGAACTCCGCCTGCGGCGTGAACTCCGTGCGGGAGCCGTTGCCCGACCCCGACACGAACACCATCGCCGGATGCCTCCCGGGGGTGCGCGGCGTCCGGAGCGTGCCCTCCAGGCGCTGCGCCTCCGCCGGGATCGAGATCTCCTCACGGCGGATGGGATCGACGGCCACCACCGGACGCAGCTCCTCGGCCGGCTGGGCCGGGACGGCCTGGAAGGCTGGATCGACCTTGAGCGGTGGCGGATCGAACGCGGGTGGCAGCACGTATCCGACCGACGCGAGAGCCACCAGCACAAGGCCGGCGGCGACGCTCAAGGTGCCACGGCCAGTGCGCATCGGCCTCCCCATGTGCGATCCCATGTGCGACGGTTGTCCCGCCGATCTTCCACATTACTCCCGGCGTGTGGGGCTGCAGAGACCGCATTTGTCGGTGGGAGCTGTTAGCTTCCTGCGACATGCGGATCCTGCACACCTCCGACTGGCACCTCGGGCGCTCCTTCCACCGTGAGAGCCTGCTCGCCGGGCAGGCGGCGTTCGTCGACCACCTGGTCGAGACGGTGCGGGCCGAGCGGGTCGACGTGGTCGCGGTCGCCGGCGACGTCTACGACCGCGCGCTGCCCCCGGTCGACGCGGTGGCCCTGCTCGATGACGCGCTCGGGCGGCTGCGCGCGGCCGGGGCGCGGGTGGTGCTGATCAGCGGCAACCACGACTCCGCGCTGCGGCTGCGGTTCGGCTCGGAGCTGTTCGAGGCGGCCGGCGTGCACGTGCGCACCTCACCCGGCCGGTCGTGGGAACCGGTGCTGGTCGGCGACGTCGCCTTCTACGGCATCCCCTACCTGGAACCCGAGCTGGTCCGGGCCGCCTGGGAGCTGCCCGACCGCAGCCACACCGCCGCCATCTCGTACGCGATGACCCGCATCAGGGCCGACGCCGCCCGCCACCGCGCCTCGGTCGTGCTGTCCCACTGCTTCGTGACCGGCGGGCAGGCCAGCGACAGCGAGCGCGACATCAGCGTGGGCGGGGTGGCGCACGTTCCGCTGCGGGCGTTCGACGGGGTCGACTACGTGGCGCTCGGCCACCTGCACGGTCGGCAGCGCATGTCGGAGAGCGTGCGCTACTCGGGTTCGCCGCTGGCGTACTCCTTCTCGGAGGTGGGGCACGTCAAGGGCTCGTGGCTGGTGACGTTGGGGGAGGAGGCGGAGTTCGTCCCGGCTCCGGTGCCGCGCCCGGTCGGCCGCCTGCGCGGCGACCTCGACGACCTGCTGACCCTGCCCGGCTACGCCGCCTACGAGGAGCACTGGCTCCAGATCGTCCTCACCGACGCCGTACGCCCGAAATCGGCCATGGACCGGCTCCGTGTCCGCTTCCCGCACACCCTCGCCCTCTCCTTCGAGCCGGTCGGCGCCACCGCCGCCGCCCAGCCCGCGCGCATCAGCGGGCGGCCCGAGGCGGAGGTCGCCCTCGACTTCGTCAGGGAGGTGCGCGGCGAGCCTGCCGCACCCGAGGAGGAGAACCTGCTAAGACAGGCCATCGAGGCGTCCAGGGTGAAGGAGACGATGGCGTAGATGCGGCCGCACCGGCTCACGCTCACGGCGTTCGGGTCCTTCCCGGGCACCGAGACGGTCGACTTCGACGCGCTGTCCGAGGCCGGGCTCTTCCTCGTCCACGGGCCGACCGGGGCGGGCAAGACCACCGTCCTCGACGCGCTCTGCTTCGCCCTCTACGGCCAGGTCCCCGGGCAGCGCAACAGCGCCCGCAGCCTGCGCTGCGACCACGCCCCGCCCACGGTGGGGCCGTCGGTCACGCTGGAGGTGAGCCTCCGGGGGAGGTTACTGCGCATCCAGCGTTCCCCGGCGTGGGCGCGTCCCAAGCTACGCGGGTCGGGCTTCACCGAGGAGAAGTCCAAGGTGGTGCTGTCGGAGTGGCAGGGGGCCGACTGGCGGGGCCTCACGACCCGGCTCGACGAGGCCGGTGACCTGGTGGGCGGGCTGCTCGGCATGAACGCCGCCCAGTTCTGCCAGGTGGCGATGTTGCCGCAGGGCGACTTCGCGCGCTTCCTGCGGGCCGACGGCGACGAGCGGTCGAAGCTGCTGGAGCGGTTGTTCACCGTCAAGGTCTTCACGACGGCCGAGTCGTGGCTGGCCGAGCACCGCAAGACGGCCTGGCGGGAGGCGCAGGAGCTGCGGCAGGAGGTGGACTTCGCGGTCAAGCGGGTGGAGGAGGTCGCGGGCGACGACCTGCCCACGGCCCTGAGCGGTGGTCCGCTTGCCGCGCCCTCGCCAGATGAGTCTGGGCCTGCACAGTCTGGGTCTGCCGGGGCCGGGGGCGTCGCGCCTGAGGGCGGTGACGGGACGGAGGTGCCGACGCCGGACAGCGACCCGCTGGGATGGGCGGGCGCGCTGCTCGCCGCCGCGCGGGCCGTGGCACGGCGGGCCGGCGCGGCGCACGCGGCGGCCGGTCACGAACTGCGGGCGGCCCGGCTGCGCTTCGAGCAGGCCGCCGCGCTGGCCGACCGCCGCCGCCGCTACGCCGAGGCGCTGACCCTGCGCCGCACCCTCGACGAACGCGCCGACGAGCGGGCCGATCTGCAGGCCGTCCTCGACGACGCGGCACGGGCGGACCGCGTGCTCCCGCTCATCACGGCCGCCAGGCAGCGCGCCGAGTCCGCCACCAAGGCC